>CAYVQL010000487.1:0-5690 GCA_964454135.1 uncultured Enterobacterales bacterium | reverse complement strand
CGGGCCGACGATTATGGACTTGACAGGACACCACCAAGGTGGCAGGGTCGGAAAGGCTATTCGCCAGGTCCCAGCGAAGATGGCCGTGAACCATTCCACGCCACTACTCCCATGAGGAGCCCGCCATGAGTCCATCCTTGGTTCTGTTCGCACTGGTCGCCACCGGAAACGCGGCCACTCGACACCCCTGCACTGCTGCAGAAGATCTGGGTCCTGGACGCTTCGCACGCCTGTCCATGATCGTCTTCCCCATGCAGATGGAGGAGAGAGAGTACGAGAAGACGGTCTCCTACAAAGCCAAGGACCCAACTGGATCCAAGCTGTCCAATGACCGGGAGCTGATGCTCTCCGCAGCGCAGGGCCTCTTCGCCGTGGATTACCCCCTGGAGCGCTTCGACACTTGGCTGAGCGCCTCCGATCCGGTGTTGAGCGGAGACGAGCTGCTGCTCAAGGGCTCGGCGGCAACGACTGAGGCTCTGGGCTGCGCCGATGCGGCTGCAATCCCACGCATCGTCAGCTACGAGGCCGAGCGCAAGGAGTCCAAGAGCAAAGACGGAAAGTCGTCGGTGAGCACCTCCATCAGCCTGGGCATGGAGCTCATGGTGTTCCAGCGCGAAGACGGACGCCTGCAGCTGAGCGACGAACTCAGCACCAAGGTCCCGGGCGTGGTGGACATGGTGGAGGACGTGATGGTCCAGGCCCGCGCCGCCACGCTCGACAACCTCAAGCAGCAGGTCCCCCTGGCAGACAAAGCGGTGGACAAGGCCGCAGAGCTGGAGGCCCTGCTAGAGCAGCTGCCCCTGGAGCAATCCCAGGCCGTTGCCTCGGCCCTACACAATGTGCGCCTGTCCGTCAACCGGGTGGCTTCCATCGCGCGCCCGGCGATGATGGTGCCCATGCTGGAGGCCGGGTCCCACCCCGGGGCCCTGGGGCTGGCCTGGCGCGCGGTCGAAGATCTCTGCTACCTGGACACCCCCAACAAGGAGGACGACGGCTCCAACTACGAACGGCGTGAGACCGAGTGCGAGGCGCTAAAGCGCGCACGCCAAGCCGTGCGCCAGCTGCAGCTGGAGACGCGCAAGGTGGACGAGTTCCGTCTCTACGGCCCCCTCGCGGCCTGGAGCGGCGAAGGCAAGGCGGCGCGCCATGGTGCCTTCCCCCTGGGCGTCGAGGAAGGTGTCCGCGTAGGAGACGGCTTCTGGATGAAGCGGGACGGCGATCGAGCCGGATACGCCCGCGTGCGCTCTCGGGGCGTCGGGGGCCTGGAAGGCGAGGCCGATCCCTCCCGGGTGCAGGTCGTCTACGGAAGCACCCCGGGCGAGACAGCCATGGTGGCCCAAGAGAATCCACAGCTGGGCATCGAGGTGGGCGGCATGTTCGGCTACACCGCGGCCGATCGACCGGCGGCCGGCCTGCCACCCGATCCCCAGGGGGGGGAACGCAGCATCGAAGAGGGCAAGGGCGCCCTGGGCTTCGATCTGCGCTTCGACGTCAACCTGGGCCGCACGGTGGGCTGGTACGAGTGGTACGAGACCAATCGCATCCAGCGCAGCTTCGCCGGAGAGTTGGCGCTCTACCAAACCGCCTTCGGTGTGGAGAAGCGCTTCCTGCTGCTACCGCGTACCTACCTGGCCGGCGGCGCTGCCTTCGGCATGCAGATCTGGAGCGTGCCCTCAGGCAAGGCCTACACCGACGACGACGGCGAGGACCACGAGATCTCCGCCAGCGCCATCCGCTTCGGCGGCGTAGCCAACGTGGGGATGGTGCTGATGCTGCACCCTTCGGTGATGCTGCGGGCGGAGGTGGGCGGTAGGCTCTTCGGTGGCGTGGACGAGTTCACCTGGAAAAACGATAACCACTCTGAAAAGGAGGGCACCGTGGTGCCCGACGCCGCCAAGGGCAGCTTCCACCTACGAACAACCGGTCTCGCCGCGGGAGCTTCGGCGGTGTGGGTCTTCTGAGGGGGGAGAGGGCTCCCCTGTGTCTAGCCAATAACCGATCCCAGGCGCACGATGCCGGATATCCACGAGGTGCATGGCAAGGCCTACCGCTGGCTCGAATACCGGGCTCAGCTGGAGTAGTGGCGCAGGTGCCAGCGAGATCCCGTCTTAGATCGTGCTGGCTGTCGAGCACTGGACCGAGGGTGTTTTCCGAGCGGGCCCCCCCGGTCGGAAAACCGGCGAAAACGCACCTTCTATAGGTGTTTCGTCAATGAAAGGTGAATTCCAGGAAGGTGCTTTTCAAAGTGCCGGTTGGAGGATGCCGAGCGGCACTCTGTCAGGCCTGCGGTCGTCGGTTTGAGGCCGGTAGGATATTGAAGAAACACACGGATCCGGGGATTCGGGCGGGACGAGGTCCCTGCCCGAAGGAGGGCGGCGGTGGCCAGCACTTGGCCCTGGTCCAGAAGGTCATCGCGCTCCTCCAGGGTCGAAGGCGAAGAATCTCCGGGCAGAAGGCTGGTCTACAGCAGGTCCAGAACCACCTGGTTGTGGAGTGGATGTATGCGCATACATGACATAAGTAGCATTTATGACGAATGCTCCTACTTTGCCCGACACCCTCCGAGCCATCCGGGCTGCCCTGAACCTCACGCAAGAGGAGCTGGGCGGCCGCATCGGCGTCTCCGTGGCCACCGTCAACCGCTGGGAGGGCGGTGGACGGAGGCCCCAGAAGGCCGCGCGCGCCGCCATCGCGGCTCTCGCCGAGGAAGCCGGGGTCGACAACGGCGCCGGAGGCGAGCCCGTCGTGCCCCGCAAGCGCAACGCCCCCAAACACGCGGATTGGGCGCGATGGACGCGAAGAGAGCCTTCCGGATGCGCAACGGAGGGCAGGAAGGGATGAGGACAAGCCCCGGGCGGGCCCCGCCAGCCGCATCGCCGCGCCTGCACCGCGAAACGCCGCCCGGTTCTTGGACCCGTTGGCGAAATGCCGCCTTTGCGGCTATACTTCGAATATCCTGCTAATCCCCCCTATCCCCTGGACGCCGAGGCGCTTGATGGTGGCCTTGATGAGCGTCTTGGGAAAGAAGTCGTGGACAGTCTTGCGGAGCGTGGTAGCATCCATCAGGCGCCTCCTGGAGGTGTAGCTACCGCCTTGAATACCAGGGCACTCCGGCTGGCGCCGCCCTTCTTTTCGGACCCGCTACTTTTTACCGTCCTTCGCCTGATACCGGGCTAACTGGACACGGATGGGCCATCCTCTTGTTCTTCACGCTCCTCCTTCTCATCGTCGCGATGCTGGTTTCGCTGCACTTCCTCGGATGAGCCCACAGGGGCTGGTCCACAAGCAGCGCAGACGCCGAGCAAAGATACGGGCACGGTTTGCGCAACCCCAAGGGGACGCGAGAGAAAGGGATGAGCCCGGCGGACGCAGCCATCTCTGGCTGGCCTCCTGACAGACATCGCCAAAGGCGTATACTCGGAAACCTGAACTGGAGGATGACGTGCTGCCATTCGTTCTACTTGCTCTCGCGGCCAGCACAGCGGCTCACGCTGAGTGCGACCTGCCCATCAGCACCGCCGACATCCAGTCGATCCTCGAGCGCGCTGAGTCTACCTACACTGCGCTGGACGTGCCCGCGTTCCAGGAGATGACGGATGAACTCTCCGCCGGGCTCGCCTGCCTCCAAGAGCCCGTGCCGCGCTACCTGGCCGCATCGGTTCATCGGATGATGGGGCTGCGTGCCTTCATCGAGCGAGAGCCAGAACGCTCCACCAGGGCCTTCGCCGCGGCGCGGAGTATCGAGCCAGCCTACACCTTTCCCGAGGCCATGGTCCCTGCGGGCAACCCCATGCTGTCCACCTACGCCGCCATCCCCATCGAGACAGGCTCCTACGAAGAGCTTCCTGTCTCAGCCGAGGGGCACTACCTTATCGACGGCCGGGCAGGAACGCAGCGCCCCACCGCGTGGCCCGTGATCTTCCAGCGCGTTGGAGGCGACGGTCAGGTCCAGCACACCACCTACGTCTGGAACGGCGAGCCCATACCTGGACTCGAGATTCCGTCCCCGACTCCGATAGCCGCTTCAGAGCCTACCCAGCCGCCCCTGCCAGCGACACCGTCGGCGCCTCTGGCAGCAGGCGAGAGGGTCGGCCCCCGGTGGGGTCTGCTGGGCTCGGCAGGTGCCTCCCTGGTGGCCGCCGGGGCCTTGTACGGGGTCGCATCGGCGAGCCATAGCAAGTGGAGCGATCCCGACACCGACCCGATGGACAAGCCCTCGCTCCGCACCTCCACCAACGCCTGTTTCGTCGGTTCCATCGCGCTCGGCGCCGCAGGGCTGGGCCTGGGCACAGCCGCGTTCCTGGAGGTACGCTGGTGAGCGAGGCCCGGCGATACCGCTTGATCGAGACCTTGGGCAAGGGGGCCTTCGGGACCGTCTACCGCGCCGAGATCATAGGCCCAGGCGGCTTCGCCAAGCAGGTGGCGCTCAAGGTGCTCAACCGCGACGACCGGATGCCCGAAGAAATGGCGCTGCGCCTGCGGGACGAAGCACGCATCCTGGGGCTGATCCGGCACCGGGCGGTGGTCGGCGTAGACAACCTGGCAGACTTCGGCGACGCCTGGGGCGTCGTGATGGAGTACGTGGCCGGGGTCGACCTGGCCATCGCAGCCCACCACGCGCGCATCCCCGCGCGCGTCGCGTTGGAGATCATCGAAGAAATCGCGAGCGCGCTGCACGCGGCCTGGGCTGTACCTTCGGACGTCACCGGAGAGCCCCTGCGTCTGGTCCACCGGGACATCAAGCTCTCGAACATCCGCCTGACCGCACAGGGCGAGGTCAAGGTGCTCGACTTCGGGGTCGCGCGGGCCGACTTCCAGGAACGCGAGGCCGCCACGAGGTCGCTGCTGTTTGGCTCCATGCGCTACATGGCGCCCGAGCGGCTCGACGGCGTCGACGGCCACGAGACGGACATCTACGCCCTGGGTGTAGTGCTGGCTGAGCTGCTGGCGGGTGACTCCTTCGATTCGCCCCCCACCAACCCCAAGCGGAACCGCGCCTGGCTCGACAGCGTACTTTCCGATGTGCGCCGCAGCGTCTCCCTGGGTCAGTCGCCCGAGGACGCCTCCGACTACGAGCCGCTGATCCAGCTCATCGGGGAGATGATCGCGTTCGAGCCCGGTGAACGGCCATCCGGGCGCGAGGTCGAGCGCCGGGCGCGCACGCTCAAGGGCGGCTTCCCCGGCCCCTACCTGCGCGAATGGGCCGAAGTGGAAGTGCCGAGGCTCGACGGTCATGTACCCAAACGAGAACTGACCGAGGGAGCCCCCGCCATCCTGGTGGAGAAAAGTGGATCGGTGGCGCTGCACAACGAGCTGGCCGCCACCCAGGAGTTCGCGACCGAGGTGGTGAGGAGCGCAGCCGTGGAGCCGGAGCCGACACCAGCCCCTTCCAAGCGTCATCCGAGGGCTCTCCTGGTGGCTGGCATCGTGCTCCTGTGCTGCGTCATCGGTGGTGGGATCTGGCTGGCGCTGCGACCCGACGCAGATATGCGCGAGCCCGCGACGGCGGTCGAGCCGACCACTCTCGAGCAGCCCGAAGCCTCGACCAACAAAGAACTGCCCGACATGGAGGCTCCCCTGGCCACCGGCGAGTCGGCCCCCCCCACGGAGCCAGCCGTTCCCGACCCCATCCCCGAGCCACTCCCTGGCATAATCCCGCGTCCGATGACGCATGGCCTCGGTCCGCGTCT
>CAYVQL010000486.1:0-5801 GCA_964454135.1 uncultured Enterobacterales bacterium | reverse complement strand
CCGGCCGCCGGCGAGCTCTGCAACGGCTACGACGACGACTGCGACGGCAGCACCGACGAAGACGACGCCGCCGACGTCTCCACCTGGTACATCGACTACGATGGAGACGGCTACGGATCGGCCAGCTACTACGTCAGCCAGTGCTACGCGCCGTCGGGCTACGTCTCGGACAACACCGACTGCGACGACGCCAGCGCCACCACCTACCCCGGCGCCGCCCCCTACGACTCCAGCTCCGCCTGCATGGCCGACGCGGATGGCGATGGCTACGGCTCCAGCACGACCAGCGGCAGCATGACGGCGGGTTCGGACTGCGACGACGGAGACGCGTCCATCAGCCCGGCCGCCAGCGAGAGCTGCGACGGCGTCGACAACGACTGCGACGGCAGCACCGACGAGGCCAGCGCCTCGGGCTGCTCCACCTACTACTACGATGCAGACGGCGACGGCTACGGCACGAGCTCAAGTCAGTGCCTCTGCGCCTCCAGCGGCTACTACACCAGCAGCCTGAGCACCGACTGCTACGACGGCAGCTCCAGCGCCAATCCCGCCCAGTCCACCTATTTCACCACGGACCGGGGTGACGGCTCATTCGACTACGACTGCAACGGCAGCGAGGACAAGTACTACACCGCCACCGGCAGCTGCACCGGCTGGCCCTTCTGCAGCGGAAGTGACGGTTGGACCTCCGGTGTCGCGGCATGCGGCAGCTCCGCCAGCTGGCAGACGAGCTGCAGCACGGACTGGTTCTCCTGCGACAGCAGCACGAGCACGTACACCCAGGCCTGCAGGTAGCGGACAGTAATCGCCCCACGCGCTGCGCCGGGCAAGCGGCCCCGCAGGCCGGACTTACGCGTCCTGAAGTCGATAAATCAGTCAAGGACAGGATCATCGGTTGAAACAGGCCCGCAGACCGTGTAGAGTATGCCAGTCTCTGCTGCCCTCAACCTCATCCGAAAGGTGACGCCTATGAAGGCCCTCCACTTCACCGTGCCGATGATCCTCGTACTCGGCTGCCGCTTCGACGCGCCGCAGACGGATCCCGTCGACACAGACTCGACCATCTTCAGCGAGTTCGACGTCGTCGTGCACAACGCCGACGCGTTGCAACCAGGGACCACGATGTTCGGCCTCTACTACGATACCCAGGGCAACCACCTGGGTACGATCTACGAGGTCGACAATTCCGGCAAGGTCGTCTGGTCCTATACGCTGACTCCGGAACAGAACCCCCCGGGCAGCATCCTGCTCGACGTGGAAGCGACCCCGGATTCCACGATCTTGTTCACCGTGATGGCGCATGGTGTCTACGAGATCGACCGCAAGGGCCAGGTGCTCTGGTCACGAATCGATCCCCACGTCTCCCACGACTGCGACAAGCTGGTCAACGGCAATGTGCTCATCTCGCGCGGCCTCGCCCCCCAGGGTGAAGACCAGCTGATCGAGGTCGATGTCGACAACAACATCGTCTGGGCCTGGAACGGCATGGACCGCTTCTCCTCGCCCGAGCACGCCGACTTCGTCGATGAGGTGGGCTCCTGGGGTCACCCCAACGCCGTCGAACGCCTCGACAGCAAGAACACCCTGGTCACCTTCCGCAACTTCAACGTCATCCTCGAGCTGAACAGCGACGGCACCGTGGCCAACGAGATGAGCTTTGAGGCCAAGGCGGTCGATGGTCGCTCCGTCGGCAGCGTCGGCGCGGTGCGCGGCATGCACCCCCACGATCCGGAGTTGACCGAGGATGGCACCAGCTACCTGGTGGCACTGCGCCAGCCGCAGCGGGTCGTCCAGGTGGACCGCATGGACGGCAGCCTCCAGTGGGAGTGGAAGGCTCCGGAGAAGGAGAACGGCCCCTTCCGCATCCGCGATGCCAACTCGCTGGACAACGGCAACCTGCTGGTCACCGAGGGCGAGGGCGTCTACGAGGTGGCTCGCGACGGTTCGCTGGTCTGGGAGCTGACTGCGCCAGTCAACCCGCTGGCCGCCGAAGAAGAGACCAACGCCGGCAAGCTGCTGTACAAGGCCATCCGCATCGCCGAGTAAGCACGCAGGCGCGTGACGAGCCCGCCTGCCCACCGCTGCATGCGGTCATGGGCAGGCGAGGTCAGCCCTTCTCAACGGTGTTTCCCTGCGAGCCTGGTTCTCCCGGCGCTCGTGGGTTTGGCGTGCTCGCAAAACGGAGCAGAGCATGCTGCGACGCTTCCCACAGAAGGCGGTGAGGGCCTGCGGGATAGCGCCGACAGCGCCATGACCGAAGCCGATGAGCTGGTCGTCGTCAGCCTGAACACCCATAGCTTCCAGGAGGAACAGGACCCCCTCGACAAGCTGCAGTGGATCGGCGCTGGGCTGGCAAGCCTGGACGCCGACTTGGTGGGACTGAACGAGGTGCTCTCGGGGACCTTCCACTCCTACGACTACGACGGCGCCGAGTACGACGGCGCCGAGCTGATCCGCGAGGCGCTGGAAGAGGCCAGCGGAGAAGCCTGGCATGCCTTAGCCGTTGGCTTCGCCCATTGGGACACGGGCGAGCTGATGAGCAATGTCGTGCTGAGCCGCTACACGCTCCTGGAGTCCGACAGCCGCAGCCTGACCACCACGGATTTCTGGCCTGCCCCAAAAGAGCAGCGCAACGCGGTCTACGCGCGCGTCGAGGTCCCCGACCTTGGCCCGGTCAACCTCTTCGTCACCCACACCTGGGGTTGGGATTCCGCCGACACCGAGGCTCAGATAGCCGAGGTGAAGCAGTTCATGGTCGACAAGTACCGCGGCGACGAGGCCCTGGACCTGCTGGTGGGCGACCTGAACGTGCCGGCCGGCAGCCAGGCCTACCAACTCTGGACCGGCCCCGATCCCTTCCGGCTGATGGACACCTATGGCATGGCCAATCCCGAGGGCTTCTACGACAGCACCCAGCTCGATGGCGAGGATCGCATCGACTACGTGCTGGCGGGCGAGGGATGGGAGCTGTCAGAGGATGCCAGCAACTACGTCTCGCAGCTGGTCTTCGACGGCACGACGTTGCCCGTGGTCTCGGACCACAAGGGGGTCGTGACGCGCTTTGTCCTGCCCTGAGGCCCTGACCGCGCGCAATCCCGGGTGCGCTGCGCTGGGCGGCCGTGCGCCCATGGGCTAGGAAACGGCTCTTGAATCCTCAGACGAGGTCCCCCCCATGCGCCCAGCATCCAGCAACGTCCGCCTGGTCACCGCCGCCGCCCTCTTCGACGGCCACGACGCCTCGATCAACATCATCCGCCGCATCCTGCAGTCGGCTGGCGCCGAGGTGATCCACCTGGCCCACAACCGCTCCGTGGGCGACGTGGTCGAGGCCGCCATCGAGGAGGACGCCCACGGCATCTGCGTCAGCTCCTACCAGGGCGGGCATATGGAGTTCTTCAAGTATATGCGCGACATGCTGGTGAAGGCCGGTGCCGGGCATATCAAGATCTTCGGCGGAGGCGGCGGCGTGATCGTGCCCGACGAGCAACGCGAGCTGCACGCCTACGGCATCGAGCGCATCTACAGCCCGGAAGACGGGCGCCGCATGGGCCTGGTGGGCATCATCCAGGATCTGATCTCGCGCTGCGACCAGGATCTCTACGCCGAGTCCGGCTTCACTCGCCAGGACCTGCAGGAGGGCCAGATCACGGCCCTGGCCCGCGCCCTGACCCTGGTGGAGGGCGAGGTGGAGCAGAGCGGCGTGGTGCCCCTGGACCTGCGGGCCGCCATCGACAGCGTGGATGAGACCGACGAGATCCCCGTGGTGGGCCTGACAGGCACCGGCGGCGCGGGCAAGTCCTCGCTGCTGGACGAGTTGGTGCGCCGCTACCGCGCCGATTTCCCCGAACACCGCGTGGCCATCCTGGCGGTGGACCCCTCCCGCAAGCGCACCGGTGGCGCCCTGCTGGGCGACCGCATCCGCATGAACGCCATCGGGGGTCAGGGCTGCTACCTGCGCAGCTTCGCCACCCGCGGCCGCAAGGGCGAGCTCTCCGAGGCGGTGCTCGACGGCATCAAGGTCTGCAAGCTGGCCGGCTTCGACCTGGTGCTGGTGGAGACCTCGGGCATCGGCCAGGGCGACTCGGACATCGTGGACGTGGCCGACATCTCCCTGTACGTCATGACCCCCGAGTACGGCGCCTCCAGCCAGCTGGAGAAGATCGAGATGCTGGGCTGCGCCGACGCCGTGGTGCTCAACAAGTTCGAGCGCCTGGGCGGCGAAGACGCCCTGCGCGACGTGCGCAAGCAGCTGCGCCGCGAGCTGGAGGACTTCGCCTGCCCCGACGATCAACTGCCGGTCTTCGCCACCATCGCCAGCCAGTTCCACGATCCGGGCGTCAATGCCCTGTACCGCTTCCTGTTGGACAAGCTGCAGGCGCGCACGGGCCACACCTACCCCTCCGGCGTGGAGCGCCCGGCCACCCGGGCCACCCCGCCGCGGCGCACCATCATCCCTCCCGACCGCGAGCGCTACCTGGGCGAGATCGCGGCCACGGTGCGCAGCTACCACGCCTGGGCCCAGGCCCAGGCCGACCTGGCCCGCCGTGCCGGCCACCTCGAAGGCGCCGCCGAGGAGCTGGAAGGCGTCGAGGCCGAGGCGCTGCGCCAGCGGGCCGCTGCCCTGCGCGATGAGATGGATCCCCGCGCCCGCGCCTGGCTCGAGGCCTGGCCCGCCATGAAGCAGGCCTGGTCCGGCGAGGAGTACGTCTACCAGGTGCGGGGCAAGGAGTTCCGCCAGCCCCTGCGCGTGGAGAGCCTGGCCCATACCATGGTGCCCCGCGTGGCCTTGCCGCGTTTTTCGGACCAGGGCGATCTGCTGCGCTGGGGCTTGCAAGAGAACCTGCCCGGCCACTTCCCCTTCACGGCCGGGGTCTTCCCGCTGAAGCGGACCTTCGAGGATCCCAAGCGCATGTTCGCCGGCGAAGGCGGGCCGGCGCGCACCAACAGGCGCTTTCACTTCCTCTGCGAGGGCGAGCAGGCCCACCGCCTGTCCACGGCCTTCGACTCGGCCACCCTCTACGGCGAAGATCCGGATGAGCGCCCCGACATCTGGGGCAAGGTGGGCGAGAGCGGCGTGTCCGTGCCTCACCTTGACGACATGAAGATCCTCTACGGCGGCTTCGACCTCTGCCACCCCCTGACCTCGGTGTCCATGACGGTCAACGGTCCGGCGCCCATCCTGCTGGCCATGTACCTGAACATGGCCATCGATCAGCAGCTGGAGAAGTTCGAGGCCGAGCAGGGCCGCGCCCCTGACGAGGAAGAGGGCGCCCAGATCCGCGCCATGACCCTGGGGCATGTGCGCGGCACGGTGCAGGCCGACATCCTGAAAGAGGATCAGGGCCAGAACACCTGCATCTTCTCCACCGAGTTCGCCCTCAAGATGATGGGCGACATCCAGGAGTACTTCGTCGAGAACAAGGTTCGCAACTACTACTCGGTGTCCATCAGCGGCTACCACATCGCCGAGGCCGGGGCCAATCCCATCTCCCAGCTGGCGTTTACGCTGGCAAACGGCTTCACCTACGTGGAGTACTACCTGGCGCGCGGCATGCACATCGACGCGTTCGCGCCCAACCTGTCGTATTTCTTCTCTGTGGGCGTGGATCCCGAGTACACGGTGATGGGCCGCGTGGCGCGCCGCATCTGGGCCATCGTCATCGACCGCATGTACGGCGGCGGCAGCCGCTCGCAGAAGCTCAAGTACCACATCCAGACCTCGGGACGCTCCCTGCACGCCCGCGAGATCCAGTTCAACGACATCCGCACCACCCTGCAGGCCCTGCTGGCCTTCTACGACA
>CAYVQL010000485.1:0-5803 GCA_964454135.1 uncultured Enterobacterales bacterium | reverse complement strand
CGCAGGCCTCTCCATGCACCTCATGGATATCCGGTGTCTCCAGCGCTACGTTGCCCTCGCCGACGCGCCCATCGGTGTCCCAGACGACCCGGGAGGGCACGCCCGCAGACACCCGACTACGCCCACCCTGGCAAGGCGGCCCGCCACCTGCAGCTACCGCAGGCCTCTCCATGCACCTCATGGATATCCGGTGTCGCAGGTCTTGGACCTGCTCTCGACGAGCCGCAGACCGGTCAGGCCCGAATGCCAGGCGCCAGCCAGGGAGGCGCCATCCTCTGCTCGTCGCCAATGCGGAAGAGCTGCCTACCTCGCGGGTAGCGTCGCTTGATGGAGAGGGCGGTCGGTCTCTCGTCGCACACGTGTGCCGATGAGGCGGCAGACTCCTCAGCTTGGCCCGGTTCCGGCTGCGCGCCATCCTGATGGGGCTGGAGCAGGCCCACTGGCGGCTCGAGCCCCGGCCAATAGCCTTCGATGCAGGGCCAGCTGCCCGGCGGCCCGACGAACTGTTCCAGGTTGCCATGGTCCAACTCGGCCTGCTCCTGCCAGAACTTGACCACGACGCCCAGGGGCTCGCCGAAGCCGCGCTCCCAGCGCAGCGTGCCGTCGGGCTCACGGGTCACGCGCAGCACGTCTCGGTGCACCAGTCCGTGATGCGTTGAACATATCAAGACGAGATTCGATGGATCGTGCGAGCCCTTGCGGGAATAGTGCTTGATATGGTGCAATTCCAGGTGCCTGTGGTTGCGGCAGCCAGGCACCGTGCAGCGGCCCTTGTCTCGGATGAACACGGCACGCCGGGTGGCAGGTGGGATGGTGCGAATGAGGTGGCCAGGAGTGCCGGCGCTGTCGTCGCCGGCCACGACCTCGGCGTCGCACTCGGCCAGGGCGCGGGTCCGGGCGTCCATCTCGATCCTGCCGGCCAGGGTCTCGGTCCAGGCCTTCTCGCAGGAGGGGCAGCGGTGTTCAACGATGCGGTAGTGGATGGGCTGGTGGGTGTTCGCAGCGTTGCGGGGTTGGGGAGAAGGCTCTTCCTTGGCCTCTTCCGCTCGGACGGGATCCGTCTCGGCCGCCTTCTCGGTCACCGGGGTCAGCTCCTGCGGCGTGTCCGCAGACGCGCTCTCCTCGCACACGTGTGCGGGGGTGGCCTCGGAATCCGCGGGCCCCTCCTCCTCGCGCTCCTCGTCCAGCCAGCGCTCGGCCAAGAAGAGCAGCAGCTGGCTGGACGACATATCGGCATCGCCCAGGTGCTGACGGACTGAGTTCAGCGCTTGCATCAGGCGCTCGAAGTGGAAGACGTCCAGGCGGAACTTGGCCCAGACGTGGCGTGGGGGTTGCCAGTCCTCTTCCGCGTCGGGCGGCGGGTCACCCAGGCGGGCGTCGACGGCGAGATCCTCCAGCTCCCGGCTGGTGACCTGCATGGCGCGCTCCACCCAGGCCAGGACCGTTTCTGGCGTGGCGACCTGGCTGACGGTGCGCGCCTTGGTCCAACCCAGGGCGCCAGTGCACAGCGCCAAGTCCAGCGCGGGGAGCTCGGGCAGGCGGCGGCCCAACAGGGCCAACTGATGGATCTTGCGCGAGGAGAAGCCGAACGCCTGCTCGCCGTACTCCACGAGGCCGGCGTAGCCGAGTTCCTTGTAGAGCTGCGAGCGGTTCATCTCGGCCAGGCCCAGGGCGATCTCCCTGATGGCGCGGCGTTCGATCCGGACCGCCTTGCGTAGGCGTTCGTGCAGCTCTTTGGCTTGGGTGAGGGTGCCGGGTGCTTCCGTCGCGCCCTCGGATGCGGGCTGACGGTCGGGGCTCGAGCTGGAGTTCGGAATGCAGTCATCACACATGTTTTCTTCCGATCGCGGATTGCGGCCACTCTGGATCGAGCAGGCGTCCCGGCGGCTTTTCGTTGATGTATATGCGCTTTGTTCGTTGACTCTAAAGCATGTCGGATGAAGTGGAACATAACTGCGGGGAGTTTGGGAAGCAAGATATTTCTGGCCGCAAGCGGTCGGCTTTTGTCCGCATTAGATAGGTATGCCTTGATCAGCTTCGCGGTCGGCCGCAGGCCGTCGGGGCAGCTGCGATCAAGCCATGGTTGGTGTCTTCGAAGTGGAGCGCGACGGTGAGGGGTGCGGGAGGCTCACCGCCTGCACGCCCATCAGGGCTGGTGCACCCGCCCCGCACCCTACGGCTGCACCAGTCAGGCACGGCTCAGGCGCGAGCTGCTGGCCCGGCGTGAGCCCCCTGATGAGCAGGAGGCTCGCGAGGAGTGCGTCCGCGGGGAGTGCATCTACAAAGACCCTCCAAAAAAGGATTGCACCCGCGAGGAGTGCGCCCGCGAGGAAGCCCAGCGCGCCATCCCGGTCACCGGGCGCATCTACATCGACGATGACGAGGCCGAGGTGGTGCGCGAGATCTACCGCCTCTACGTCGAGGAGCGCCTGGGTACGGTGCGCATCGCCAGACGCCTGAACGCCCTGGGCCATCGCACGCGCGAGGGCGCCTGGTGGCGGGCCAGGAAGGTGGCCAAGCTGCTGGCCGATCCCAAGATGGCCGGCTGGGTGACCTACGACGAGAAGGCCTACCTGGCCGGTTCGAAGAAGAAGGCGCCGATCTGCGAGCAGGAGCGCCACAAGGGCAAGCACGATGCCATCGTGGATCGAGAGCTCTGGGACAAGGCCGAGCGACGGCGCAAGACGGGGAGGAAGATGAAGCGCGCGAGAACGGCCTCGACGACCGGCTACCCCCTCACCGGTGCGGTCTTCTGCCCGAGGGGCCACGTGGTCAGCGGCAAGAGCGGCGGCCTCGACCGCGGCGTCGTCTACTATGCCTGCCGCAGGCGGACGGCCGGCGGCCCCAAGCCCGAGCTGGGCGGCTGCGACGCGCCCATCATCCGCGCGGAGGTGGCTGAGGGCGCGGTCAGGCAGGTGCTGGCCGAGCTGCTGGGGCATCCCGAGCAGGTGCATGCCTACCTGGCAGCCGTGGCGCGCCAGGCCGTTCGAGATCAGGCGCCCCATCGCGAGCGGGTGGAGCTGGTCGAGCGCCAGATCGCGCGGTTTGAGAGCGCCCAGGAGCGCTACTACCTGCTGCTGGAGGACACCGAGCCGGGCTCGGAGGACGAGCGCGCGGCCATGGATCGCGTGATCGAGCTGCGGCGTAGGCTGGCTGAACTTCGACAGGAATCGGAATCTTTGCGCTGCCAGGTGATCGAGCTGCCCAAGGCGGTGTCACGCAGGGCGGTGGAGGAGTGGTGCCGCGACCTCGCGATCCACCTCAAAGACGGCGACGGGCTGGACCGGTTCGCAGCCCTGCTGCGCGAGAGGCACGATCTGCGGGTGGAGGTGATGGACCGCTTCCGGGTGCGAGTGTCGCTGGTCCTCGATCCCGCGGACCTCTCGGGGCGGACCGGACGGCGCCTGGTGGCCACCGCCAGGATGACGCTGGAGGGCGGCGCGTCGCCGGATGAGAGCGCCGAGGCCTGGGTGGAGCGCGAGCGGGCCAAGGATCCCAGGTGCGCCTGCGGCTGCGGCGGGGCCATCGCAGTCAGGCCACAGCACCGCTCCAAGGGGTTGCCGCTCCACCTGCCCGGGCATGGCAGGAGCGCCATGCAGAGGATCGTGGACGAGATCCGGGCCGAGGGATTTCTCACAGCGGCGGATGTGCGCGACGCCCTGGGCTGCAGCGCCAGCAAGGTGAGCAGGCTGGTGCGGGAGGGGAAGCTGAAGGTGGCGGGGGAGAGGCGCTGCGGGAAGAGGGTGGTGAGGTACTTTGAGGTGGGGGAGGTGCGCCTGCTGCGTTGAGAGATCGGCGCTGGCGCGCGGCCAAGTGCCCGCCCCCTATCTATTTCCCGGCAGCGCAGTAGAAGTAGGCGAACAGCAGCTGGTAGTCCGTCTCTTCCCCGAGCCACAAAGGGTAGTAGGGGTGAGCCGCGTAGTCGAAGTCCTCCTCGTTACACTCCTTGACCATGTCCGACGATAGCGTTGCGTACTGATCGATGATGGGAGCTTCTGTGGGGTATTGCGTCTCGAAGAGCCAAAGATAGGGGTGAAAGGACGACTCGAGATTACCTGGCGGGAATGGTCCAGCACCGCCCCATTCAACCATGAAGCCATCGATGGAGGCGTAGACCGTCTGACCGCTTATTGCTCCGTAGGGCTGTGGAGTGGTCTCGATGCCGTATGCCGCGTACAGAGCGCCCGCTTCATCGGGAGTGACTTCCGGCCCAAGGATCACAAGCTCATCCATGAGGGCCTGCGGTATCTCGGCGCTCCCATCCCAGGTGACGTGGGTGGTCTTCTCTCCATCGGCGATGGCAATTCCTGGGCCGAAGAAACTCGATGGTAC
Organism: uncultured Enterobacterales bacterium; assembly: GCA_964454135.1. Taxonomy (GTDB): domain Bacteria; phylum Myxococcota_A; class UBA796; order UBA796; family JAFGLY01; genus CAYVQL01. The sequence continues at coordinate 1,471 of CAYVQL010000485.1, read as the reverse complement.
ATCGAATTCCAGCCAGTTCTCATCACCGCAAGAGCAGCAGGCAAGGACACAGAACAGGGCCAGATCCGTAGCTGCACAGGGCCACCGGCGCTGAAGAAGGCGCCACCAGCAAGGCGCTGCTTTGCTTGCCCTGCTCTCGGCTCCATGGCTCACGGCAACACCCACGGCACCTCCAGATACCAGTCGCCGTCAGGCCCCCCGAAGGCGCCGATGTCGTTGGGGGAGCCGTCGGGATCGGGGTCGCCGGAGCCGGCGTCGATGGCAGGGCTGGCCGGGTCGAGGGCGTAGGAGCCCATGCCGGGGTCGTAGACGAAGAGCGGATCTTGGATGATCGAGCCGGCCTCCATGAAAGCGGAGACGTTCTCCGTGTCTGAAGTGGAGATAGCCGTGTAGCAGGTGACCAGTTCATGCGAGCCGTAGTTTCCATCGACGTCCCACAGAACATTGGCCTCGAAGCTGTCGGGATTGAGATCGGCAAGGCCCAAAACGTCAGACACCTGGAATGCCGACCAAAGACCGTAGGGGGCAACTAATCCACTGAAGATGTTACCTCTGATACGCACCGTATAAGGCCATGATTCGGCGCACCAACTGTCGGACCAGGCTGCGCCGACAAAGAAATGTGAGATCTCCGCGTAAGTGTTGTTCTCTATTTTCAGAAGGGCTGAATCATGCTCCGATAGGCCCAACTGCATGGATCCGCCCGTGAAGATGTTGTTGCTGAACTCGAGGGTGCCCGTTCCCCCAACGAACCTATAGTAGTAGTCAGTCGGGGTCTCCCCGAGCTCTACCACGCACCGCGACATCGTGAAGCGATAGGCTCCATCAAAATGCACGTATGCGAAGACAGGATCGCCCTCGTCGTAGCAGAGATGGCAGCGCGTGATCTCGATGGCGACGTCTTCCATGCCGCTGCCCTCGAGCAAGCTGTTGTACTTCTCGCTGGGCGAACATAGATCCACCGTGTCCATCTTCAGCGTCGTCATGTTGCCCATTCCGCTGAAGGCCTTTCCGCCACCGCCCTCGCGGGGCTCCATGGCCAACCAGTAGAGGCGCACATAGCCCTCGCCCAGGGTGATGTGGCCGTTGGCCACGCCCCGTAGGATCACATCTGCAGGTTCGTCCCCCCCGCCCTCGATGTTGACTGCCTGATCGGCCAAGGTGATGTTCTCCTCGTAGGTGCCCGGGCAGAGCTCCAGGATCGCACCGTTTGGCACCCCGTCGATGCCATCTTGGACTGTGGTGAAGTCGCCCGTGCCATCGGCGCAGACCAGGTACTCGTCGATCCGGCCGTCGCAGTCGTTGTCCGCGCCATCGTCGGCCAGCTCAGGCGCGTCGGGGTAGGCCGTGGCATCCTCGTCGTCGCAATCGTCGCCGTCCACCTCCTCGGCCTCGTAGCCGTCGCCGTCGACGTCTGTCAGGTCAGCGCCATCGCAGTCCTGGTCGATGTCGTCGTAGGGGATCTCCTCGG
>CAYVQL010000484.1:0-5834 GCA_964454135.1 uncultured Enterobacterales bacterium | reverse complement strand
TCCCACCCCCCCCGCTCTCCCTCCCTCACGGGGTGGCCGGGCCGGGCATGCCCTACGATGCCGACAGCAAGCGCCGAGCCAGAATCGAGCCGACGAAGTTGACGCAGACGCGCAATGCACGGAGCTGCTGTCCTCTCCCGATGCTGGCCACAGGGCTCATCTCCCGCCATCGAGCTCACTCGGCGGAGGGCTCGGCCTCGAAAGGAGTCACCTTGTCTTCCGCAGACTCAGGCTCTTCACCTCCCCGAGCTTCCGCGGGTAGACTGCGGGCGATGCGCAACCCGATCTCCCCACTGCTGGAATGCGGGCTAGCCGAAGCGCGGGCGGCTACGCGGATGCCGTCTTCCTCGGTCTTGTACGATCCTCCGCGATGCACGCGAGCTTCCCCGGTGGAGGGACCGTCCGGATCACCTATGGTGTCCGTGTCATAGGGCCCATACCAGTCCCAAACCCACTCCGATACGTTGCCGGACATGTTCTTGAGGCCCCAGGCGTTGGCTTTCTTTGCAGAAACCCATCCTTGGTTAGATTCGACAGACAGCAATCCGTCGTACACATGGTAGATGGAATCCGCCCTATTTGACCCAGAAAACCTCATCTTGGTCCCCGCGCGTGCCGCGTACTCCCACTCCGCCTCGGAGGGCAACCGATAGCCATCCGCCTCCCTGTTCCACAATACCTCTGCGCCGCCGATCTCGTAGGCTGGCGTCCGACCTTCGATCCTGGAGAGCTCATTGCAGAAAGTGATGGCTTCAAACCAGGACAGGTTCTCCAATGCGTAGTCACTGAACCTGTTCGTATACGCGGAAGGATTCGTACCCATCACGGCCTTGTAGAGCTTCTGATGGACTTCGTGCTTCGCCAACATGAAGGGCCTGCTGATCTTGACGAAGTGCTCCACCTCGTCCTCGCCCCTGCCCTCCTCGTCAGCTGGGCTGCCCATGACGAAGCTCCCCGCCTTGATCTCCACCAGTTCGTATTCATGCTCCTGGAGCAGCGTCTCCTCCCCCTCGGGATCGTCATCCCCACCACAAGTGCTGAACAAGGCCCCGCTGCAGATGAGGAATGCCCAGGCCAGGAGAAATGCGAGCAGGCATGACAGGATGTACCTCCGCTTCTTTGAACGCGGAGCCTCCTCCGCTCTCGCACCATCCGGGATCCCCGTTTCCATGTCGGCTGGAGGCGCCAGCGTCGGCCCGCCCGTGGGTGGAGATGTCTCCGCCACCTTCGCCCCCGGCGGCAGCGAGCCCGCAGCCGCCTCCCACGAACCCGTGATGGCCCCGGCCCGGCGACCGGCCTCCACCACCAGGGCCAGCGCTGCCGACCCATCAGCCGGACGCTGCTCGAACTCCTTGCTGGTCAGCGTGGCGACACACTCCGCAAGCCAGGCCGGGCAATCAGGACGTACCGTGCGCACATCCTCCGGACCCACGCCCATATGCCAACCCATCTTGGCCCCCAAAGGGCCGTCGGCGCAAGCTGCTCGCCCAGCCAGCAGCTCCCACGCCACCAGCCCGGAGGCGTAGACGTCCGCCGCCTCCGTGGCGGACTGCCCGTGAAAGACCTCGGGCGCCAGGTAGTCCAGGGTCCCCTGGATCTGCCCCGTCTTTGTGGCCTGGCTGCCGTCGGCGGCGCGGGCGATACCGAAGTCCAGCAGCTTGATGCGCCCATCAGAACAGATCTGGATGTTGCTGGGCTTGATGTCCCGGTGGACCATGCCCTTGCCGTGGGCGTAGGCCAGGGCTTCCAGCAGCGCCAGCAGGATCTCCACGGTGCGGTCGATGTCCGCAGGTCCGGCAGACACCGTGAAGACCAGGTCTTGGCCGTCCAACAACTCAAGGACCATGGCCGGCGCACCCTCGCCCAACACCAGCTCGCGGAAGCCCACGATGCCGGGATGCTGCAGCTGATAGAGCGCCCGGCACTCGCGCCGCAGAGACTCTACGAACTCCGCGTCCCCCGCCAATCCCGGATGCACCACCTTGACCGCGGCCTGTAGCACCGGATCGTGCACGTGCACGCCCTTGTAGACCACACCGTAGGTCCCCTCGCCCAGCTTCTGCTCCAGCCTGTAGTGGCTGATCCGTGTTCCGATCATGGCCGCTCCTTGAAGCGGGGACTCTACCGCAGTTGGGGGGCGTGGGAAAGCGAGCGGGAGCAGGCAAGGGCTTTCTTGCTCCGGCAACGTGATAGGCTTCGTCGCTCGGAGGAATGGATGATCGGCAAACAGATTGAAAATTTCCGCCTTGAGGAACTACTCGGCGAAGGAACCTACGGTGCGGTCTACCGCGCCGCTCATCTGGTACATCCGCAGCGGAAGGTGGCCATCAAGGTCGTCAGGCCGCACCTGGCTGGCAGTCGGGCCTTTGTGGGCGCTCTCCGTCAGGAATGCTCGGCGATCTCCGAGTTGGTGCATCCAGGGATCGCCCGCTTTCGCGAGCTGATCATCGATGGGCAGAACCCTCCCGCCATCGTCATGGAGTTGCTGCGAGGCGACACGCTGCAGACCGAGCTCACTGGGGGCGCGCTGCCACTTGAAAAAACGGTCCCTATCCTGGGCGTGACGCTCGAAGCCCTGGGCCACGCCCACGACGCCGGCATCGTTCACCAGGACATCAAACCCGCCAACCTCTTCCTCTGCTCCGATGGCGCTGTCAAGATCCTGGGGTTCGGCCTGGCCCGCGCTGCGGACAGCGGCAGGGCCACGAGCACGGGGCAGTTCGAGGGCGCGCTGGACTACCTGGCGCCCGAGGTCTTCGAGGGCCTCCAGGTCGGCGCGCCCGCCGACATCTACGCCACAGGCTTGATCGCCTGGGAGATGCTGGTGGGGCAGCCAGCCTGCGCAAAGGGACCTCTTGGGGCCAAGATGGGCTGGCACCTGGGGGTGGACCTGCCCGACGTGCGCACCCTGCGGCCCGACTGTCCGGCATGGCTGGCCAAGGTAGTAGCACTGCTGACGGACAAAGACGCCTCTCGCCGGCCCAGGAGCGGCACCGCTGCCGCCGACGTACTGCGCCTGCAGATGAAAAAGGGAGGCGGCCTGTCCTCCCTGACGACGAAGGAACGGGGCCAGCGATCGCTGCCGCCGCGGACGGTCAGGATCGACAGGGACTCGCTGCCCGAGCCCATGTTTCCGGGGCAGGGTCTGGCCGATGGGCAGGAGCATGGCGCGATGGCAGGGCCCCAGGGTGGAGCCGACTGCAGTACGAAGCGCCACCCCCGAGGGCGGTACGATGGACCGCCGCAGCTCGAAGCGATGGCCAGGTGGACGCAGCTGCTGGAAGGGATAAAAGAGGGGGGGGCGGACTGCGACACGGGGGACCCAGGACGATATGGGTACGGATTCGAAAAGGCGACTGCAGGCGTTGTGCCCGAGCCGGTCCAGCCACCACCGCCACCACCACCGCCTCTCGACCATCCGCCGCCGAAGCCGGAGCCGAAGCCGGAGCCGGAGCCGGAACCAGAGCCAACGCGACCCGAACCGTCAGAGCCTTCCCCGGACGAAATAGAAGCGGCCTCAGAGCTGAGTGCGAAGGAGAAGGCCGCCATCGCGAACGAGTTGGTGCAGCAGATCAAAGCGGGGGGGACGAAGACAGAGCAGGTCGATCCGCCTGTTGACCCTCCCGTTGAGCCAGACAGGCCAGAGGCTCCGCAGGCCTATCGGAGCGCCGGCACGCTGATAACCGTAGCCGCAGCGCTCAGCCTGGTCTTCTCGCTCGCATGGATCTTTGTGTTCTTCGGCCTGTTGACTGGAGCGGCAACGGTCCCGACGCTGATCATAGGCCTCAAGGTACGAAAAGGAGAGCCCCAGGACCGCGCAGTGTTGGCGGCGGCCGGTGGCCTGTTCGTCGCACTCTTCTGCCTGAACATCCCTGGGATGGTGCTCTGCGCACTGGCGTGGATACGCCTGAAGAAGCCAGAGGTCGTGGAGTGGATGGAGGGCAGGTGATTCGCTGGGCAGCTTCCCTCATAGCTGGGGCATCTTGCACTTGACCGTCGCTTCCTCGAGATTCACCTTGCCTCCCTTGCACTTGGTGTTTTCGGCCATGCAGGCGTAGCGACTGGTCAGATCGGCCGTTGTGTTGTCAAGCTCTTTGCTACAAGGGGATAGCGTCAACACGTTCCCAGCGGCGCGCCCCATGCAGGGCAGGCTGACGAGCTTGTCGAGAAATGACCGGCAAGCTGCCGAATTGCGGCCAACAGGAACGACGGAACCTACGCTTCCCGATCCCGAACTCGCTGGCTGCGACTGGCCCTCGCTGGTGGTGGCTTCGAGCACGCCATCGACCTCGCTGCCTCCGTCTTCAACGTGCTGGCAGGTGACCTGGTCACCTACCTCAGGGGTGCAGGTCAGATGGTCGCCTCCCGAGACTGGGGAGAACTTGCTCCCTCCAGAAGACCAATCGAAAAAGATGCTGCAGGCGTCCTGAGGCACGAAGGGCACGTAGGTCTTGGAGTAACCATGACGCACCTCCTGACGGTAGCCGTCCTGGCATGTCACCCTGGGAGAATGGTACCTCCCCGGCTGTCGTTCGAAGCTGATCACAATATGACGTGGGCGTTCTGCCACCGGCTGTTGCGTCCAATCGGTCGCGGGCAGAGCGACCGGATACCGCGCCAACCGCAGGCCTCCGTCATTAGAGTATTCGCTCTGGTAGCTCCTGTCTCTTGAGGAGACACGCAGATCCTCCTCGTCACTCCTGAACTCACCACCCCGAAGGACTCTCGGGGATCCTGCCTTCGTCACGCTTGAGTCCGGAGGATCCACCACCGCTCGATCTGGGTACTCCTCATGCAGGTCCCACACCCACTCCGCGACATTCCCGGCCATGTCATACAAGCCCCAAGTATTGGGTGCCAGCCCAGCCACCCGGGTGGGGCGGAATATTCCGGATATTGCAACTCCGCTAGGCACAGCCGAACCCGGGTAGCTGAAATCCTCGCCCCCACGCGCCGCGTACTCCCACTCTGCTTCGGTGGGCAAGCGGTAGCCGTCACCACTCCTGTTCCAGCGAACCTCATTGCCGGACTGCTGGTAGACCGGCTCCAGTCCCTCCAACTCCGACAGGAGATTGCAGAACTCGATGGCCTCTCGCCAATAGAGATCGCCGGCAGCGCAGTTTTCCGCACAGCGTGTGCTGTCGTAGTCCGGCAGGTAGCCCATCACCTGCTGAAAGAGCCCTTCCGTCACCTCGGTGGACCCGAGCAGGAATCCCCGAGTCAGCTTCACCTCGTGGGGAAGCTCATCCGCGCGCTCTTCGAAGAGAAACTCCGGTCTCCATGAGGAGCCCATCACGAAGCTCCCGGGCGGGATCCCCACCATCTTGTAGCCGCGCACCTCCTCGTCGGCCGGCGCATCGCCCGAGACGTGGGTCTTCCCACCCACATCGCGAATGCCGAGGTAGAAGTAGGCGCCACCACCCAGCACAGCCAGCAGAAATACCAAGAGCAGGAAAACACCCGTCCCAAGGGACAGGATCCCCGTACCCCAGGAAAGGACAAGCTTGAGCCCGCGCCTCGGCAGAGGCTCATCGTCATCCCCTACTACAGCCGGCGGTTCTGCGGTAGCAGCCTTCTTCCGACGCGCTTCCGCCGCCGCCATGCCGGCGATCTTCTTGGCGATCGCGGCGCGCTCGCTCGCGGAAGGCACCGATGAACGAACAGTGGCCTCGGGCTTCACCGGCTCATCGGGCTCCCGCGGCGTCTGCCGCTCTGCCTCGCGTTGCGCCTTCTCCGCGGCCCCGCGACGCGCCTTCTCCGCAGCCGCCCTCTCCGCGGCCTCGCGACGTGCCTTCTCCGCAGCCGCTCGCTCCGCGGCCTCGCGACGCGCCTTC
>CAYVQL010000483.1:0-5847 GCA_964454135.1 uncultured Enterobacterales bacterium | reverse complement strand
CCGCTCGTCGGTGCTGCCGTCGCAGTCGCTGTCCACGCCGTCGTCGCAGATCTCGCTGGCGCCGGGGTGGATGCTGGCGTCGCTGTCGTCGCAGTCCGTGCCCCCATGCAGCGATCCCTCGTAGCCGTCCTGGTCGCGGTCGAAGTCGCTGTAGCCGTCGCAGTCGCTGTCCACGCCGTCGCTGGGGTCGTCGGTCGCGCCGGGATGGATGGAGGCGTCGCCGTCGTCGCAGTCATCGCCGCCGTACTGGTCGCTGTCGTAGCCGTCCTCGTCGCAGTCGTACTCGCTGGCGTCGTCGCAGTCCTGGTCCACGCCGTCGTAGCAGACATCTTCGCTGGCCGCGGGGTTGACGGTGGCGTCGCTGTCATCGCAGTCCTCACCATCGTAGGCCTCGGCGTCGTAGCCGTCCTGGTCGGCGTCGAAGTCGCTGGCTTCGTCGCAGTCGCTGTCCACGCCGTCGTACCAGACCTCCTCGGCGTCGGGGTTGACGGCCTCTTCGCCGTCGTCGCAGTCGTCTTCACCCAGCAGCCCCGGGACGGAGGAGCCGCTCAAGGAGTAGCCGTCTCCGTCGGCGTCGTACTCGTCGTAGATGATGCAGTTCTGGTCGATGTCGTCGTAGTGAATCTCCTCGGCGTCGGGATTGATGGCGCCGTCGCTGTCGTCGCAGTCACCGCCGCCGTCCTCCCCCTGGTGGTTGCCGGCAGGGGCGCCGTCGACCGCGCCGGCCGCGTCGCAGTCCTGGTCGATGCCGTCGTACCAGATCTCTTCGGCGTCGGGATTGACGGCGCCGTCGCCGTCGTCGCAGTCGCCCTCCAGCTCGGTGAAGCCGTCGCCGTCGGCGTCGTCCAGGCCCAGGGCGTGAAAGACGATGTCGTCCGCTCCGAAGCTGTCGCCAGATTCGCCCGCCGTGATGACGAGCTCGTCGATCTCCAGGTCGAAGACCAGGCCCAGGAAGAGGCCGCCGGCCGTGTCGTCGGCGCTGCGGTCCACGGTACCGCTGTACAGGGAAACGCCGTCGGCCGAGGCCTCGTAGGTGAAGTCGGCTTCGCCGTCCAGCAGGTAGAGGCCCAGGGCGGGCTGGCCCTCTTCGAAGACCAGCTCGATGCTGTCCGCACCCGCCTCCACCGCGGCCACGGCTGCCTGCAGATCCCGGGGAGGGGAGCCGTCCACGTCCAGCGCCACCGTCGGCGAGCCGAGGATCGTCAGGCCGAGCGCTTCGTACTCCCCGGGAAGCAGCGCCCCCAGGTCCGCATCCTCGAAGTCGATCCACTGCTGGCTGTCCAGCGCTGCGGCCAGGTCCCAGCCCGCGTAGGTCTCGTACAGCTGCACACTACCGCCATCCACCACGCCGTCGCAGTCGTCGTCGATGCCGTTCTCCAGGTCTTCTTCGGCGCCGGGGTTGACCAGGGGATCCTCGTCGTCGCAGTCTCCCTCAAGATCCGTGTAGCCGTCGCCGTCGCCGTCGGTGTCCTCGGCCCAGACAAGCTGCAGCTCGTCGATGCCCCAGACGTCGCTGCCGGTGCAGGTGATGATGACGCTGTCCACGCCCTCGGCGAACTGGAAGCCAGCCCAGGCGCCGCCCCGCAGGTTGTCGCCCTGCAGCTCGAAGGCGTAGCCCGCTATCAGACTGCCGGCGCTGTTGGAGGCGTCGAGCTCGAAATCGCCCGTGGCGTCCAGCAGGTTCAGGCCCAGGGCGTCGATGGGGTCGTCCATCGACAGCTCGATGGCGTTGATGGCGCTGTAGGTCAGCTGCGCGCCCATCGTTCCGACAGGCGGGCTGCCCGCCACGTCTTCGTCCGCCAGCAGCCGGTCGTCCGCCAGCAAGGTCAGGCCATCGGAGGCGTAGAGGGAGCTCACATCGTCACCGGCAGCGGCGTCCTCGAAGTCGAAGAGGCTGGGCTCGGGATCGCCCCATTCCTCGGCCAGGTCCCAGCTCCACCAATCCTCTCGCCAGCGCGGGCGCAGCGCGTCGTCCACCCAGCCGTCGCAGTCGTCGTCCGCCAGGTTGCCTGCGGTCTCGCCGGCGCTGGGGTAGATGGCGGCGTCGTCGTCGTCGCAGTCCGGCCCCTGGGCTGCGCTGCCGACGAAGCCGTCGCCATCGGCGTCTTCGAAGCTGGGGTAGTAGCCCCAGATGGTGACCTGGCCGTTGCCCGTATACCCCTCCACCGAGACGTAGGGCGCGCTCGCGGCCACGTCGCCGTAGCCGTCGCCGCTCCAATCCTCGAGGAAGGCCAGGGCGGTGCCGTTCATGCCGCTGCTGGTGCTGCCCTGCAGCTGGTGCTGGGCGTCGACGGCGCTGACGCTGGCCGCAACGGGGAAGCTGGTGTAGGCATAGACCACGCCCGCCGAGGTGATGCCGTCGTTGTCCTCGCTGGGCGCGGACAACAGCATGTCGGGGGTGCCGTCGGCGTCGAGGTCGCCGGTGGCCAGGGCGGAGCCGAGCCGCCCCTGGGAGGCGCTGCCCTCGATCAGGAGATCGGCCGTGGACAGGTCGCTGGCGCCTGTCAGACCGCCCACGTCCAGCATCACATAGACCATCCCGCCGTCGGTGATGGCGCTGTCATCACCGGGGGAGCCTACGAGCAGGTCCGCAGCGCCGCTGGCGTCGAGGTCGGCCAGGGCCAGGGCGCTGCCGGCGGCGTCCCCGGATGCCAGGCCGAGGAAGCTGGCGCTGGCCACGGCGCTGATGTCGGAGCTGCCGCTGGGGGCGCCGCCTGGGACCATGAAGACCTCGCCTGCGTTGCTGGCGCCGCTGTCGGAGCCGGGCACGCCGGCGAAGATCTCGTCCTGCCCGTCACCGTCCGCATCGCCCAGGATCAGCACCTGCCCGATGCCCAGGCCCAGATCCGGGCCTGCCAGCAGCCCGTCGGCGTCGCTGGCGTTGAGCGTGCCGCTGGGCAGAGCCGCGCCCGAGAAGAGGAAGATCGCGCCGCCGTTGCGAGCCAGATTGTCGGCGTCGGGTGCGCCGATGGCCAGATCCTGGTAGCCGTCACCGTCCAGGTCCCCCAGGGCCAGACCGATGCCGAGCTCGGCCGAGTCGCTGTCGGAGGGACCCTCGATCACGCAGTCGCTGTCGCTGGCCAGGGACAGCTGACCGGAGATATCCGGACCCAGCAGCAGGTAGGCGGCGCCGGCGCCACTGCTCGCGTTGTCGTTGCCGGGCGCGCCCAGCAGCAGGTCGTCGAAGCCGTCGCCGTCGACGTCCCCCAGCGCCAGCGCGCTGCCGGCCACGTCGCCGCTCGACTCGCCCTGCAGCTCTGCGGTGCCATCTTGCAGGCTGCCCGAAGCTGCCGGACCGTAGATGAGCCAAGCCGTGCCCTTGTCGGTGTAGGGCTGGCCCACCAGCAGGTCGCTCAAGCCGTCGCCGTTGATGTCTCCCGCGGCCAGCGTGCTGCCGGCGTAGCCGTAGATCTCTTCGCCATACCAGGTATTGTCCAGCTCGCCGGTCAGCAGGACGGCGCCGGCCGGCCGCGCGCCCTCGGGTGAGAACCAGGCCGCGCTGCCGTCTGACAAGCCCCCGGAGCAGGACCACTCCAGACCCGCGCCTTGAACGCCCTGGATGCCCACGACGCTGTCAGCGCCGCCGTCCACGGCCGGATGGCCGAAGTCGATATCCTCCAGCAGGACCACCGCCTCTGAGCTGGTTTCCAGCAGCCAGAGCTGGAAGCTGCCCTGGCCGCCGTAGCTGGCGTGCTCCACGTCGCGCCACTCGGTGGCGAAGACGCGCTGGGGGTACTGCCCGAAGCTGTCGTAGCGCACCGTGCCACCGGTCAGGTCGGTCCAGAACGGGGCCACGCCCGACCAGGTCCCCCCGGTTGCGGGGCAATCGCCGCTGGAGTCGCTGAGGTCCGTGTCGAAGAACAGGGCCCCATTGGAGGAGACGTAGGCGCTGGAGACCGTCTCACCGTACCAGGACAGGTCGAAGGGCAAGCTCACCTCGAGCGCCTCGTCGTCCGCCAGCGTCAGCTCGCTGCCGCCGGAGAGGTCCAGCAGGCCATAGGGCGGACCGTCGGCCTCGTCCGAGTCGATGTAGCCGTAGCCGCCCCCATCCGGCCCGCTGGATCCGGCGATGGCGGTGATGGGGAGGAGGAGAAGGAGGGGGAGGGGAGGCGTACGCATGGTTCCCATCGTCGCTAGGCTGGCGCGATCATTCGGCGGCTTGATTCTATCGCGAAGAGCGCAGAGGCCGCAGGGGTCATTGCCAAACGGCCCGGAATTCCAACACGCGAAAGGGGCAGTCATCGAGCGCGGCGTCGCCGAAGAAGCCGTGCTGCGGCCCGCGCAGCGCATTATGCTGAATGAACCCTCATTCAATCGTCGGGAGAGATGTGATGAACAGGGAGAAAGTTGTATTTGCAGCACTTAAACCACTGGATCTGACTATCGGTGCGTTCGTGGGCTCGCTCAAACTGAGCGGCCAACTTCCCAGGGTGACCGACCACGCCTACAAGGCCATCAAGACCGGCATGGGCGCCATGTACAAGAAGCAGAACGATCTACGGGCTGAGGGCCTGGAGAACGTCCCCACCGAAGGGGGTCTGCTCTTCGCCATCAACCACCAGAGCTGGAACGACGTGCAGGTGGTGGCTGCCAGCTGCCCACGGCGCCTGCGCTTTTTGGCCAAGTCCGAGTTCGAGACCTGGCCCATCTTGCGCCACCTGATCACCTTGTCCGATTCACCCTTCATCCGCCGCGGCGGTGACAAAAAGGGCATCCGGTCGGCCATCCAGTCTCTGCGGGACGGCAAGGCCCTGGCCATCTTCCCTGAGGGCACCATTCCGGGAGAAGAAGACGTGATGCGGCACGCCGTCCAACCGCGCACCGGACTGCTGCGAGGCCACACCGGGGCGGTGCGCATGGCCATCGCCGCGGGCGTGCCCATCGTTCCTGTGGGCGTCACCGGTACCGGGCAGTCCTTCCCGCCCGAGGTCTACCCCCGGCTGGAGCTGCTGCACGCACCCAAGAACAACCCGGTGACGGTGCGCTACGGCGAACCCATCCGCTACGACGCCCACCCGGAAGAGGACTGCGGGCGCGAGGACTACCGCAGGCTGACCGAAGAGCTGATGGACGCCATCTCCAATCTGGTGGATCACAGCCAGAGCTACGTCCCCATGCCCGTTCCCGTGCCGCCGCTACCGCGCTTCGAGAAGCTGGGCGTGCTCTTGCTGCACGGCTTCACCTCGAGCCTGCGCACGGTGGACGGTCTGGTGCCCCACCTGGAAGAGGCGGGAATCGCCTACCGAATGCCCGTCCTGCGCGGACACGGCACACGCTACCAGGATCTGCAGGGCGTCACCGCCCAGGACTGGTACGACGACGCCGAGGCCGCCCTGCTGGAGCTGTGCCAGGAGGTGGACAAGGTGGTGGTCGTAGGCCTGTCCATGGGTGGTCTCGTGGCCATCAACCTGGGCATCCGCCATCCCGACAAGATCGCGGGCGTTGCCACCATGGCGGCCGCGTTGAAGTTCAAGGATCCGCTGGCACCCATGTCCAGCCTGCTGGCCAAGTTCATCAAGGAATGGCCCTCGCCCGATGCCTTCTGCGACAAGGGCCTGCAGGGCAGCTCGGAGAACTACAGTCGCTTCATGACCGAGTCCTTCGTCTCCCTGCGGCACTACGCCGACGACACCCTGCGTCGTCTGCCCCAGTTCGAGCTGCCCATCGCCGTGCTGCACTCCAAGAAGGACCAGATCATCGCCCCCATCTCGGCAAACCTCATCTACCGCGACGTGTCCTCGACGCATCGCGAGATCCACTGGTTCGCCAAGTCAGGCCACGAGATGGGCCAGGACCTGGAAAAAGACGCGGTCTTCGCCGCGGTGATGGAGTTCGTGGGCAAGTTCA
>CAYVQL010000482.1:0-5893 GCA_964454135.1 uncultured Enterobacterales bacterium | reverse complement strand
AAAAAAACGGCGCCGACTGTTTCCGCCGACATTGTCGGCGGAAATGGTCGGTGCCAGGAAGATACTGCGGAATGCGCCAACGGGACCGCCACCGTCGAGCTCGGCGCCGATCCCGTCTACGTGCGCCCGGAGGGGTGAGAGGGAGCCGTTGAGCCAGGCCATCCTGTCAGGGAATGTCGATGTTCGCCGCTGGACAACCAGCTCGTCCGACGGGCAGAATGGCTAGCCCGCAAGCGAGCAACGAGGTGTGAGGTGCGCCCATTCGCAGACACGGCCGAGCCCTCCGTCCTGTCGCGCCGCCTCGCGACAGCACCGGTGCGCGCCCTGACCCTGATCCCGCTCCTCCTGATGCCGCTGCTGGCATGCGAGAAAGAGGACGCGACGAATTTTCCGGAGACCGGCGATCCGGGCACCGGCGACTCGAGCGCGGACACCGACACGGACGACCCGGGCGACACCGGGGACTGCCTGACCGTCTCCAGCCACCAGGGCATCGAGATGCTGCGGATCTGCGCCGGGGTCTTCACCATGGGCAGCCCCAACGACGAAGACGGCAGGGACTCCCACGAGAGCCAGCACCAGGTCACCCTCAGCCGCGACTTCCTGCTGGGCGTCTACGAAGTGACGCAGGAGCAGTTCGAGACCGCCCTGGGCTACCAGCCGAGCCAATTCAGCGGATGCAGCGACTGTCCCGCAGAGAACCTCAGCTGGTGGGAGGCCGCCGCCTTCGCCAACGCCATCTCGGACGCGGCCGGCCTGGCGCGCTGCTACGACTGCACCGGGGAAGGCTCTACCGTCGTATGCGACCTGGACAGCGCCCATAGCAGTCCCTACGTCTGCGAGGGCTACCGCCTGCCCACCGAAGCGGAGTGGGAGTACGCCGCGCGGTCCGGCACCACATCGACCTACTCGAACGGGGGCAACCTGGGTGCCGGAGATGCGGACAACTGCAGCAGCGACCTCCAGCTGGACAACGGCGCGCAGCTGACCGCGATCGCCTGGTACTGTGGCACCACCGTCGCCAACACCCAGGCGGTCGGCCAGCTGGAGCCCAACGCCTGGGGCCTGTACGACGTCCACGGCAACGTGTACGAGTGGTGCGATGACCACTGGGAGGGCGAGGACTACGCGGGCGACGAGACCGATCCCTGGGGCAGCGCTTCCGGCATGACCCGCATGACCCGCGGAGGCGGCTACAGCAACCATCCCTCCCTGATCCGCTCGGCCTTCCGCGAGGAGAACCACGATCACGGCGCCGGGCCGGTGCTGGGCTTGCGGCTGGCGCGGACCGCGGAGCCCTGACGCAGACGAGGACGGGTCGAGCCCTCAGGGCTCCCGCACCAACAGCAGCCGGTTCTCCACCGCGCTGGAGAGTTCGGCGATCACCGGGCGCAGCGCCAGGAACTCCTCCGCCTCGAGCACGGGACGCGCCACGCGCAGCACCTCGCTGAGCAGCAGCAGGTCGCCTTCCTGCTCGAAGCTCGCCTGGTAGCTGAAGATCCCATCGGGGTGTTCGTAGCGCAGGTCTTTCGGCAGGTAGGCCACGGTGTAGCCCTGCGGAATGCGCAGCTGGTAGCTCTTCTCCCTCAGGCAGGGCCAGGTGAACCAGTTGTAGGGGTAGCTGCGTTGCGGGTAGCGGTAGAAGTCGTCGTCATCCGGAAGGCCCAGGTAGACCGGCAGCATGATGTGGGTGGGCAGGGGGCCCTCCCCGAAGGAGACATCCGACGCCCTGTGGCGGAAACGCACGCGCAGCACCACGGGCTTGTTGAGCTCGTCCAGGCCGTGGTCGAAGGACCAGCTCTCCAGGATGCCCCCGCTCAACCAGTCGCTCGCCAGGTAGTCCTCCATCTTCTCCTCGGAGAAGATGCGCTTGCGATGCCACTTGGCGGAGTACTGTCCCGTGTGGGAGTAGACCGCATCCTGGATCAGCTCCACGCTGCGCTGCGCTTCGTCGATGCGCAGCTCCACCTGCGAGCTCTTGCTGCGCTGCGCCTGCTCCGGCTCCATCCAGGGGGTGCGGCCGCTCTGTACACGCCTGTCGTGCAGGATCAGCACCGGCCGGTCCTGATCCATGGGCAGAAGGTATGGAAAAGGCGTATTCTCGGCCACTGGATCGAGAAAGAGATCCCGCTCGGGCAGGTAGGTGATCATGTGACCGAACTGGTACATCATCGGGAAATCGGGATCGGCCTCGACCGACGAGCGGGTCGCGATCAGGGCGGGGATGGCCTGCACATCCAGCAAGGCCAACATGCTGATCAGCATGGCGGTTTTCTCTTTGCAGTCGCCATAGCGGCGCCTGAACACCTCCTCGGCGCTGACCGGCACGAAGCCGGAGTCGGTCTCGAAGTACGCCTGCACGTAATGGATGTTCTCGGCCACCCAGTGAAAGACCTCCCGGATGGCCTCCTGCTCGTCCAGGCCGGCGGTCAGGTCGCGCACCAGCGCGCGGATCTCATCGTTGGCTTTCATCTTTCCGCGGTATTTCTTCCGCAACCAGCGGACGTAGCCTCCCCAATCCTCCCAGGTGGTCACCCGCAGCAGCGGGGTCTGATAGACGCGGCTGGGGCTGTAGTCCTCGCGGATCTCCGGCGGCTGGCCGCGGCGTGTGAAGCAATAGCGCTTCTGGTCCGCTCCCTCTTCGGTCTCCACCTCCACCGTGCCGCTCGGGTCCAGCAGCTGGTACTGGAAGGGCACCGAGGGGCTCATCTGGTAGCAGATCCGCTCTTCCAGGGCGGGCAGCGCGCCGAACCAGTAGCTGTCGCCGAAGCCCGCCCGGCCCATCTTCCTGGTGGAGTGCTCCTTGGTGCGCACTTCGGTGAAATCCCCCGCCTGCACCTCGCGCAGGGAGAACTTCTTCTTGCGGCTGCGCCGGTAGCGGGCCCGCTGGGGATCGGCGTCCACCACCTCGTCCATCACCTCGTGCACCGTGGTGCGCAGGTAGCTCCCATCGGGCCGAATGCGGCGCTTCTCGGGCAGCAGCAGGTCGCCATCGCTCCTGGAGTAGCTGAAGGAGAAGTTGGCGTGGTCGAATCCGCTGGCGTGCTGGATGCGATCGATGCCGTGCCACTCGGCGATCCAGGCCTTGCGTCCCCCGCCGCCCTCGCCATCGGCCTTGATGGCGTCGTCGGTGATGGTGATCGTGGTCGTCCTGCGCATGGCTACTACGGGGTACGAAGCGAACTCCGGCGGAATCTCGCGCGCCATGACCGCCAGCGTCTCGGCGTCGCTCGCCAGACCAGGGTCCATCTGACGCTCCACGTTGACGTTCTTCGCGGCCAGAGCGGAGCAAGGCAAGACCAGCAAGGGCAGCATGCGGAAAAAGACGGGCAAGCGAATCATGGGCACCTCCCACCAGCGTCGCACACGAGCACCTCCGTTTCAGTCCTCCAGCCGAGGCAGCGCAGGAGGGGGCTCCTGGCCGGCCTCACGGAAGGCGTCCCGCAGGCTCTTCAAGGCTTCGCGGACCTTTGGATCATCCAGTTGGCAGCTGGTCTCGGCCAATAGCCGCACCAGCTGCTCGTTGCTCAAGGGCTGGGTCAGCCCGCTGCGGATCAGCTGGCCATTGACCTCGCGCAGCAGGTCGTCCAGGCGCCGGCAGGAGTCCGCCCGCGCGTTTCCGGCTTCGCTGGCCGGGGCGGGGGCGTGGATCGGCAAAGGCGCGCTGGGCACCTGGGCCGTCCGCTGCCGCTCCCGGGTCCAGCCGGGCCAGTGCAGGGCCAGCGACACGCCGACGCTCACCGCCAGCGCGGCGTTCAGCAGCAGGGCCAGCACGACCAGCACCTCCACCAGGCGCATGCCCTTGTGGCCTTCGGTGCTGGTCAATCGGTCCCCTGAAGCAGCTTCTGACTGCGCAGCGCCACCCTGTGCAGCTCCCAGTCGCCGCGCAGATCGCGGTAGCGTTGAGCGATCAGCAGCGCCAGTACGCCATTGATCAGCAAGACCAGGCAGAGGAGGGCGTTTCTTGCGGGCACGGCTGGTGCTCCGAGGGCTGGTCCTGCAATATACTACGGCACCGCCCATGAAGAAGAACCGACGCCGCGTTTCCGGACTGTTGGTCGGCTTGCTCGGCCTGCTCGCCTGCGCCTGCCAAGCCGCCCCGCCCACCAGTTTCCTGGTGGTGTCCATGGACACCTTCCGCGCCGACCGCGTCGGGGCTGTGGACGCCCGCGGCCTGCCGCTGACCCCCAGCCTGGACCGCCTGGCGCAACAGTCCCTGGTCTTCACCCGCGCCTACGCCCAGGCCAACGAGACGCTCTACTCCCACGCTTCGCTGTTCACCGGGCGCTACCCCAGCGAGCTGGGAGCGCTCTCCTACGAGCGCTTCAGGCTACCCCCCGACGCCGCCACCATCGCTGCCCGCCTGGCCTGGGACGGCTACCGCAGCGAGGCGGTGGTGGCAGGGGGGCATATGTCGGCCCACTTCGGCCTGCAGGCCGGCTTCCATCGCTACCAGGCCATGCAGGATTTCTCGTCGTTCCAGCAGACCGTGCCGGCCGCCCTCGAGCGCCTGGAGCTGCTGGCCGCGGGCGACGATCCCTTCCTGCTCTTCGTGCACGGCTACGACACGCACTCGCCCTACCTCAAGGCCGGCCCGCTGCACCGCCTGGACGCCGCAGGCTACCAGGGCCCCATGCTGGTCCACGCCCAGAATCCCCTGACTTACGAGCGCATCCTCTACGACCGCTTCTACCCGGATTTCGTGCCGACGCAGGTGAGCGACGGGCGGGGAAACCAGTTCCTGTCGCACGAGTCCTTCGACGAGCTGGAGGCCCATGCGCGAGAGCGCCCCGAGGATGGCATTCCTCTGAGCGAAGCCGACCTGGACTTTCTGCTGGGCAGCTACGACGCGGCCGTGCGCCACGCCGATCTCTTCGTCGGCCTCTTGCTGGACAACCTGGAAGAGCTGGGCTTGCACGAGAGCACGGTGGTGATCGTGCTGGCCGATCACGGCGAGGATCTGCTGGAGCACGGTCACTTCAACCACCGCCTATCGCTGCACGACGAAAACGTGCACGTACCCCTGCTGCTGCGCATCCCCGGCGTACAGCCCGCACGCATCGATGTTCCCGTGGCCCTGGCCGACGTGGGCGAGACCATCGCCGCCCTGGCCGGGGCGCGAGCCCGGCCTGGTCGCGGACGCAGCCTGCTGGAGCCCCAGGCCGACAGGGCCGTCTACTCCGAGTCCATGCGCGGCGACGTGTCCGTGCGCAGCGCCGTCGGGCGCTTGATCCTGCCCCGCGACGCCACCCAGGAACTGAGCCTGCAGAGCGAGGCGCCGCCCCGGGCCTGGCTGGGAGACGACGAGGGTGGAGAGCTGAGCTGGCAGGACGAACGCCGCGCCGAGCTGTGGAGGTCGCTTTGCGAGACGCGGCTCTGAGGATCAGCTGGGGCACCAGCGCGGCGCTGGCTGCCGGCCTGGCCTGCTGCGCCCTGTGGTGGGCGTTCAGCCGCAGGGAGGCCCTCCCTGCCAAGCTGGTGGCGCCGATCATGGCGGCAGCGGATCAGGATGGGGATGGTCGGCTCTCGCCGCAAGAGTACGAAGTGGTGGCTCCGCCCGCCACACCGTTGGTGTACTACGACTGGGATGGCAACGGAGCCTTGGACCTACGCGAGCTGGGGGTGATGTTGCGGGCGACGGATCCGACGTGGCTGGTCAGGTTGCCCTACTGAGCCGCCAGCTTCAGGGCGCCCCCCCCGTCACATTCACCACCCCTTGCCCCGGAATCGCCCCGGCATCCGGTCGTGGCGCCAGCTCCAGCGCCAGCAGCAGCCCCAGCTCCAGCGCCAGCAGCCCCAACGCCGCCACCAGATAGAGATTCAACCTGCGCTCACGCTCCATCAGCGCACCCCTCTCAGCGGATCCTCGCCGTAAGCGACGAGCAGGAACGGA
>CAYVQL010000481.1:0-5944 GCA_964454135.1 uncultured Enterobacterales bacterium | reverse complement strand
CGCCGGCCGCGTGCTCGAGGCCGCGCGGCACCCCGGCGCCGACAAGCTGCTGGTGCTGAAGGCGGACGAGGGCGAAGAGGCGCCGCGCGCCATCGTGGCCGGCATCGCCGACAGGTTCGCGCCCGAGGAGCTGGTGGGCCGCGGCATCGCCGTGGTGGTCAACCTCAAGCCGGTCAAGCTGCGCGGCGTCTGGTCCAATGGCATGCTGCTGGCGGCCGGTGGTGAAGCTGGGCCCGCCGGCGAGGCAGGAGCCGCGCAGGCGCTGTTGGAGGCGGATGTGGAGGCGGGGATGGTGATTCGCTGAAGCCGCAGGCCGTCTGTGGGCGGGCGGGTTGATGGAGCTGCTGCGTGGACCGTGACCAAACGGAAGCGCTGTCGGCGGATGACGGCTACAATCATGCCCACCGGAGAGCTGCCATGGACTGGAGAGACCACATCACCACCGATCCTCTGTTGTGCCATGGTCAAGCATGTATTCGCGGCACGCGCATCCCGGTGGCCCTCGGCTCGACAACCTGGCGGTCGGATTGAGCGCAGCCGAAATCCGCGCGAGCTATCCGACTCTGCGTGGAGAGGACATCAGGGCCGCTACGGCCTACGCCGCCGACCTGGCACGTGAACGGCTCGACGACCTGGACAGAGCTGCAGGGTGATTCGGTTCAAGATCGATGAGAGTCAGCCGGAGTCCCGGAGCTGTCTCATCTGAACCACCGAAAGGGGGAGGCCTGCACGAGAGAGCCTGTCGAGGAGATCATCGACATCCAAGGGCGGGTTCCGAAGAGCAGCGGCTTGCTCCTCGACGGTTTGCCGCACTGCTCCTCCCGCTCGTTCGATGATGCCAATGAGGAATTCATCGGGATGCAGGGCCTCGACCCCGTGGGGTGTGAGTGCCTCGGCAGGGAAATCACGCATGTTGGCGGTGACGATGACGCGAGCGCTGCAATGGATGGCCGCGGCGAGCACATGGCGGTCGTCCGGATCCGGAAGAACGAGGCTCTCCACGAGGTGCTCGTACCCGGTGACCATGCAATCGGGAATCGCCTCGCACATCAGCCGCCGGGTGCGCCGCAGCCGGGAGACGTCGAGGTCTGGCCTCTTTGCGACGACGTTGTCGAAGGTCTCGTCGAGGATTCGATCGGTCCAGCGGGCGCGGACGATCCCTGCGGCGGCGATTCGTAGCAGCAGGTCGCGCAGGGAGGGAGGAAAGAGGACGCAGGCGTCGTAGAGGACGAGCGGTGTGGCCATAGGCTGCTCATCACTTCCTGATCAGTAGTCCAAGCCCATGTCCTGAGCTTCACGTGTCAGCTCGTCGAGAATGGCCTTTCGCTTCTGCTGGTCCCTCTTTCGGTACTCAAGAATGTCGGCCAGGAGCACGCGGCGGTGCGTCCCGACTTTGCGGGAGGGGATGTCGCCTCGGTCCAGGAGCTTGACAAGGTGGGGGCGGGAGACGTTGAGGAGATCGGCTGCCTGCTGGGTGGTGAGCTCGGCCCTGACCGGCACCACCGCGACCGCGTCGCCATTCGCCATGTAGGTCAGGATGCGCGCGAGCAGATCGACGACAGGGGCCGGAATGGACACCTTCTGTTCGCTCCCTTCGGGATGGAGCTGGACCACCCTGCCGTGTTCCAGGTCACGCAGCAGCCGCAGTGCGTCCTTGGCCTCCATGGCGAGGGCGTCTTCAGGCAGGTTCAGAGCTGTACTGGGCATGGGCACCTCTGAAGGAGTTTAGTAGATTATCGCAATATATGCAACGCAAATGAACTATCCGAAACGCAGTCGACGTAACGCGTGGTGGCTGGTCGGCTGCGCATGTCCTGCGGTCCGCCGGCATGCTGCTGGCGGCTGGTGGTGAAGCCGGGCCCGCCGGCGAGGCAGGAGCCGTGCAGGCGCTGTTGGAGGCCGACGTGGAGCCGGGCACGGTGATTCGCTGAGCCGGGGCTACCGGGCCCGGAGCCTCATGGGTAGGCCTTGGGAAGCACAGCCTCTATGTCGGTCTCGGTGATGATGGCGTCCACGGCCATCAAGATGGCCCCCGGTGCCAGCAGCACGTGGCTTGCCTCGTTGCCATCGAGGTCGTACACGTCGGTCTCGGCCCAGTGCGGGTCCGCCAGCACGGGGTGGCTGATCTCGAAGTGCTCGACCCAGGTGGTCAGGTCCTCCTCGGTGATCGCTTCGTAGTTCTCGTCTTCTCCCAGGGCGAACAGCACGATGAAGCCGTAGTCCTGGTACTTCTGGTACGTGGCCTCCGGACCGGGGGCCTCTTGGAGACAGGCGGGTCACCAGAATGCACCCGTCACGAGGAAGACTGCCTGCCCGCAGAAGTCGTGCAGGCGCACCTGGTCACCGAACTGGTCGGTCAGGGCGAAGTCGGGCGCCACGTCTCCCACCTTCGTGCCGCTGGAGCTCAGCGAGTCGCGGCAGCTGTCGAAGGGCCAGCCGCCCGTGTAGGGGTGGTCCGCCGCGTCGGTGGGATCGGTGTTGCCCTCGACCTCCTCGCCATCGTCCCAGCCATCGCCGTCGCTGTCCGCGTCTTTGGGGTCCGTGCCCAGGGCGGCTTCTTCGGCATCGGTCAGGCCGTCGCCGTCGCTGTCCGCATCGGTGTCGACGTCGGTGTCGCTGTCCGTGTCCGCGTCTGCGTCCGCGTCGGTGTCGGCGTCCGTATCTGCGTCGGTGTC
Organism: uncultured Enterobacterales bacterium; assembly: GCA_964454135.1. Taxonomy (GTDB): domain Bacteria; phylum Myxococcota_A; class UBA796; order UBA796; family JAFGLY01; genus CAYVQL01. The sequence goes on along the minus strand of CAYVQL010000481.1, from coordinate 3,269 downwards.
CGCGTCGGCATCCGTGTCGGTGTCCGCCTCTTCGGCGGATCCGGTGTCCGTGCCGGCGCTGGAGCTGCTGTCCGGATCGCAGGCGGCGAGCTGGATGAGCGTGAGCAGGGTGAGCGTGCGCATGGCTGCTCCTTGGTCGTGGCTTCACGGACCAGTCTAGGTCGTCCGCTGCGACGTGGGGCCTGGCTGGACTACAGAATGGGGGACCTGTGGGGCGCAGGGCCGCTCGGCCAGGAGACGGACCGGCGAGGCACGATCCACTCCGCGTCTTGACCCGTCACCTCGGCGATGCGGTCGTAGTCCGCGTCGTAGTGGAGCACGGTCAAGCCCTTGGCTTCTGCCACGGCAGCGATGATCAGGTCAGGGATGGGCAGTCTGTGGTGCCCGGTCCTGGCGAGCTCCGACTGCACCTGCAGGGCCTTTTTCATGGCGTATCTTGGCCAGCCCCGTTCGAGCACCGCGCCGATCGTGCGGCAGACAGAAGGCCGGAGTCGCGCTCAGATACGGGGCCAGCATCAGCATGTATGTTGTTCTGCTTTCCAGGACACCATGTCCTGAGGTATATGACAAGTATGTGGAACCACTGCGAAGCGCATCCCGGCGAATACTTGCGAGTGCGGTACATGGAGCCCCTTGGGTTGACGGCAGCGGCGCTGGCCCGCGGCTGTCGGATGCCTCGCTCCCGCGTCTCCGACATCCTGGCGGGCAAGCGCGGGATCAGCGCCGACACCGCGATGCGGCTCGCCGCGTTCTTCAGGATGGACGCAGAGACATGGATGGCCTTGCAGGCTTCCTGGGAGCTACATCGAGCAGGCCGGGATGATGCCATCGTCCCACTGGACCCGCCGGGCTTCCTGTTGGGTCCGCTGGGCGCAACGCCGCTCCCGGCCGCCCGTCGTCCCAGGCCACCTGTGCTCGTGGTTCCGCAGGACCACGAGGCGCGCATGGCCGAGGAGGGCGCTGATCCGAGGCGCCACAGCATCAAACACGAGGAGCTTCGATATGCAGATGGCACGCGTGCGCTCGTGGCGAGGTCCGAGTGAGTAGCTGGCGGATCTTGGAGCAGGTGGTGGCTCGTCGGGTACTCGACGATGCCCGTCGCGTATCGGCGGCGCTCACCGAGCTCGGCGTTCCGCATGCGCTCGTCGGCGGTCTCGCCGTGGGTTTGCACGGCCATCCTCGAGCGACGAAAGACGTGGATTTCATCGTGGGAGCAGAGGCGTTCACCTCGACAGTGCCGCTTCTCAGATTCCGTGATGAGCTGGCGGGCGTTCTTCAGTGGGGCGTCATCGACCTCATCGCGGCACTTCCGGAAGAGGATCCGGTTCTGGCGGACGAGCTCGTCCAGGGCGAGGCTGGCGTGGTGCCAGTCGTCGGCGTTGAGGTGCTCGTCCTGATGAAGCTCAGGGCTGGACGTAGCCAGGACATCGCCGATATCGAGGCGCTGGTTCGCGCCGGCGCTGATGTCGCCTCAATCCTCGCCTTTCTCAGAAGCCACGAAGCCGAGCATATCCCTGCTTTCGGCCGCTGTGCGCAGCAGGCGCTGCTGACCTGATTCGGACGCTGGGCGCGGACCGGCTGTGGCGCGCCCTGTGCGCATGCTTGTTGCGCTGGTGAGGGTTCCTGCGACGCGTCCAGTATTCGCACAGGACGGGATCCACGTCCGCCATCACGACAGCCGCACCCGGTCATAGCAACTGTCCCCGGGGTTAATATGCTATTCTCTATGTGTGCCTACAGCACGACATCGTAGCAGATCGCTTGATGTGTTTCGTGCACATTTCGTGCACACAGCCTGGAGGAGAGCGTGGCGAACGCAAGCATCGAGGACGCGGGAGCAGGTCGATGGAGGGTCCGCTGGCGCCAGCGCTGGCAGGGTGACGACGAAGGCCGCCGCGGGCGGTGGCGACAGAAGCAGCACACGGTCCACGGTACGGAGCCCGACGCCGAGAGGTATCGCGCCGACGTGATCGATGACCTGCGCCGCCAGGGCTACCACGACCCCCAGGATCACGCCGCCTGGCCTCGCGTTCCGCCCCGCCCGGCGACTCCCGTCGGCTTCGTGCCCAAGCGGAAGACCTACGGCCGGACCGACGCTCCCAAGATGCACCACGTGGATGCTTGCCTGCGCCACCTGCGCGACCGGGGCGCCAGCCGCGAAGTGCTGGTAGCTGTCATCTGCCAGCGCTTCACGGGGTTGAGGGTGGGGCAAGTCCTTGGGATGGAGAGAGCGGACCTCGACCTCGCGGCGGGCTCGCTCACCGTCAGATACGGCAAGAGCCGTTCCGAGAAGGAGGAAATGCGCACCGTCCCTCTCAGCCGTCACCTCCTCGCGGAGCCCTTGTTCCGCGAACAGCTCGACGCCGCGCCGCCGACCGGGCGGATCTTCAAGGTCAAGGTCAGGGTCGTACTGGCGTCGAGGCCGGCGGGAGATGGACAGGAGCTGGGCGGGTAGGCTGGTGCAGGGGGTTCGGTGGGCCTCGCCATGCACCCCATGGTTGTCCGGCATCGTGAGGCTGGGGTCGGGTTGTTTTGCGAGGCACAGCTCGCAGGGTGCGACGGGAGCCCCATGAACGCTCGGCCGACGGCCGGGGCGTCGTGGAAGACGATGCGGGCCGCAGCTGCTCGCCACTTCGCCTCGTCGGCGCCACGCAGCTCCGGCGGCGGCGTGTTGCAGGTCGCGATATCCGGCTTTTGTGGCTATGCTTCGGGTGCCATGCAGACCCCTGTCATCCCCCCGCACGGAGAGAGGCGCATGAGACCGACCGGACATTTCTTGCTCTGCGCAGCCGCGCTGCTCGCCATCCACGCTTGTGAGGACGCCGATACCGGGAACGACGTCTGGGAGGGCAAGGAACCCGGCGAGTGCACCGACAGGGCCGACAACGACGGGGACGGGCTCTACGACTGCGACGACGACGACTGCGCGGGCAGCCCGGACTGCCAGGAAGAGACCGACGCGGACGGCGACGGCTACGACAGTAGCGTCGACTGCGACGACGCCGACCCCAGCGTGTACCCCTGGGCGCCGGAGATCTGTGACGGCCAGGACAACGACTGCGACGGCATGGTGGACGACGAGGATCCCGCGATTAGCGACCCCACAACCTGGTTCGCCGATCACGACGGCGACGACTTCGGTGACAGCGCTTCCAGCCTCACGGGCTGCGCGCAGCCTGAAGGGTACACGTCCGACGCCACCGACTGCGACGACGTCGACGCCACCGTGAATCCCTCTGCCACGGAGATCTGCGACGGCGAGGACAACG
>CAYVQL010000480.1:0-5947 GCA_964454135.1 uncultured Enterobacterales bacterium | reverse complement strand
CTCCGCATCGGGGGTGGCGCGCGAGAAGAAGGCGCCACCTTCCACCCCAAACCCATATAGATGTAGAATCTGCCCACACCAGCGGAGCGGCGCCATGAAGATCAAAGGGAACCTCGGCACGAAATCCCAAGACGGCAAGGGGCCGACGCCCGCAGCCAAACCCCCGGCCCGCGCGACGCCGGCGCGTCCCGCCACGGCCCAGGCTCGGCCCAGGCCCAGGACCGCTCCCGACCAGCAGCGGCGCGCCCAGCGAAAGGACCCCTCGGAGTTCGAGCTGGCCAAGCGAATCACACGCCTCAATGCGGTGGCCATCGACGGCGGCTTGGCGATCATCGCCCTCATGTTTCCGGTGGCGGGGGCGGCCCTGCTCGAAGTCGACTCCATGCGAATCCTGGCGGTGATCATCCTGGTGCTGGGCCCCATCGCCCTCTTGTCGTTCGGAGTCATGCAGATCTACCTGCTGGTGGCGCAGGCCCAGACCGTAGGCAAGTGGCGATGCGGGATCTGGATCGTCCGGCCGAACGGGGCCCAGGCCGAGTGGTGGCGGCTCGTTTTCCTTCGCGGCGTGGTGATTGGGCTCATCTCCAACGTATGCTGGTTCCTGTTCGCTTTGCTGGGTCTGCCGACCCTTGGCACGGTCATCTTCACTGTCATCGATGGCGGCTTCATCTTCCGCCAGGACCAACGCTGCCTGCACGATCTCATCGCCGACACGGTCGTAGCTGTGAAACCCGAGGAATAGCGTCTGTCCTGTCGGCGGACCTGCCCAAGCAAATCCGATAGCCCTTCTCCAAGCAACTCTCTCGCGCTCAACCGGACGACGCCATGCCAACCCTGCCCCGACACGCAACCCGTTTCTTCGCGCTACTCTTCTTTGCTCTCGGCGCTGCCTGCGACAGCAAGGAAGACACGGGCGAGTTCATCGACCTGGACGGAGACGGCGTCTCCGAGCTGCAAGGCGACTGCGACGACGAGAACGCCTCGGTCCATCCCGATGCAGAGGAGATCCCCTACGACAGCCTTGACAACGACTGCGACGAGGGCACGCCCGACGACGACCTGGACGGAGACGGCTTCACCACGGCCATGAACGACTGCGACGACGACGATCCCCAGATCAACCCCAACGCAGTGGAGGTCTGCGACGACGAGGACGTCGACGAGGACTGCAACGGCCTGGCCGACGACGAAGATCCGGGCGTCTCCGAGGAGGGGATGGAGGCCTACTACCCCGACGACGACGGCGACGGCTACGGCGCCGACGACATCACGGGCAGCTTGCTCTGCCAGGCCAGCGACGAGCTCCCCACCACCGACGACAGCGACTGCGACGACGACGATGAGGACATCAGCCCCGCAGCCGACGAGATCTGCGACGCGCTCGACACCGACTAGGACTGCGCCGGCGCTTCGGACCTCGACGACCGCTGCGCCTAGGAGGAGGGGAAGCGGACTTCCTATCCCGACGACGACGGCGACGGCTACGGCGACGAGAGCTCCTCGGGCAACACGCTCTGCGATCCCACCGATTCCTTCCCCCTCGAAGACCACAGCGACTGCGACGACGACGACGACGACACCCATCCGGACGCCGACGAGTACTGCGACGGGCACGACGACGACTGCGACGGCGAGACGGACGAGGACGACGCGGTCGATGCGCTCACCTGGTATCGGGACGCCGACGGCGACCTGTACGGCGACATGGACAGCATCGACATCGACTGCGACCAGCCCTCCGGCTACGTCGAGGACGACAGCGACTGTGACGACGGCGATGCCGACACCCATCCCGGCGCCGACGAGTACTGCGACGGGCACGACGACGACTGCGACGACGAGACGGACGAGGACGACGCGCTCGATGCCAGCACCTGGTACGCCGACGACGACAGCGATGGCTACGGCGATCTCTTCACCACGACCGCCGCCTGCGACCAGCCCACGGGCTACGTGCCCACCGGCACCGACTGCGACGACTCCAACGCGCTGATCAACCCCGCCGGCCAGGAACTCTGCAACGGGGACGACGACGACTGCGACATGCTGACCGACGAGGACGACGCCCTCGACGCCCTGACCTGGTACGCCGACGCCGACTCCGACGGCTACGGCGACATCACCACGACCGCCACTGCCTGCAGCGCGCCAACGGGCTACGTCCTCGACAGCACCGACTGCGACGACGGCGACGCCACGGTCTACCCTACCGCCCAGGAGTTCTGCGACGGGCTGGACAACGACTGCGACGGCGCGGCCGACGACAGCTGCTCGGACTGCAACATTACGGTGCCAAGCGACCACGCCACCATCGCCGCGGCCTACGCCGCCGCGGCCAGCGGCGACATGATCTGCGTGGAGCCCGGTGTCTACTACGAAAACCTGGACTTCGACGGGACGGATGTCAGCCTGGTGGGCGTGGAGGGAGCCGAGTTCACGATCATCGACGGCGGCGCCAGCGACTCGGTGCTCATATTCGATAGCGGTGAGACCACGGACTTCCTGGTACAGGGTTTCACGCTCACGAATGGCAGTGCCAGCTCCAGCTCCAGCTACGGCGGAGGGGTCTACGTCAACTACGCCTCCCCCACGCTCAGTCAGCTGATCATCAGCGGCAACTACGCCAGTCTGGACGGAGGTGGCATCGGGGGCGGCTACAGCTCACTCGTCGGTACGGACCTGACCATCACCGACAACGAGGCGGGCGATGATGGCGGTGGCGTGCGCATCTGGAGCAGCTCCAGCTACTCGCCCCAGATCCACGACAGCACCATCGCCGACAACTACGCCTCCGATGACGGGGGGGGCGCCTACTTCGGGGATATCACGGTTACGCTTTCCAATGTAGTCTTCACAGGGAACGAATGCGGCGATGCGGGAGGGGGGGTCGCGCCTTTCACCGGCGCCATCTTCCAGGCCCCCAACCTGGGGCTCTACGACAACCAGGCCAGCAAAGGCGGGGGTATCTTCGTGGACTCCGGCGCCGAGGCGTACTTCGAAAACATCGTGGTGGCCGGCAACCTGGCCACGACCGAGAGCGGTGGCATGGGGGTAAACGACAGCTCCGTCGCCACGCTGGTCAACGCTACGATCGTGGGCAATGAGTCCGCTGGCGCCGGCGGAGGGATCGCCATCACGAGCGGCAGCGAAGCCACGTTGGACAACGTACTCATCACCGACAACAGCGCCGCCTACGGCGGTGGAATCTACTTCTCCACTTCCGCCACCGCCATCACCACGACCTACAACGCCGTCTGGGACAACTCCCCCGACGACTACTACGGCATGAGCGATCCCACAGGCACCAGCGGCAACCTGAACGTGGATCCCGAGCTATCCGACACCTCGGGCGCCAGCGCCCAGGACTGGGACCTGCACCTGGGCACCTCCTCCCCCCTGATCGACGCCGGCGATCCCGCCATCTTCGACCCCGACGGCTCCACCAGCGACATCGGCGGCTACGGCGGCGACTACGCCGATGGCTGGGACCGCGACGGCGACGGCTACTACGAGTGGTGGATGCCGGGCAGCTACGGCAGCGAGGCCTACGACGCCTCCCTCGACTGCGACGACTGGGACGACGAGGTCTACCCCGACAACGGCTGCTCTTCATGCTCCATCAGCGTGCCCAGCGACTACAGCACCATCCAGAACGCCATCTCGGCCGCAGCGGACGGTGACACCATCTGCGTGGATGCTGGGACCTACTACGAGAACATCGACTTCGGCGGCTTCGAGGGGCTGGTCCTGGGCGTGGAAGGGGCAGCCGCCACCACCATCGACGGCGGCGCAGCGGGCAGCGTGGTCAGCTTCCAGAGCGGAGAGGGCAGCGGCGCCGGGCTGCAGGGCTTCACTATCACCAACGGCAGCGCCAGCGACGGCGGCGGCATCTACTGCTACGACTCCTCCCCCATGCTGAGCGACCTGGTCGTCTCGAGCAACGCCGCCAGCAGCAACGGCGGCGGCGTCTACGTCGAGGGCTCGTCCGCGGCGCCCACCCTGGCAGGTCTCGAAGTCTACGACAACAGCGCGGGCAGCCACGGGGCCGGCGTCTACTTCAACGGCGCCGGAGCGGCCCAGATCTCCAGCTGCGACATAAGCGCCAACACGGCCTCCTCGTACGCCGGCGGCGTGCTGATCGACACCAGCGACATCTACATCGACAGCACCATCATCGCCGACAACAGCGCCGGCTATGCCGGTGGCATCTTCATCTACGCCGCCGAGCCCCAGATCTCCAACACGCGCATCAGCGGCAACAGCTCGTCCAGCTACGGGGGCGGCGTCTACCTGCTGGGCTGCTCCACTTCGGACACGCCGCTGTTCGCCAACGTCGCGCTGCTGGGCAACGACGCCGCGGCCTACGGCGGCGGCGCGTTCATCCAGTCCTGCTACCCCGAGTTCAGAAACAGCGTGGTCAGCGGAAACACGGCCACGGCGGGCGGCGCCTTCGGAATCCAGGGCGCCTCGTCCAGCTACTACCCGCTGTTCACCAGCACCATCATCAGCGACAACAGCTGCAACGCCGGCGCCATCTACAACATGGGCGGCTACTACTACATGTTCTACTACAGCGACGTCTACGGCAACTACCCCACCGACTACTACGGCATGCCCGACCTGACCGGCGCCTACGGCAACATCTCCGCGGACCCGCTCTTTTTGGACACCTCGTCCTCCGATCCGCTGGACTGGGACCTGCACCTGAACGCCAGCTCCCCGGCCATCGACGCCGGCTCCACCTCCTACTACGATCCCGACGGCAGCCGCAGCGACATGGGCCTCTACGGCGGCGAGGGCGCTGAGTCCTTCGACCTGGACGGCGACGGCTACTACGAGTGGTATCAGGCCGGCAGCTACGACAGCTCCAGCTACCCGGCGCTGGGATTGGACTGCGATGACCAGGATGAAAGCGTCTATCCGGATTCTGGCTGTTGATCCCTTTTCACCCGCGCGCAGGGCGTGCTAACATCGTGGGCCGTTCGAGGAGGTGCTGAATGCTGGTTTCGTCTCGCGTACTGACCGTCTTGTTCCCGCTCTTGGCCAGCTGCGGCAATCCCCTGGATCCGGTGGGATTGAGGGATTCGGCGCAGACTGATTCGCCCGAGGAGGCGGATGCAGACACGGATGCGGATGCGGATGCGGATGCGGATGCGGATGCGGATGCGGATGCGGATGCGGATGGAGACGCCGATCCGCTCGATATTGACAATGACGGGGATGGGCAAACTGAAAACGAGGGAGACTGCGACGACGAAAACCCGCACAGCTCCTCCGAGCGGAAAGAGGACTATTGCAACGGCTTCGATGACGACTGCGACAACTTGATCGACGAAAATTGCCCATGCGAATACGTCGAAAGAGGCGTGAGCGGATACGTACTATGCAACCAGTTAGTAGAATGGGCTGACGCAAGGGCATTCTGCGAAGACATCATGTACATCGAGCAACTTCCTTTTCACCTTGCGACCATCGGCACATCCGACGAGCAGGGTCACATCGTGAAGGCGCTAGGAAAAAGCGAATGTGACGACGAAAAATGGTGGATCGGCCTGCACGTCGACGAGAAGAAAGAAACCTGGAAATGTGCAAAACACGACAACGACGGACGGAATTGGTGTTGGATTGACGGCACAACCCCGAGTTGGGGGGGTTCAGGTTGGACTGGCTGGGAGAAGGACGAGCCAAACAACTACGATTATGGCGAGGACTGTGGTGAGATGCGGGGAGACCGCAAATACCTGTGGAACGACGAGAAATGTTCTGAAACGAAGTGCTTCATCTGCGAAGCCAACCCCTCCTAGCCCGCACATCCACCAATGATCCCCCCCATGCCCCGCCCCCTCCCCCTCCTCGCCCCCCGCCTCTCCATCGCCTGCCTGGGCGTCTGGCCGCGCCACATGGCCGAAGCCGAACAGAGGCTGACGATAGACAGCGAAGCCGACGC
>CAYVQL010000479.1:0-5994 GCA_964454135.1 uncultured Enterobacterales bacterium | reverse complement strand
CACCTCCGGTGCAACGCCAACGAAAAAACGCGCCTCTGGGCGCGCAACGCAACACCAGGAGACGTACCAGGACCAGGGATCGCGCAGGGCGCCAACGCTAACGCGTGAGGCTCGAAGGCTCTCGGGCAGCCAGGTGATGGGGGAGTGGGCCGGACCGATGAACTGTGCGGCGCCGGTGCGGCGGAGGAAGTCGATCAGCCAGCAGCCGCCGGTCTTGGGCATGTGGGCGACGATGAACTGGCTTGTCACCAGGGGCATGGGTATACCTGCCTTCCGGCTCGGGAGGAACCGCGCATTGGGTAGGCATAGGCAATTCGCTCCTCCATCTTATCGTCCTGCTATAGGCCCCGTCAGGCTACTGAGTGCCATGACCGTCAGCTCTGGGAGGGAACTCAAGAGAACGGCCGAAAGAGCTATCGCCGGGCGAGATTGACGCCGCAGCCCTTGCGGTGAATGCAGAGGATCCAGGTTTTTTCCCCTTCACGAGACATCGACCGTCGAGTACGATGGACTCAACGGCAGCCGGAAGTAGCTGGGGAGCAAGATGAAATCGACGGGAATCAACTTGGCGCTACTCTTCGCATTGGTATTGCCGGGGGGATCCTGTTGGCGAGATGATGAGCACACTGCGGATTCGAACGATTCCGAAGCGGCACTCCGCAGCCTATCGCTCTCCGAAGCCGACGCCATGCTGGGCGAGTTTTCCGCCAATGCCGTCGGGTGCAGGGTAGCTGGCGCCGGAGACGTGGATGGCGATGGACAAGACGATGCGCTCGTGGCGGCCTGGGGGGTGGCGATCCTGATTCGGGGTCCCATCAGTGGACAAGTGGATTTGGCCGAAGCCGACCTGCGCTTGGGGGGCGATGCGTTCTGCGCTATGGGAGGATGCGATATCGCCGGGGTGGGCGACATGAATGGGGACGGCATAGGTGAACTCGCCGTGGGGCACGCTTTCGACATTGCCAGCACTCCCATGCTGGGTGGCGCCGTATATATAATCTCTGGAGCAAACAGTGGAAGCATCGAACTGGTGGAGGCCGGCGCTCAGTGGGCCGGAGAGAACTCCGCAGCCATGGCCGGAGCGGCCCTTGCAGGTGTGGGCGATACGAACGGCGACGGACTGGCAGATCTGGTAGTAGGCGCGTTTCTGGACAGCCAGGGTGGCGAGGACGCTGGGGCCGCCTATCTGCTGCTGGGCAACACCGACAGCGCGGCTATGACCTCCGAGAACCTAAGCGAAGCCGACGCCAAGTGGCTGGCGGAGGACGACGGCGATTGGGCTGGCGATGCCGTGGGCGCGGCCGGCGATACGGACGGCGATGGCCTGACCGATTTCCTGGTGGGAGCGTCCGATTCCAGCCTGGGCGGGCAATGGTCGGGCGCCTCCTATCTGATACTGGGCAGCCCCGATTTCACTTCGACCGTGCCGTATTGGCTGAACGACGCGCACGCCAAGTTGATCGGAGGAGCGCGCTACGACCGCGCGGGCTCCTCTTGCAGCCGTGCGGGGGACGTGGACGGCGATGGCTACGACGACGTGCTGATCGGAGCCTGGGGCGCCGATGGTGGCGGCGAGGACAGTGGCGGCGCCTACCTGCTGCGCGGTCCTCTGGCGGGAGAGGTCGCCCTGCCCGAAGCCGATGCACGCATATTCGGGAACCCGGGGGATTTCGCGGGGAGCAGCGTGGACAGTGCAGGTGACATCGATGGCGACGGTTTCGACGACCTGCTGATCGACGCTGCGGGAAGTGCCACCGATGAGCACGAAGAAGGAGCTGCCTGGGTGATGCGGGGGCCGGCCAGTGGCACGTTGACTCTGGCCACGACCGGCCTACGACTGGAGGGGGAACTCCCGGGAGACCAAGCTGGGCTCTCTGTGGCAGGTGTGGGGGACATGGACGGAGACGGCCTGGGCGATCTGCTTGTTGGCGCGCCGGGGTCGGATGGCTGGGGGGAAGACGCAGGTGCAGCCTACCTGGTACTGGGTGTGACGGCTTCGACGTCGCTGGAGTAGACCTTGGAGGCGAAGATGCCGAGGATGATCGTAAAGCTGACGCTGGTACTGCTGGGCGTGGCCTCGCTGGCCTGCGACAAAAAGAAGGAGTACAGCGGAGGCGGTGCGGAGGCGGACGCTGACACCGACGGCGATACGGATGGGGACGCCGATGCGGACTGCGAGCCGGACACGGGCTTCGTGGACCTATGCCACGCCCATGCCAAGCTGCTGGCGGGCGACGCGATGGCGGCGGCAGGGGACGTCGACCTGGATGGCTTTGACGACATCTTGGTGGGCTCCACGGCAGCGGCCGATGACGGGGTGGCCTCAGCGTGGCTCGTGCACGGACCCGTGACCGGAACGGTGCCCGACGATCAGATGGATGTGCGCTTGGCTGCAGGACGCGCCTACCACGAGAGCACCATCAGCTCGGTGGCCATCCCGGGCGATGTGAATGGCGACGGTTGGCCCGATGCGCTGGTCGGGGACGATAACAACTGCGAAGGTGGATACAGCGCTGGCATGGTCTACCTGGTACTGGGGCCTTTCTCGGGAACCATGGCCTTGGAGGATGCGGATGTGAGGTGGATTGGGGCGGCGGGAGAGGGGGTTGGAGAGGACGTTACCGCAGCCGGCGACGTAGACGGCGACGGTCTGCCGGAGATCCTTGTTGGCGCGCCCTTTGCGTATTCGGAAGGGGAGATGCGCGGCGGTGCGTTCCTGATCCTCGAACCGGAGCTAGGCGACTGGAGCCTGGAGGACGCCGGTATTGGGCTGTACGGGGAGGCGGAGTACGATGGAGCCGGCAGGGCGGTTGCAGGTGGTGGCGATCTCGATGGAGATGGCAGGGACGATTTCTTGGTCGGAGCCATGAACGCAGATACGGGGGGCGAGGATGTCGGAGCTGCCTATGTCTTCCATAGCTTGCCAAGCGCCTCCATGAACATCGGAGGCGCGGATGTGGTCCTCATGGGCGAGGATGCGGAAGGCTGGGCTGGTTTTTCTCTTGACGTCCTGGGAGATGCCAATGGCGATGGGCTGGAGGACATCGTCATCGGCGACCCGGCCGAGACTACCCGCGGTGAGCATGGGGGTGCGGCCTACCTGCTCTTGGGCCCCCTCACCGCGGATATGTCGCTGAGAGCGGCCCATGGCAAAGTGGTCGCTGAGAAGCCGGGGGACCAAGCGGGATTCACCGTGTCTGGAGCTGGCGATGTGGATGGCGACGGCAAAAGGGACTTTCTTGTCGGAGCTTGGTGCAACCACACGAATGGATATGGCGCCGGTGCTGCCTATCTGTTGTTCGGGCCTGTCTGCGGCACGCAGTCCCTGACTAGGGCGGATGCCAAGTTCGTAGGTGAGCGGATGGGTGACGGCGCCGGATTCGCGGTCTCCGGAGCCGGTGACGTGGATGGCGACGTTCGAGCCGACTTGCTCATTCTGGCGCAATCGGAGAGCACGGGAGGAAACTATGCCGGCGCGACCTATCTCCTCCTGGGATCGCAGGGGCAATGGTGAGCACCGCGGAGGGGCGCAGTTTTGCCACGGCTCGACATGGGCTGGTTCGGGCTCGCTCTACTTGCCAAAGGTCCCTACCGGAACCGCGTATCGGCGAGGGGTGCACTTGCAGTGACTAAATATCAGAATTCATAAGCTATGTATCGGCAAACCGATCACGGATGAACTGTGACCTGGATCGGGGGCTGGGACACGATAGTCCCCATGGTGACCTCGCCCACCATCTTCGCATTGGTGAAGATGCAGATCGGGGCCTTGTTCGTCTCGCTGCCTCGCATGACCGTGACCCGGATTCCTCCCACAATGGGCTCAACGCTGGAAGTCGTGGTCTCCGTTGTCCATGTGACAGACTCTTTCGCTGGATAGCCATTTTCATCGGTATCACCCAGGATAAGCCCGCCATAGTCCACCTTTGGCACGAGAGGGACAAGCTTATAGTCAAGGCCGAGGATCGTACTGTCACGCGAAGGGGAGCGCTCTCGCTCGCTTATGCTGAACTGAGCCTTCAATACCGTCGAGGTTTCGTCCAGCCAGGCGACGTAGGCATGGGTGTATTTCCGTGCGACGTGAAAAATTTCGGGATCGGAGTAGAGATCCTGAGCGGTCAGGCGCAGCAAAACCATCTTGAAGCGCTGGAACAACAACTCGTATCTCTTCGTCTTGCTGCAGAGCCAGCAGACGCGGCGGTAGCTGAACCAAGCCGGGCGCCTCCAAGCGTGGATCCCCTGCGTGAATTCCTCAATTTTGGTGCCGTAGAGATACCACTCGGTGGTCGAGTTGACGGTTTCTGACAACAGCTCGTTCCTCACCCCCGTCCCCGTGAACTGTGTCCAGCCGACGTCGTACATCGCTACGCCGCTCATGAAGGTATACCAGAGCACGAAATCAGGCCCTCCCACCGTGCAGGCGAACGACCGGGCGTAGAGCAGCCGCCTAGCAAGCATGCCCGCCTGGAATCCTGGGGAACCCCCTCTGTAATGCTCGTTTTCGGCACTGCTGCCTGTGCCTCCGGTCGTCTTGACCTCGGGTTCATCAGCCTGAAAACTGACCGCCGACAATGTCCAGGACACCCTGACTTCCGGGCGGATACCTGCCACTGCTTCGTCAACGAATTGGTCAATGGCGGTGCCCAGGGCGGTCTCGTCGTCGTACGCGTCGTGAGGATAATCGAAATGGCGGAAATGGTGGAAGCCGACTTGGTGTACCAAGTTGCGGGTGCGGTAGGTCTTGTTCTCCGAAGGCCATTGGAAGCCCGCGGCCTGGGCGCTGCTTGCCCAAGCAGTGAAGGTCTCCCAGGCATCGGGATCGTCCAGATAGTTGGGGATCGTGAAGCTGTCGTTCCAGCGCTGAACCTCCTCCTCTAGACCCACTTCAAGCACTTCCTTGAGCCACTCGGTGTCTGCACGCCAATCCTCCTCCGCATTTTCGACGTCCTCAGCGTAGTGCATGATCAGATCCGCGAAACGAAAACGGGCGTCCGAGAAAGCCTCGTGGATGGGACCGGTAAGAAGAGCCAAGAACCGTCCCGCCTCCCGAGCGGAGTCCGTGCCGCCGCGCCAGAAAGAGTCGAGTTCGTTGGCCACCTCCACATAGGGGATCAGATCCGTGATGTCCGAGTCAAGGTATTCTGCAGCGACCGAAGCCAAATGAGCCAGGTATTCACCTACTCCCTTGCCGAACGCGGCGATGGCCAGGGACTTGCGACGGGCGCATTCCTGCATATAGGCCACTGCATCCTGATCCATCTCAGGGTCATCGTCCGGCATATAGACGTTCAATGCGTAGCGCTGATAGAGGGCTTGTTCCGTCAAACGCCAACAATCGCCGAAATTCCAGTAGAAGGAACTCCAGCCTTGGAACGCTGGCACCACGATGCCAGGTTGGTGACTGGGCCTGCCATCAGAAACATCCCCGTTGGTGGGCGGATTGGTGCTTCCGTCGTCATACACGGCGGTGTCGTTGTTGAGCCTGCTACCCCCTCCAGCGTCGAAGAGGATCGGAATGACACGCACGCCGTTGATCGCGCAGATGATGAGGAAAGCAGTGAACTTTGAGAAGGGTTCATACAACTCGTCCGTCAGCCATTCGTAGAGGACATCCGGAGCTGGGATCTCGTCTTCGTCCGCTTCGAACATATGGGCCCAACAGAGGTCGGGATCATTGATGTGGCGCACCGTCCCACCGCCCATTCTGGCGATATCGGCCACGACGTCCTCGGGATCACCGAACTTGTAGGCATTTCGCTCCTCAGATGACGACTTGGGTGCGAAGTAGCACTGCGGATTGTTGATACCAAAGAAAGCCTGCGGAGCTACAGTGCTCTCAGGGGTTAGGGTCGTCGATCTGGCGTTGTCTTCGAATAGCATCTCCGGGTCCTGCATCGTTGGCGTCGTCCTGTCTTCCCTCGGGATCGCCAACTTATGGGAAAACTGCTCGTCTGCCTCTTCCCCGTAGGGATGGGGTTCAATGCCGGCAGCCCG
>CAYVQL010000478.1:0-6004 GCA_964454135.1 uncultured Enterobacterales bacterium | reverse complement strand
TCCTCGCCCCCCGCCTCTCCATCGCCTGCCTGGGCGTCTGGCCGCGCCACATGGACGAAGCCGAACAGAGGCTGACGATAGACAGCGACGCCGACGCCGACACGGATGCCGACGCGGACACGGACGCCGACACCGACACGGCCTGGACCGACGACGTCGATCAGGACGGCTACCCCCGCAAGGCGGACTGCGACGACCAGGACTCCAGCGTCTACCCGGGGGCCACCGAGAGCTGCAACGGCATCGACGACGACTGCGACGGGGACATCGACAGCGGCACCTGCCCCTGCGACGTGCTCACCCTGGATAGCGCCACCTACCAGCTCTGCACCGACAAGCGCGACTGGGAAGGGGCGCGCAGCTTCTGCGAGCAGGGTGATGGCGGAGACGTCGAAGGCTACCACCTGGCCAGCCTCGACTCCGGCGCACACCACGACGCGCTGGTCGCCACCCTTCCAAAGTACGACACCACCTGCGAGAACTGGTGGATCGGCCTCTGGGTGCAGGAGAAGGGGGAGGCGGGCTTCGTGTACTGCTGGTATCAGATCCTGGACGGAAGGTACTGGTGCTGGAGCGATCACACCCAGTACTGGGGCACGGTCTGGGCCGACAACGAGCCCAACAACTACGACGAGGCCGAGAAATGCGGAGAGCTGCGCCAGAACTCGGGCTACGCCTGGAACGACGAGAACTGCGGCGACACGAGCTGCTTCGTCTGCGAGGCCGACTCTCCCTGAGAGCACCTCCTCCGAACCGGCCGTGATATGCTCCGGGCAGGTTTCCGGACAAGCGTGGAGGTCTCCAGATGCAGATGCGCAACACCATGCTCAGCGCCTTGGTGGCCACAGGCTGCCTGGGGGTCTGGCCCAAGCACTTGGAAGAGGCCGAGGACCGGTTGGCGCAACCCGGGGGAGACACCGAGGCCGACGCGGATACCGACGCGGACACCGACGCGGACACCGACGCGGACACGGATGCGGACACGGATGCGGACACCGATGCGGACACCGACGCGGACACCGACGCGGACACCGACGCCGATCCCTACTTCGAACCCTACTACTGGACCTGGAGCTTCTTCGCGGGGATCATCGACGACGAGTTTGCGAACGTCGTGGGCGCCGTCGGTGAGATCACGCCCTATATGAGGGTCGACTTGATGGAGCAGGAGTACTCGGACGACCCGGACAGCCGCTACAAGTGCAGTGTCTACTTCGACATCGTCGGCGTCCCTGGCTACCTGGCAGAGAAGGCCTGGCAGGATTGGGCCATCACCATGTCGAAGCTGGACGACAACGACTGCGACGACCTGGATCCCAAGGAATGGGGCGACGATCCCTCCGATATGCTGACGCACGAGTTCGAGATCAGCATCCGTGGCGTCGAGCCAGCCCTGGAGACCTTGCTCGCCAAGTGGTACGACGACTGGCCAAGCGAGAGCCAGTACATGTTCGGCTCCGACATCTACCTGGATGGAAAGCTCCACCGCGATTTCCAGACCCACTACGGCCAAGCCTCGGCCATCGACGACAAGGGCAACGTCTTGGAGGACGAACGCCTGACACTGGCCGACTTCTTCGAGGGCACGGACGGCTATTACGAAATCTACGGCGCCTACTACTTCGCGCTCTGATCTCGCCGGCGACCCTGCGCCCTGGCCGCCCTCTAGAAGCAGTTCTGCGCGATCATGTCGCAGCGCACGGTGGTGGTCTTTCCCGCCGTCACCACGACGAAATCCGGCAACGCCACGTTGGTGTTTCCAGGGAAAGACACGGCCAGGTCGTAGGTTCCCGCCGGCACCTCGCCCGGCGAGTAGCGATTGCCCTGGGGATCTTGCAGGCGGGCCGCAAGGATCTCGCCGGTCACCACGACGGTGCCCGTGGTTCCGTCCTCCGTTGCCCCAGGCTCGGGCTCGGGCTCGGGCTCGTCATCCGGCTCCGGACCGGGCACCTCCCCTCCGCCATCGTCGTCCGGCACGGGCGCGGGCGCGGTGCCGACGGTGCCACCGGAGCCCCCATCGCCCGGCTGCTCCGCCCCGCCCGAGGGCGCTACCGGCTCCTCCAGGTCCGCGGCGGCTCCACCCTTATCATCGACCGAGCCCCCCAGCAGGACCCACGCCCCTGCCAGGAGCGCCGCCACGACCAGGAACAACGCCCCCAGCGACACGAAGACGCGTAGAGGGCTGCGCCGGCGCGCGGGCGGCGGCGGCGGCGGCGCGGGCGGCGTTGGTGGCGCTGGCGGCGGGGTTGGCTCGGCACCCGGGGGCTTGCTGCCCGGCTTCACCAGACCCACCAGGCGGATCCCGGTCTTGGGCTCCTCTTCGTCCTGGTCATCATCGATATCCGTCGGTGACCGCCCCTTGGATTCCTCGTCGGATCGTGCCCCATCCTCGGCGAGTTCTTGGCTCTCCTGGGCGTCTTCCCTGGTGTGCGCCGCCACGTCGCGTGCGGGCTCCGCCCCGCCCAGAGGCGCACCATCGGGTACATAGGTCTCGTCCTCGTCCTCATCAGGGGGAGCCATGTCCGCCAGTGGCGGCGGACCCGTCTCCAGCGGAGGAGGAGCCGGTTCTTCGTCCCGCAGCGGAGCTGTGTCCTCGACGGCTTCCTCCCCCCCCCCATCAGGCGCGATGGTTGGGCTCGGCGCGTTCACCTTCTGCGAAAAGTAGGGGCGGCTGGTGCGCACAGCCCGCACGTCGCCGGAAGAGACCACCGACTCGCTGCGAACCACGTTGGCCAGGGCTCCCGTTATCCACTTGCGCAGCCATGGACCCGGAGCGTCGGCCAGCAGATCTTGAAAGAAGGCCTCGACCTCGCCGATCTCAGGACGCTCCTCGGCGTCGTAGGCCAGCATGCGAGCCACGAAGGGCACCACACGCTGCTTGAAGCCCCCATCGACGGCCGCCTCCAGAGCGCGCATGTTCATCTTGGTCTGCGTGGCGTGCAGGCGGTAGTCCACCGAGAGCTGGCCCAGGGGGCGCCCGCTCAGAGCCTCGAAGAAGACCACGCCCAGGGCGTAGACATCGGAGGCGGGCACGTCGCGCCCGTCGAAGCGCTCCGGTGCCAAGTAGCCGGCAGAGCCGAAAGAGACCTCCCGCGTCTCGGCCTCGCGCGCCTCGAACGAGGCCTGCGCTACGCCGAAATCGAGCACCTTCACGTCACCGGTGGGGGTGATGCGCAGGTTAGCCGGCTTGATGTCGCGGTGGATGATCTCCAGCGTCTTGCCCGTGGCAGGGTCTTTTGCCTGCTGCGCCACACGCAGCGCCGAGGCCACCTCCAGCCCGATCTCGCACAGGGGCCGCAGGGGAATCGGGCCCTGGTCGATCAGGTCCTTCAGGTCGGCCCCTTCCACGAACTCCATCACCACGGCCCAGCGGCCCTGGATGGTCACCAGATCCTCCACGTGGACGATGGCGCGGTGCCTCACCAGAGCCAGGATGCGCGCCTCGTCCCGCAGCCGCTGGCCCAGGTCCTCCTCGCCGGCGGACTCCTGGTTCAGCAGCTTGATGGCCACCATCCTCTGGATGCCCGCGCCCAGAAGCTCTCCGCGATAGACCGCGCCGAAGCCGCCTTTCCCCAAGGCGGAAACCAGACGGTATCTGCGTTTTCCGGAGCTCGAACAGCTACCGGCCATGCTCCCTCCCCGATCCCCCCGCCTTTCCCGACCGCCCCGTCCCGCCTTCCTCCAAGCGCAGCATGCCGCCGCTGCTGAAAGAAATGGCTGGGCGGAGGTTCAAGGCGGGCATCCAGGCTCCAAGGCGAGCGCCCATCGTACCACTCCCCGCGCTGCGCAAGGACCACCCCCGGAACCAGCGGGCCCCCAGCCAAGATCCCAAGCAGGTCAGAACGCTGGATGCCTCCTGTTCAAATCCACCTATTCCCGTAGCCGGAGCCCGCGGGCCGCAGCGGCCGACGACTGCGCCGCAGCAGGGAACCCCTTCCGCGGGGCTACGGCCCGTCGGCGCGCCGGGCCGCAGCGGCGAGAACTGGCCGGTCGCAGCGACGCTGGCAGTGCGCATCGCCACCAGCGACATAGGCTGGACCGGATCGCGGACGCCTCGTGGGATCTCCTAGTGGTCCGCGGGTCGCCCACCAGCCTTGGTGCTATAGTATTTTGCCTTTCGCAATCCACCCTTATGCGGAGAACCACCATGCGCAGCACCTCGATCCTGGCGGTCCTGCTCACTCTCGTCATCAGCTGCGGCCCGCCCCCGACCGCACCGGCATTCGACGAGGACGGAGACGGGTTCACCGCCCCCGAAGACTGCGACGACGACAACGCGAATGCCAATCCCGAGGCTACCGAGGTCTGCGATGGGGCGGACAACGATTGCGACGGCGAGGCCGACGAGGACGACGCCGAGGACGCCTTCACCTGGTATCAAGATGCGGATGGCGACACCTTTGGGGACATCGACCACACCTACCGGGCCTGCCAGTTGCCCGAGGGCTACGTGGCCGACTCCACGGACTGCGACGATGGCAGCGCCGAGGTTCACCCCGATGCCATAGAGGTCTGCAACGGCATCGACGACGACTGCGACGGGATCGATGACGACGCGGACGACTCCTGGGACGAGAGCAGCGGCTCGACCTACTACGAAGACGACGACGGCGATGGCTACGGAGACGCGGCGGATCCCACGCAAGCCTGCGAGCAGCCCGAAGGATACGTGACGGACGACAACGATTGCGACGACAGCGTCGAGGACATCAATCCCGCAGCCATGGAGATCTGCGACGAGACGGACAACGACTGCGACGGCGAGACCGACGAAGACGACGCCGAAGATGCTCTGTCCTGGTATCGCGACTACGACACCGACGAATTCGGCGACGCCTCGGACATCACCTACGCATGCAGCCAGCCCAAGGGCTACGTGGGCAACGCAGAGGACTGCGACGATGCCGACGACCACACCTACCCTGGCGCAGCGGAGAACGACGACCCGAAGCTCTGTTTGACCGACGCCGACGGCGATGGCTACGGCGACGATTCCGTGAAACCGGGCAGCGACTGCGACGACGGCGATGCCGCGATCAACCCGGCAGCCACGGAACTATGCGACGGTGTGGACAACAACTGCGTCGAGGGCATCGATGAGACCATCCCCACCTGGTATCTCGACGCCGACGGCGACGGATACGGCAGCTCCGCGACCAGCACCCAAGAATGCAAGGCGCCGACGGGCCACGTCGACAACGCCGATGACTGCGATGACACCGACGCCGACACCAATCCCGGCGCCGACGAGTACTGCGATGGGCACGACGACGACTGCGACGACGAGGTCGACGAGGTCGACGCGATCGACGTCAGCACCTGGTACGCGGATTCCGACGGAGACAGCTACGGCGATGTGAACAGCGCCGACATCGACTGCTACCAGCCCACCGGCTACGTGGCTGACGACAGCGATTGCGACGACAACGACGAATTAACCCACCCCTATGCGGCGGAGCTCGACGCCAACGACAGCCTCTGCATGACCGACGCCGACGAGGATGGCTACGGCAGCGACAACCCGACAGCCAGCGGCGCCTACATAGGCAGCGACTGCGATGACGACAATGCCGACATCAATCCGGACGCCACCGAAATCTGCGACGAAGACGTTACCGACGAGGACTGCGATGGCTTTGCGGATGACGACGACAGCTCCGTCACGGGCGAGTATGACTGGTACGCCGATGCCGACGGCGACAGCTTTGGCGACGCCGACAACACCACGCAGGCCTGCGAGCAGCCCAAAGGGCACACCTCCGACGACACCGACTGCGACGACTCTGACGCCGCAGTGAACCCGAATGCCACGGAACTCTGCGACAAAATCGACAACGACTGCGACGACGAGGCGGACGAAGACGACGCGGACGGAGCGACGGACTGGTACTTGGACGGCGATGGGGACGGCTACGGCGATACGCAGTACAGCACGACCGCTTGCTACGAGCCCGGCGGATATGCGGACAACGACGAAGACTGCGAAGACGGCGACGCCGACGTG
>CAYVQL010000477.1:0-6044 GCA_964454135.1 uncultured Enterobacterales bacterium | reverse complement strand
CGCCGCGTCTCCCTGACGCGCAGCGCGAGCACGCCCACTTCGCTCTCGATCCCCGCGTCCCACTCGTCCGCATCGCGGATGGACGCGATGGCTTCGTCCGCGGTCTCGGCGCCAGGCACCAGGTTGCGGTGGCCCTCGGTCTCCACCAACGCTTCGAGGCTGGGGTATCGCCGCACCATCCCCACCATGATGCTGCCAAAGCTGCCGAACTCCAGCCGGTCACCAGCGGACATCACGCTGTACTCATCGCTGGCCAGCAGAGCATAGACCGTCTTGCGGCCCTGCTCCATCTCGCAGAAGGCATCCTCGTACAGGGTCGCGTCGTAAGTCGCCATCTTTCCGTTCGCCTCGATGTGGATGGTACAAGCGCCAAGGACTGTCGGGATAGACTCCGGATATATCTAGCACGGCGTCGCGGGAACCGCTCGCCGCGCCCGCTTGCCCGGATCAGTAACGCGCCTGCAGGGGCAGGATCAGGATGCCGTCCTCGTGCCGCGGTCCCGCAACGATGAACGTGCCGTTGCGATTGACCGAGAGCGTCGTGTCCAGCAGCTTGCCGTTCTGGCTGTAGATCTGGATGCGGAACTGGGCGCGCTCGGCCGTGTGCTTGAGCAAGGCCACGTTGACCTTGCGCCCCCCCACGATCTCGAAGGTGGTGTCGCTCTTGGGACCAAGCTCGGCCACGTGGGTGTCCAGCAGCACGTAGCCCTTGTAGCGCAGGAAGTTCAGGTGCCGGGACAGCGAACGCAAGCGCGGATCCACGCCCTCTTTGCTGTCGGTGGCGGCCACCACCAGCAGGTTGACCGTCAGCTCGTCCGGCAAGGCCGCGGCAGGCGAGGCGGGCACCGGCCGTGGGCGAGCTTGCGCAGCGGCGTCTCCTAGGGGAAAGCCCAACACGAAGGCCGCCAGCAAGGCCAGAAACCACATCCGGCGATGGACCAGCATCCCTTTCCTGCTCTGGGTCACAGCGTCACCCCTTCGGGCTCGGTAGCCTCGAGATCTTCGTCGATCAGGATGATCATGGGCGCGCCCTCGTCGAGCTGGAAGACCTGCACCATGGCGTTGTCGCTCACCACCAGGTCCTCGATCTCGGTGTTGTTCACCTCGGCCAGCTCGATGGCCAGCGCCACGGTCTCGGGCTCGATGGGCTCGACCCCCGGGTACTCGGGCCCCAGCACGTTGAGCACCGCCACCAGGGCCACTACCGCAGCGAGGAGGGGCAGGAGGTGGAAGCGGCGGAAGAGGGACGCGCCGGCGGTGGCGCGCACGGGCCTGGGCTCGACGATGAGCTCCACCTCGGGCTCGACCGCGCGCTCGGCCGGCGGCAGGATCTCCGCCATCACCGCGTCCGCCACATCCACCTCGGCCGCCTCGGCAGCCAGGGCCTGGGCCAGGGGCAGGCGCTCGGCCTCCAGCTCGAGGGCTGCGGCCACGCCGCTCCAGATGGCGCTCAGGTCTTCACCCGCGGTCTCTCTGGCCAGCTCCTGACGCAGCGCCCGACCCAGCTCCACAAAGGCCGTGACCTGCTGACGTGCCAGCCGATCGTCGGCCAGGCGGGCGGCCGTGGCGCGCTGCTCGGCCAGGCTCAGCTCGTCATCCACCAGCGCCGAGAGCACGGCCTGCGGATCGGGCTCCAGGGCTCCCATGATGGCAGCGCTCAGATCTGCGCCGGATATTCCCTTGGAGGCCTCGCGAGCCAGCCCTTCGCCGAGGGCCTCGAAGGCCCGGCGCAGGGGGCGCTCCGCCTCCACGGAGGCGCCAGCCGCGGCGGCCAGGGTCTCATCTGCCAGCGCTCTTTCCTGCCGCAGCGCTCCTTCTTGCCGCAGCGCTCCAGCCAGCGCTCCCAGGGGAGCGGCAGCCAGTTCTTCATCCAGCTCCAGGGACTCCATCACGCTGTCGGCCAGCTCGACGCCGGCAGCCTCGCGCTGCAGGCCCTCGTGCATGACGGACAGCGCCGCATCCAGGGCGAGATCTTCGTCGAGCCGCTCCATCACTGCGGCGGCCAGATCCGCCGAGCCAGCCGCACGCGGCAGCTCGTGGCGCAGCGCGGACGCCAGGGGGGCCCAGGCATCATCGGGCGCCACCTGTCGCAGGGCCTGCGGGGCCAGATCGGGTTCCTCCACCTCGAGGGCGAGGCCCTGCCGCAGCTCCTCTCTGAAGCCGCACCAGCCCTCCTCTCGCTCCTGCTCCTGCAGCAAGGAGGCCAGCTGCTCGCACTCCTCTTTCGTTGCGACCGCTCGTTCGCAGCGTTCAAGCAGAGTTTCGAGCGCCTGTTCTGAGAGATGCGTAGACATGGCTATGGCTGGTGGGAGAGGGAGTGCTCGGCTACCGACCTTTTGGACGCGGGGAACTCCGCTTCATTCAAAGGAAAGCTCGCTGGGAGGAATTTACTCAACGCAGATCCTGCAGGATGCGCTGCAGGCGCTTGCGGGCGTAGAAGAGCCGGCTCATGACCGTGCCCTCGGGTATGCCCATGGTCTCGGCGATCTCGCGGTAGGAGAAGCCCTCGATCTCTCTCAGCAGCACCACCTGGCGCTGCTGGGGATTGAGCTGCTGCATGGCGTCCATGATGCGCTTGTAGAGCTGCTGCCGCTCCAGGTCGCGGCTGGGCGAACGGCGCAGGTGATCGGGCTCCCAGATCTCGTCTCCGGCATCGCCGTGGGCGACGCCCTCATCGAACTCGCTGGTCTTGAGCCGACTGTGCTTGCGAATATGGTCGATGGTGACGTTGGAGGCGATCCGGTACAACCAGGTGTTGAAGCTGGCCTCCCGCCTGAAGCCCGCGATGTTCCGGTAGGCCTTGACGAAGGTCTCCTGCGTCAGATCGCGCGCATCTTCGCGGTTGCGGATCATGCCGTAGACATGGGCATAGATGCGGCCCTGGAAGCGCTCCACCAGGCCGCGGAACGCCGTGGCGTCGCCGCCTTGCACCAGCGCGACGAGGTCGGTGTCCGACAGGTCTCTCTCCTCCTGGTCGGGGGGCGGAGGCGGACCGCCCCGGGCACCCGCCGCCATCGCCGCCATCATTGCGCCGAGCCCCTCCTCCCATGGGAAACGAGGGGCGCCCGGGAGCCCTGCAGACCAACCGGAAGCCGTGAACATGCCGCTCCTCCAAGGCCCGCCACGCGAGGCCGCCTCACGCACGGGACCGCTTGGACAAGCCTATTCGCCTGGAGCGGAGCCCGCACGACCTGCAGGCAGTATAGCCGCGGGAGTCCCCGCCCGGTGGGCGTGGTCGCAAGAGCTAGTGTGCCTCCTCCCAGTTGCGCCCCACCGCCGTCTGCACCACCAGCGGCACGGCTAGCGAGGCGGCGTTGGTCATCTCGTCGGCCACCACCTGCCGCACAGCCTCCAGCTCGGTCTCGGGCACCTCGAGCAAGAGCTCGTCGTGCACCTGCAGCAGCAGCCTGGTGGCGGGGTGCTCGCGGCGCAGCCGGCACCAGACGCGTACCATGGCGATCTTCATGATGTCGGCGGCCGTGCCCTGGATGGGCGTGTTCACGGCGATGCGCTCGGCGGCTTCGCGCACGTGCCGGATGCGGGCTCGCAGGTCGGGCACCATGCGCTTGCGCCCGAAGCGCGTCACCGCCACACCCTGCTGCCTGGCCTGGTCGATGGCACCCTCCACATAGGCCTTCACCTGCGGGTAGTGCCGGAAGTAGTCGTCGATGATGCGCTTGGCGCGCCCCCGGGGGATACCCAGCTCGTTGGCCAGCCTGAAGGCGCTCATGCCGTAGATGATGCCGAAGTTGACCGCCTTGGCCGCCCGCCGCTGGTCATTGTTGACCAGCCCGGGCATCACCCCGAACACCTCCGCCGCCGTGCGCCGGTGGATGTCCTCGCCTTGCTGGAAGGCCTCCACCAGGGGACCGGAGCCGCAGTAGTCGGCCAGCACCCGCAGCTCGATCTGGGAGTAGTCGGCCGACAGGAAGACGTGGCCCTGCGCGGGCACGAAGCACATGCGCACGCGACGCCCATCCGGAGTGCGGATGGGGATGTTCTGCAGGTTGGGATTCATGGAGGCCAGCCTTCCCGTGGCTGCCACCGCCTGGTGGAAGGAGGTGCGGATGCGCCCATCCGGGCCCACCGACCGCGGCAGGGCGTCCACGTAGGTCCCCTTGAGCTTGCTCATGGCCCGATAGGCCAGGATGGCTCCGGGGAGCGGGTTGTCCGGCGAACGGGCCGCCAGCGCGTCCAGGGTGTTGGCGTCGGTGGAGCGTCCGGTCTTGGTCTTCTTGATCGGCTCGAAGCCCTGCTCGTCGAAGAGCACCACGGCCAGCTGCTTGGGCGAGGCGATGTTGAACGAGTGCCCCGCCAGCCGGTGGATCTCCTCTTCCTTGGCCGCGATGCGAGCCAGCAGATCCTCGCCCAGGGCCGCCAGCGCCGCGCTGTCCAGGGCGATGCCATTCAGCTCCATGTCTGCCAGCACCGGCACCACGGGCACCTCCACGTCGCGGTACAGGTCCGCCAGGCCCTCCTCCTGCAGACGCTGTCCCAGGACCCGATCCAGCAACCAGACCACGTGGGCGTCCTCGGCGGCGTAGGTGGTGGCCTTGTCGATGGGTACGTGCTGGAAGCCGCTACCCTCGGGCAGGCCGAAGGTGGCCTCGTCGTAGCTGATCATGCGGTGCCCCAGCACCCGCATGGCGATCTCGTCCAGCTTGCGCCGCGCACGCCCGGTCTCGAGCAGGTAGTCCGCCAGCATGGTGTCGCCCTCGATCCCCTCGAGAACGTAGCCGAGCGCCGTCAGCACCTGCAGATCGTACTTCAGGTTCTGCCCGATCTTGCCCACCCGGGGATCGGCCAGCAGCGGCTCCAGCAGGGCCATGGCCTCGTCGAGGGGCAGCTGCCGGCCCTCGACGTGGCCCACAGGCACGTAGACCGCGTCGCGCTCGGACCAGCACAGCGAGCAGCCCACCAGCTGCGCCTGCCTGGGATCCAGGCTGGTGGTCTCCACGTCGAAGGCGAAGCGTCCCGCCTGGCGGCAAGCCGCCACCACGGCGCGCAGCTCGGCCGCGCTCGCCACGCAGCGGTATCCGCTGCGGTCCGCCGTGGGCTCCAGCTTGCCTGCGTGCTCCTTCTGCAGCTGCTCCAGGTGCAGGCGCAGCTGGTGCTCGACGAAGAAGCGCTGCAGCACGCCCACGTCCCGCGGCCGGGGCGCCAGGTCTTCGAGCTCCAGGCCCAGCTCCATGTCCGTGACGATGGTGACCAGCCGGTGGGACAGGCGGGCCTGCTCCTGGTGCCGGCGCAGGTTCTCGCCCAGCTTGCCCTTCACCTGGTCCGCCGCCTCCAGCAGCTGCTCAAGGCTGCCGTGCTTGCTCAGCAGGTTGGCGCCCTTCTTCTGGCCGATGCCCGGCACGCCGGGCACGTTGTCCGAGGAATCGCCCCACAGCGCCAAGAGGTCCGTCATGCGCGTCGCGGGCACGCCGTAGCGTGCCTGCACGGAGGCCGCGTCGATCCAGTTGCGCTTGCTGCCCTTCAGCTCCAGGATGCGGGTGTTCTCGTCAGCCAGCTGGGCGAAGTCCTTGTCGCCGGACACGATGGCCACCTGCAGCTCGGGGCCGGCGAAGCGGCGCGCCAGCGTGCCGATCACATCGTCCGCCTCGTAGCCCTCCACCGCCAGGCAGGTGTGACCCCAGGCCTCCACCAGCGTGGGCAGCTTGGGCCACTGCTCCCGCAGCTCCGGCGGCATGCTGGGCCGATGCCCCTTGTAGTCGGGGAAGAGATCCACGCGGAAGCTCTTGCCGCGGTCGAAGACCACCACCAGGAAGTCTGGGCGCTCGGCCTGTTCGATCATGCGCAGCAGGTTGGCGAAGCCCAGCAACGCGCCAGTGTGCTTGCCGCCCGCAGTCAGGCGCGGCATGGCGTGAAAGAGCCGGAAAGCGTGGTTCGAACCATCTACGAGATAGAGCTTTCGGGGCAAGGGGCCTCCTGCGGGCTGGCGAGAAGACTCATCAGCTAGCCGGAAATGCGCGCCTTCGCCTCCCCCGCATCTGTGTCTGGATAAGCCGATATGCGGCTTAGATGGTTGAAACAACAGCGGC
>CAYVQL010000476.1:0-6051 GCA_964454135.1 uncultured Enterobacterales bacterium | reverse complement strand
TCTCGAGTGTAATACCTGGAGCCTGCCCATCGTCAACGAGCAGGATCCTCCTAGATGAACTGTCGATCTTGAGCGTGCCCCACCTCTCCACGGAGGTGGTGGTGCCACTGACGCAGGCTTCGATGATGTGTTCCTCCGCGCTCGTGGTCAGCTCGTGAAAATCCGTGCCATCCCAGATCTTCAGGGTCCTCTGTCCACTGGTGAAGTTCATCGAGCCCCACTGCGTCAGCGACGCGCCATCCAAGGCCTTGAAAGTGAAATCCGAAGCCTCCAACGTCATCGCCGAATAGCCATCATCCCTATCCTGCGAAGAGACCGTCATACCGGGGCCATCACCCCGAAACCCCGTCCAGGCCCGCACCACGCCATCCTTGGTGATGCGCGCCACCTCGTCCCCCTCGTTATGGCCCGTGCGAAAGGACACGATGTCCGAACTGCCATCGGTGCAGCTAAGCCCGACCGTGTTGAAGCCGCGGATCGCGCCGTCGTGCAGCACGAACTCGCCGTAGACGTGGGTGTCGCCGTTGGCCAACAGCTTGAGGATGGAGATCTCCCTGTTACCGTAGTCAGCGTAGAACTCCAGCGTGTCGCGCAGCTGCTTGGCCTTGAAGTAGCCCGGCGCCCAGAACGCGAGGCTGTCAGTAGTGTCGATGCTGGTGACCTCGTTGATGTCCCAGATGGGCATGACTACTCCTCTCCTTCGTAGATCTCGATCATCCCGGTCTGCGGATCCACCTTGATCCGCCCCTGCACACCTCGACCATCACGGATGGACAGCACCAGCAGCTCCAGCTGCTGCTCCACCATGACCAGCTGCTCCTGCAGCGCGCCGCGCGCGCCCGTGAGTCGGCGCAGCTCGGCCAGCTCGCGCGGGTTCAGGCGTTCGGCGGGCAGCTCGGGATCCGGGGCGCGCCCGGCTGTGATCCACTGGGTCATCTCTTCCCTCCCATGGTCTTCTGCAAGTGGGCCCGGGCCGCCTCGGCGGCCAGCAGCATGGCGTCGTTGGGATCGCGGAACCAGTGCACCTGGGGCTTGGCGTCTTCGCCGCCCACGTGCACGGCTATTTTGTGGCCCTGGCCCAGCAGCATCAGGCCCTGGTCGTAGAACTCGCGGCCCAGGCTGTAGTAGCGGCCGCGGCTGGGGAAGTGCACGCGCTCGAAGCGCTCCAGCGCGTCCTCCAAGCAGCGCACGTGGTCGGGCCGGATGCGGCCCTCGGCGCGCAGGTCGAAGCGCGACAGGTTGATGCAGTCGCGCAGGTAGAGCACGTCCGAGAGCTTGCGGCCGGGGTAGCGCTGGAAGTCCAGGTTGATCAGCGCCAGGTTGCGCTCCAGCAGCTTGCGCACGCGCGTGGGTTCGGTCAGGTAGCCGTAGTGCAGGATGTCCGCCCCGGGGGCGAGCATCCAGGGCTCGATGGCGTGGTTCAGGATGCGCTCGGGGTGCTCGTGCACCGCGCCGAAGAACTGGTAGCCGCGGCCGTTGCGGAAGAGGCGGAAGGGGATCTCCACGTTGGTGGCGCCGCGGTCGAAGACGTGGTTGTGCTGCTTGACGGCGTAGGCCTCGTAGTGGTCGGACTGCAGCAGCCTACGTAGGCGCTCGCCCCCTATCAGGCGCTCGTCGGCGTCGATCCACAGGATCCAATCGCCCAGGGCGCCCTCGATGGAGCGGTTGCGGGCCGCGGCGAAGTCGTGGGGCCAGGGGATCCGCGCCACGTGCACCGGCGTGCGGCTGCTGGAGGCGAACTGGTCGATCACGGCCAGGGTGCTGTCCACGCTGCCGGTGTCCACGATGCGGATCTCGTCGGCGATGCACTGCACCGAGTGCAATGTCGTGAGCAGCGTGTTGGCGGCGTCGCGCACGATCATGCAGACCGAGACGGTGGGCACCGGCCGCGTCAGCGCGCGCTTGCGGGCCAGGTCGTCGGGCTGCGGCTGCAGGGCGCCCGCCGGGTAGCTGACGATCCAGCAGCGCGCGGGCACGCCCCACTCGCAGGGGGCTTCCACGGTCCAGCCCAGCTCGGCGTGCTCGCCGAACCAGCGGGTGATGTCGTGGTAGGTGGGATGGACGCGCTGCCCGGGCACCGCGCCGGGCGCGGCGGGCAGCACGTGCGTCACGCGGCCCCCCGGCCGCACCTGGCGGGCGCACCAGTCCAGGTGGGCGACGCGATCCGGGGCCGCCAGCAGGCCCCCGGCGTCCAGCAGGGCATACGCCGGCAGGCCATCGACCATGGCCGGGCGCAGCTCGGTGTCGAGCACCGAGCGCGCAGCCAGGCCCTCTTCGATGGCGGGGTCGCCGCTGACGATGACATGGCCCATCTCGGGCAGGCGCGCCATGACGGCCGCCCAGAGCTTGTCGGACCAACCGGGCCAGCGGGCCAGGCTGGGGCTGCTGCTGGGGGCGCGGGCCGGCTCCACGCCGGCGGCGGCGGTGTCGCCCCGCCGGGCCAGGCTGCGCAGCACGGCGGGTTCCTCGCGCGCGGCACGGCAGGTCAGGCGGGTGACGATCAGCTCTTCCCAGCGGGCGGCCACGGCCTGGGCGCTGTGCTGCTGGGCGCGCTCCCGCCCCGCGGCGCCCATGGCCTGGCGGCGGGCCGGGTCGTAGAGCAGGCTGGCCACGGCGTCGGCGAAGCGCTGCTTCCAGCGCGGCCCCTGGTCGATGAGCACGGCGGCGCCAGGCGCCAGGGTCTCGGGCAGCGCGCCGCGGCGCACGGCCACCACGGGCGTGCCGCAGGCCTGGGCCTCGATGGCGGCGATGCACGAAGTCTCGTCGAACTCGGCCGGGTAGACCATCAGCGCGGCGCGCGACAGCAGCTGGTAGAGATCTGGCTTGGACAGGCTGCCCAGGTGCTCGGCCCCGGCCGTGGCGCGCACCTGCTGGTCGGCGCGCAGGCAGAAGGCTTCGACCTGGGAGCCGGCCGGCTCGTGGAAGGAGCGGTAGCGGGCGATGCCCAGGCGCGCATCGGGTACGCGGGCCCGGATGGAGGGCCAGGCCTGCAGCAGGGCGGCCAGGCCGCGCTCGGGGCGCGACAGGTGCACCAGCAGCGGGGGGTCGCTCTCTTCACGCTGCGCGGGCACCAACGAGAGCTCGGCGCTGTTGACCACCACGTCGCAGTCGGGGGCGATCTGGGGGTAGGCGGCGACGCTGTCCTGCAGGTGCCACTGGCTGACGAAGACCAGCATGTCGGCCCAGGCCAGCCAGGAGTGCAGGGGCGCGTCGTGCACCACGTCCTGGCACCACAGGATGCGCACGCCGGCGCGCGCGTCTTTCATGATCAGGTCGGGGAAGCGCAGCGAGATGAAGGCGTCCCAGCTGCGCACGCGGGCCAGCGGGTCGAGCTGTTCGATGTCGTGGTAGGTGACGTCGTGGTAGACGCCGGGCTGGCCGCAACGCGTGAAGACATCGACGTGGTGGCCGCGCTCGGCCAGGCCGCGCGCCGCGAAGACCAGCGCGCTCTCGGAGCCCCCGAGGTCGCGTTCCCACGGCGTCTTGCCCGTCATGGGGACGCTACGGGTGGCGAAAGCTATGTTTAGAGGTGCGTATTCGCCCAAAATGGGGGGGGCATGGGGTCCTCTCCCGAAGGATGAATCATGGTAGCGCCGGCTCGGGGGGCTTGTCAAGGGCGAGGCGATGCGGACCGCCGTCTGGCAGTGGGCGTCGAAGGCCGGCTTTAGGGGCTGTGTAGGATTTGCGGCTATTTGTGGGTTGGAGTCGAGCCGAGCCTCGAGGGCCAGGTGCTGGAGTCTCTCGCGATCATCGGGATCGCCCGCTCCAGGCGCCCCAGCCGCGCGCGCAGGTTCGGCTGGGGAAGGCCGGCGTAGCGCGCCAGGCGATAGGCTCGCAGGAAGTCGAGGCTCGCCTCGGCCGCTTCCGGTGACAGCTGTCGCGCGGCCTGTTCCAGCAGCTCGTCGTCGCTGATCCCGGGATCCGCGGCGATGCCCCCCCGCCTGGCGAGGAGGCGGCGAAAGCGATGGTACAGGGGCCATAGCCGGGGGTCGCGCAGGGGTGCGGCGCGAGGGGCGCGCGCCCGCCATCGCCGCAGCCGGCTCCGGAGCAGCCAGGTCAGGCCCGCCAGGGCCAGGATGGCTCCAGGCCAGGAGCGCAGCGCCGCCAGCAGGACCTGGTCCGGGTGACGGCGCAGGCGGTAGACGAGCCCTAGTGCGCCGCTGCGAAGCGCCCCCAGCAGGCCGGCCAGCCCGCTCGGTGGCGCCCCCAGCTCGTGCGCAGGGGTCGGATCGAAGGCCACCCAGCCTCCCCGCTCGGGCAGCCAGGCCTCCACCCACAGGTGGGCGTCGCGGCCGCGCACCAGGGCGCTGCCAGTGAGGGCGTTGGTCTCCCAGGGTTGGAAGCCCCCCACGACACGCGCCGGCACGCCCCGGACGCGCAGCAGGGCGGCCATGGCCGAGGCGAAGTGCACGCAGCTCGCGGGCCTGCGCTCTCGCAGCAGCAGCACCAGGGGGTGCACGTCGCCCCGCAGATCCGTGACCAGGGAGTAGCTGTGGGCATGGGCCAGGTGGGACTCGATGGCTGCGGCCTGCGCGGCGGGCTCGTCCAGACCGGCGGTGATCCCGGCGGCCAGGGGCGCCAGGTCCTGGGCCAGCTGGTCGGGCAAGGCCGTGAGCTCGGGGCCGGGGAGGTCACCGGGCAGCGGGCGCGCCTCGGCTGCCACCTGCAGGCGCAGCTGGTCGCCGCGGCGCGCTTCGCCCAGCAGCAGGCCCCCGTGGCTGAGCGTGGCTACGGCGCCGTCGACCTGCAGCAGGCCTGCTGGGGCCGGGATGGCACCGCGCAGCGAGGCCAGAAAGCTCAGCGTGAACGCGGAGGTGGCGCCGCTGTGCGGGGCTGGCTCGTCCTGGGGCGCCAGCAGCGCTTCGGAAGCGCTCCAGCGCTGGCCGTCGAAGCGGTCCAGCACCTGGGTGCGCAGCCGGGCAGGCGGCGGGCTGTCGATCTCGAAGAGCAGCGCGTCGGCTTGCGAAGGCGTCGACCTGGCGGCCAGCGCCACCTCGGGCTGCAGCGCCAGGCCGGTGGCGAAGCCGTGGCGCGGCGCCACAGCCTCGAACAGGGGCGAGAGCACGCCCTCGGTGGCGCTGGAGGCCCAGGTCAGGGCGGCGGTGAGGGTGACGGTCAGGCCGAGGAAGGCGGCGCCGGCCAGCAGGCGCGCCCGGCTGGGCGGGCCGGCCAGGGCCAGCAGGGACAAGAGCGCCAGCAGCGCGCAGCCCGGACCCAACCAGCCGGGGCTGGCGCGCGCGGGTACCGAGGCGCTCAGGGCTGCCAACGTTGCGGCCGAGATCCAGGCCGGCGTGAGCCGCCGCCCAGCGGCGAAGGCCGCGGCGAAGCCCGCCAGGGCGCCGGTGAGCGGTGAGAGCATGCCGGGTGGTACGGCGCCGTGGGGCGTGCTGGGTCCCGCCAGCTCGCTGCCGCCCAGCCAGGCCAAGGCCAGCGCCATGCCCGCCAGGCCGCAGTGCCAGCTCCAGCCGCGGGCTGGCTCGCCACGCCACAGCGCCAGCCCAGCCAGCAGCGCCACAGCGGCGGCCACCGCCAGCAGCGGCCGCTGCAGCGCCAGCCCGTGGTAGGCCAGGGCCGCCAGCACAGGGCCCAGCTCGGCCAAGCGCCGGCGGTTCAACGCGGGTCTCCTGCGGATCCCAGCACCCACAGCGCCAGCCCGCGGGCTCGCAGGCTCGATTCCGGAGAGCGTTGGTTCGGATCGCTCAGCACGAGCACGGCGCCGCTCAGCCCCTCTTGCGGTAGCTGCAGCCCTTCCAGGTCCGGGCCGGGCTCGACGGTCGCCAGCAGGTCCAGGATCGCCTCCAGGGAGGATCCAGGCAGGCGGCGGACCGCAGGCCCCAGGGCCAGCAGCTCGATGCGCAGACCGGCCCCCAACAGCGCAGCGGCGGCGCCGGCCGCCAGGGACACGGCCCGCTCCAGGGCCTCGCCCTGCGCGCGCACGTCCAGGATCAGGGCCAGGGCGCCGCGCGGCTGAGAGCTGGCCTGGCGCACGACCAGGCGTCCTGTGCGGGCGAAGGCCGTCCAGCAGACATCCCGCGGTCGGTCCCCGGCTTG
>CAYVQL010000475.1:0-6157 GCA_964454135.1 uncultured Enterobacterales bacterium | reverse complement strand
CGATGGATGTCCCGGATCTAGGGTCAGTGCGGCGCACTGAGGTGGGTTCCGCCACAGGTGGGGGCGATGGATGTCCCGGATCTAGGGTCAGTGCGGCGCACTGAGGTGGGTTCCGCCACAGGTGGGGGCGATGGATGTCCCGGATCTAGGGTCAGTGCGGCGCACTGAGGTGGGTTCCGCCACGGGCGAGGCCCGCCGCCCGTAGCTCCTCCGGAGCCACCCGCTACAGGGCGGCGGTTGATCAACCGTCTCGAGGGGTGAGGCAGTCGGAAACGGGGGAGGGGCGTCCCTCCGCCAGTCCTGGTCGGACCCCCCACTTCGGTCCCGGACCGTCATCCCATCTCCATTCTTGCGGAAGCGCGCTCGTCTGCCATGGCCACGCGAACAACGCTTTGCACGGCGAAGGCCCAACCACCCCTCCTGGTGCCGCGCGATTCGTCCCATCGTGCAGCCACGCAAAAAAGTGGTGCCGTCGCAGTGCGCATGAACTCTTCTCGGGAAAATCGGTGTACGAGTGCGGGGTGAGGTCACACGCATGGACTGCTCGTCGGCCCCGGGGCGCATCGCGCGACAGGAGGAGGACGAGCTCGCGGCATTGCGGCCCTCCGATCTCCCAACTGCTGGCTGCTGGCAGCTCTGACGGTCATGGAGCGCTGCTGGCCCGTCGCCCGAGCGGAAAACACGCTGGCCATCCCGGGAGCGCATCGCTCCAAAGAGCGCCTCGCTGCGGTGTCTATTGCCGTACATAGCGGGATACGCTAGCTTTCCCCATCGCCCCCGCACCAAGTTCCGGGTGGTGCTTTCCCTCCTCTCGGATGAAGGCTCGTTCCCCGTGGACGCTGACCTCGCTCCACTTCCGCTGTCGCATCAGCTCCTGCTCTTCGGCCTTCCCGGCGTGTCGGTGTTCGTAGGCACGTGGTTCCTGGTCCCACCGCTGGTGGCCGCCGGGATGCCCTACGCCTTGGCTTTCTTGTTGACGACCCTGGGCCCCCTCCTGCCCCTGTTGCCCCTGGCGTTCGTTCTGTATCGCCGCGACGGTGGCGCGATGACGTGGCCGGCCATCCGCGATCGGTTCCGGTTGCAGCGCCCGCGGGCGAGGGACTTTCTCTGGATCATCGGCGGCGTCGTGGCCGTGCTGGTCTCGGAAGAGCTGCTCAAACCGACCAGCGCGCTGCTCGCGCAGGTGCCGGTGCTGGCACCGCCGGCCCATTTCCCGCGCCTGTTCGATCCGACCAGCGAGGTCGTCCTCCCGCTGCAGGAGTTCTTCGGTGTGTCGTTGTCCGGAAACTGGACCGTGCTGGCCGTGGTCGTGCCCTTCCACTTCTTCTCCATGTCGGCCGAAGAGGTGATGTGGCGTGGCTACATCCTGCCTAGGCAGGAGGTCTCATACGGGCGCTGGGCATGGGTGATCAACGGGCTCTTCTGGGCCTACCTGGTGCACATGCTCCTGCCCTGGTCCTTCATCGGCTTCCTGCCGAGCATGCTGATCACACCCTACTTGGCGCAGCGCTGCCGCAACACTTGGGTGTCGCTGGGGGTGCACGGGCTGGGCAACGCCCCGGTGTGGGGGTTGCTGCTGCATGGGATCCTGGCGGGATAGGCCTCTCCGGGGGTGTGCCGGGGGGCGGAGACGGCGTGCTGGGAGTCCGCTACCTGGCGCTCGATCGGGATCCTCTCTACACCGGCGCGTTCCGAAAGTTCTTGAAGGACAGCCGCGTGCATCCTCTGCGTCTTCCGGCTCGGAGCCCGAACCTGAACGCGCATGCCGAGCGCTTCGTGCTCTCCATCAAATCCGAGTGTCCGGACCGGATCGTGCCGCTCGGGGAGACCCACCTCCGCTGGGCGGTGAGACAATACGTCCGGCATTGCCATTCTGAGAGACCGCACCAGGGTCTCGACGGCGCGTTGATCGAGGGGGATGAGCAGGCCGAGGCTTCCGTGGGTGCTGTTCAGTGCCGGAAGCGCGTTGGTGGGATGCTGCGGTTCTACTACCGCGAGGCGGCGTGACGCCGTGGCTCCGGAGGCTGAGAAGGTGGCGGGATGTTGAGCGGTGATGGGGCCAGGCAGGGGTGCGTGCACAGGGAGTGGTGGTTGCTCTGGCCACAGCCAGTGCTGCCGGTTCTGCGCTCGAGCGCCCAAGGTCGGCCGCGGTCCGGAGGCTCATCCAGGTCATCGATGGCGTTGTGGTCGGGAACCAGGGGCAGGCTGAGTTTTGGCACAGGACGAGATCGGCCCAGGTGTGGATCCAGGGCCGATGCCCCCTGGTCCGTCGCTCGACGATGCGGAAGCGAGGGCCAAGGTCGTCCCCCTTGCCCAGCGCGCCTAGCGAGACCGTCTGCGGAGGCGGCGGGACCACCTCCCGCCGCCAGACGGCGCGTGCGCCCAGTATCCCATGGTATGATATTCCATTTTTCCCCGGAGAAGGTAGCAAAGCGGCCAGCCTTCCCAGCAGCTCGCTCGGCTCGAACACCAGCGCGGTGGTCCCGTCGGACCAGGTCCTCTTCAGGCGCAGCAGCAGCTTGCCGTCGGGGCGCTCCTCCAGCCGGCCCTTGGGCATCGGGGGGCGCAGTCCATACCTGGACAGCCGCTCCAGCGCGGGGCGGTCGTCTGCCGCAATGCGCACACCTGCGTGCAGATTGTAGCCGTAGCAGACAGCGCAGAGCGGGTGCTCCTTCCCCATCAGTCTACACGGTCGCGGGGGTCTGGGGG
The DNA here is from genome assembly GCA_964454135.1 of uncultured Enterobacterales bacterium. Lineage (GTDB taxonomy): Bacteria > Myxococcota_A > UBA796 > UBA796 > JAFGLY01 > CAYVQL01. The sequence continues at coordinate 3,448 of CAYVQL010000475.1, read as the reverse complement.
CGGAGCTGCGCCAACTGCTCCTGCCCGGCCTCGGGCGCCCAGCCCAGCACGCTCAGAAAGGCGTCCGGGATCCGCGGATCGTAGAGCGGCGATGATGGGGACGGGTGCGCTACGCGGCGACCTTCGAGCTGCCCACCGACATCATCCCGTTCCCCGCCGCGAGCAGGTGATGGCTGGCGTCAGGAGCTGGGATGCACTCAAGGAGGTATGGTCATCCGATGATTACCGGATTACTGACGGTCTTCATGGAAGCGTTCGTGCGAAGTCGATGGAAGATCCACTCCCAGGGACGTGGATATTTCTGGCAGCCCCGCGAGGTCGACGTTGCCCGGAAGATCGAGCGTCATGATGAGCTCGTCACCGACAATGCGGTCACAATGGCGTTGTGGGGTGTCTACAAGGTCGGCTATGGAACGCAACATTACCTGCATGTCTCCGGCGTGGACGCGGGCTATTTTGACCAGTTTGACCGGCCAATCTTGCATACCGTCATCTGGGAGACGGACCGCTCGGACCATGAAAAGAAGCAGATCATGGCCCTTATGATCGACCACGTCCGAGGCTGCCTCGAGGACGAGATACGCGAGAGAATCTCTCCTGATCCGGACCGTGGATTTGTCGTGGACAGGAATCTTTCGAAGCTGGGCTCCGGAAGGTACGACTGTTCCCTGGCCGATCACGATGACACCGAGAGCGGGCCGCGCGTCTTCCTGGACAAGATGGATGTGATCGGGCACATCCGTGACAATGGAATTCCAGTCATACACGGTCTCCAGAGGATGGTGAGGTCTGAAGGGCTGCTGGCAGCGATCGGGAGAGGCCTGACGCCAGACCGACTGAAGCATCACCGGTACCTACGCCTTGTGGTCGATTACAACATCTGTATACGGGAGGCGAGATGAAGTTCGAGGTTCAGATCCTGATGTTTGGGCGAACGAACGTAGGGAAGACTTCTCTACTTGCGTCGATGTTCAATGCCCTGCAGACGAACGCGGGTTTTTCTGACTTGACGACCATCTCCAGGGAGAGCCATGAGTTGGATGAAACCCTGGAACGCCTGAAGAAGTTCATACGGACATTGAAGGCAGGCCGCCCCGTTGGCATTCCCAGCACGCCGACCAGGAGGGAATACACGTTCACCTTCAATCTATCGAACCTGGATCACTCACTCGAGGTGAAGTTCGTTGATATGCCAGGAGAGTGGCTCGACGCTCCAGACAAGAGACAGGAGTGGATCCAGTTGTTGAGGACCAGCGACATCATCATCAACGTAATCTCCGCTCCCGCCATGATGGAGCACGACCGGGAGTACAACGAAGACATCAACAAACCTTCTCGCTTCAATGAATACCTGGGGGAGGCCTTCGGTGGGAGACATGGGACTGGCACGAAGAAGGTCTTCCTGGTGCCGACGAAGTGCGAGAAGTACGCGGATGGTCCAGAGGAGATGCATGGAGTTCTGAAAATGGTCTATGCGAACCAACGAGCGCAGATCAGGGCGAAGAAGCATCTCTGCTATTTGCTCCCTGTGAACACCTTGGGTGCCGTGGTCTTCGACCAGTTCGTGCTTGACGAAGGGACGCCAATAGACAAGTACAAAATGAAGGGCGACTCCACGAAGTGGGAGCCAAAGAACAACGACGTTCTCGTGGCCTACATTCTGCACCATTGCATCCGACGCTTGAGAGTTAGTTTTCCAGCGGCCACCAATTCCTTGTCTTCGGTGCAGTCCCAGATCCAGCCCATGCTCAAAGCCGAGACGGTGGAGAGCCCGAGCGTGATCAAGCACGAGACCTTTTCAGTGCAAAGCAGCTCGGGGTGCTTTGGGGCAGACACGCGAATTCCGCTCTCCGATGGCCGGAAGATCCCCATTTCGATGATAGAAGAAGGAATGGTCGTCCTCACTCGAAACCAAAAGGGAGAAATCGAGCCCCAGCCAGTAACGAAGCTCGCTCATCACGGCAGCGTAGCACTCGTGCAAGTTGAGGTCGGGGAGAGAAAGATCCGTGCGACCAAGAACCATCCGGTCCTCTCAAATGGGCGTTGGAAGAGAATCTGCGAGCTGAAGACGAACGAGAGGGTCGATTTCTACGACGCTGATCGCGGCGCCATCGAGTCTCGGGCGGTTGCGAAGATCGCCATGGATGAAGTGGTCTCAACGGCGTGCAATATCCAGGTTGAACGGAATGGGTGCTATGTTGCGGAAGGCATGGTAGCCAGCAGCTATGTGACATTGAACCGATTCCGACAAATGGTCCGGCGAACGCGTGCCATATTCGAGGATGCTCAAGAGGAGGTGGTCGATGTCTAGCGAGAAGAGGATAATTCGTTTGGTGAGGACCCCCGAAGAGCGCTATGACGACAGCGAGATTGTCGCTTTGACGAGAAAACGTGTTCTGGAAATTTACCCATTGACCGAGGAGCGGCACTTGCAGCACGATGCCTTGTTGGTTCGTCATCCTTACCTGCACCCGCGATTCACAAAGAAGCTTCTTCCGGCAAACAACCTATACACCGCTCTTCGAGAGGAGGCAGAGGAGGAGTTGTTCGGCGCCCTGGTGAGGCTCGGGGCGATAGAGGTGGAACTGGAACAGGCGAGAAAGGACTCCCAGGAAAGAAGAACCGGTGGAAGCGCTGGTGGTGGATTCAAAGGGATTGGCGTCACTGTAGGTGGGGCAAGATCTACGAAATACGAGGAGATGGCCTCCAGGAAGATAAGGCTGGCGCTGCATCCCAGACGGCTTGATTTGGACGAAATGGACAAAGAAGAGTTCCTCGCCGAGCTTGTGCACAACAAGGACAATGCTACGCTTGAGGTATTGTTCGATACCATCAAGTCTGGTAAGAAACCTAAAGAATTCAGAATCGAGTTCAGCCACGCGATCAATAGAGCCCGCGCTTTGGAGGTGGCCATTTCTGCGAGCTACCTGAAGTTATTCAAAGTTGAGGTCGACTTCCATAGTGAATACGTGAGAAGCCGCGTAGATAGGATGATGTTGATTGCTCGATTCGAGGACGAAGAGCAGAACGCCGAAAGAGAGCGCAAAGCAGCAGCCGGAGCTCAAAGGGGGCCGAGCAAGAAGTGAGGGGGCGCGGCCCACCACCTACTAAAGTAGGTGGCTTCGGGATTCGCCTGAAGGCGACTAAAGGGTACGCCCTCCGCCAAGCCCTGGAGCCGTTGTTCACGCGTGTTGATAATCGCGTGTCATGGAATCGAGTCGAACCAGCGTCGTCCCGGCCGACCTACTCAGCATCTCCCTGCTGGGCGGCCTGAGTTTGAATGACGACCGCGGCCTGGATGAGCTATACGCTGCTTGTCTGTAGACGCTGCCCCGCGACCCGCTGCACCTCGCCTACCGGCGGCTGACGGAAAACGGAACCAAGCCGAATCTGGCCGGCCATTCCTAAGATCTCGGGCCCACGTCGATCCTTTTTCTTGGCTTGACGA
>CAYVQL010000474.1:0-6200 GCA_964454135.1 uncultured Enterobacterales bacterium | reverse complement strand
ACAGCGTCTCCTCTGCCGGCGATGTGGACGCCGACGGCTACGCCGACCTGCTGGTCGGGGCACATCGAGAGGACAGCGGCGGCGTACGTGCTGGCGCGGCCTACCTTGTGCTAAGTCCCGTGAGCGGCATTGTCCATCTGTCGGCTGCCGCCGCCAAGCTGGTGGGCGGGGCGGGCGGCAGCCAAGCAGGCATCAGCGTCTCCTCTGCTGGCGACGTGGACGCCGATGGCTACGCCGACCTGTTGGTCGGGGCCCCCTACGTTGACACCGGTGCCGGCGCCGCCTACCTCATCTTCGGCGCAGAGATCTAGGCTCGTTTCACTCCCGCCGACCCACCCACAACCCCGCCACCGCCACCCCCTTCTCGTAAAACTTGCGCTGGTAGTTCGTCACCCGGTCGTCCTCCTCCGGCCAGGGCGTGCCCTCCCTGGCGATGTCCTGGCTGCGCCCCAGCACCTGTAGCGGCAGGCCCTCCATGGCCTGCAGGAACTGCTCCACGTAGGACGCCGTGTCGGTCTTGATGCGCAGCCTGGCACGGGGCGCCAGCACGCGCGTCACCATCTCGGCGAAGGGCCGCGCCAGCAGCCGGTTCTTGGCCTGGCGCTTCTTGGGCCAGGGATCGGGGTGGTTGACGTACAGCCCCGCCACGCCGGCCGCCGGCAGGATCTCTTCCACGTAAAACGCGTCGTAGCGCGCGATGCGCGCATGGCTCACGCCGGCCGCGCGCAGCTTGCGGGCGGTCAGCACCACGCGCTTGAAGCGGATCTCGATGCCCAGCCAGTTCCACTCGGGGTGCAGGCCGGCCATATGGGCCAGGTAGAAGCCGTTGCCGCTGCCTATCTCCACGTGCAGCGGCGCGGCGCGTCCATAGACCTGGTCCCAGCGCCCCACCGCCTGCTGGGCCTCGCCGGTCGTCAGCACCGGGGGCCCGAACTCGCGGTGCAGCTGCAGGAAAGGATTGAGCAGCGGGTCGCGGTAGCTGTCCGGGGCCCGGTCCTGAAAGCGAAAGCCTCCCTCGGGCCTAGGCGGGCTCACGCTCCCCTCCCAGCGGGCCGTCGGCGCCCTCGAACTCGGCGTTGGCCACCCAGACGGGCTCGCCGTCCACGTAGTGCTCGCGCTTCCAGACGGGCAGGCGCGCCTTGATGCGCTCGATGCAGTAGCGCGAGGCCTCGTAGGCCTCCTGGCGGTGGGGGGCGGAGACGGCGACTGCGATGCTGGTCTCGCCCAGGCCCAGGCTGCCCGTGCGGTGCACCATGGCCAGGCGCACGGCTGGCCAGCGCGCGGCCACCTGCTGCGCGATCTTGTCCGCCACGCGGGCGGCCATCTCGGGCCAGGCCTGGTAGTCGAGCTGACGGACCTGGCGGCCGGCGTGCTCGTTGCGGACGGTGCCCACGAAGCTGAGCACGGCGCCAGCGCCGTCATGGGCCACGGCGCGCTCCAGCTCCAGGGAGTCGATGGGGTCGGTCTGCAGCCGGAAGAGCATCAGCCGCCTCCCAGGGGCGGGATGAAGGCCACCTCGGCCCCGTCGTGCAGCGGGGTATCCGCCGAGACGTATTCTTCGTCCACCACGAACAGCACGGGAGGCGGGGCAGGCTGCTGGTCAGGGGGGAAGAGTTGGTGGTACAGTTGCAGCACGCTGCAGCCCTCGTCGATGTCCAGGCGCTCCTGCTCCAGAGCGCGGAGCTCCCGCAACACGGCGAAATAATAGATGGTCACTTGCATGCGGATCGGTAACCTCTTCTACGAACGGCTGTGCAGAGGGAGAGCATGAAGAGAGCCACCTCATCCTGGCCCCTGGGAGTCGGCCTGGCGGCGCTCGCCGCGGCGCTGGTGGCGCTGAGCTGCAGCGGCGAAGACCCGGTCCTGGTGGGGATCGAGCTCTCCGAGCCCCAGGAAGAGGAGAAGGCTCCCGAGAGCGTCTGGAAGCGCAACATCCCCGAGAGCGCTCGCGCCGCGTCCGGTGAGGAGCAGTTGCTCGCCTACGAGAAGGACCCCGGGGTGTTCGTGGATGTGCACTGGTTTGGCGGCCGGGCGTATATCGACTGCGTCACAGAGCTGCTGGAGCAGATGGGGACCCTGCGGGATCGCCGCGAGCTGGGCTCCGGACGCGGCGAGGAACTCACCTACGAGCACGGCGTGGTGCGTGTGGTCCGGGACACGGTCTACATGTTGCGGGTGGATCTGCCTCACCCCGTGACACGCAGCGAAGCGCTCATGCTCACTGGATTCCGCGCCTTCGTCGATCACTGGCGCCAGACCCACCTGGAGTTTCGCACCTCCCACGAGCAGGGCTTCAAGCGTCTGCGGCTCAAGCGGCTGGACACCACCAGCGACCAGGTGGTGAGCGTCGAGGCCTGGCGGACCAGCCCGGACGAAGCGGGCCGCTGAGGCTCTGGCGAAAGCCTTGACCTGGGGCCGGCAACAGGTCACAATTCCTGTCGGCATGGGCGAGTGGTGGTGAAGCGGAGCCGGCAGATGAACGCGCGCATTCCCAGCAGTTGCCTCATGACATGGTTGGTGGCGTTCACGGCGGGGACGGCGGCCTGCATCGACTACGGCGTCCACGACGAGGACGAGGAGGCCGACGAGCGCCTGGTGCTGGAGGAGGTCTTCACCCAGTTCGCGGAGCCAGCCGTGGATGTGCTGTGGGTGATCGACAATACGGGCAGCATGGCCGAAGAGCAGGCCGCCCTGGCCGAGTCCTTCGGAGCCTTCGCCCAGGGCCTGGTGGAGCAGGAGGTCGCCTACCAGCTGGGCGTCGTCACCACGGATGTCAGCGATGACGGCGCAGGCGTGCTGCATGGCCTGCCCTGGATCATCACCCCGCAGACCGCCGATCCCGAAGCCGCCTTCACCGAGGCGGTGCAGGTGGGCACCGATGGTCAGCCCCCCGAAGCCGGCTTCGGCGCGGCCTGGCTGGCCCTGTCCGAGCCCCTGCGCTCGGGCGCCAACCGGGGCTTCCGGCGCGACGACGCCCTGCTGCACATCGTGGTGGTGTCCGACAACGATGACGAGAGCGACGAGCTGCTGGGGAAAGACCCGGCGCAGCACTTCCTGGAGTTCTTGGAGCAAGAGGCCTCGGCCGCCGGCATGGAGCCCATGGTCTCCGCCGTGGCCGGTGACGTGCCCGATGGCTGCTCGGGCAGCAGCGGGCGGGCGCTGGCCGGGACCCGCTACCAGCAGGTGGTCGAGGCCACGGACGGGGTCTTCGCCAGCATCTGCGACGCCGACATGGATGCGGTGGTGCAGGCGCTGGGAGAGATGTCCTTGATCTACGCCGATAGCTTCGAGCTGCAGGCCGTCCCCTACACAGAGACCCTGGCGGTCTGGGTGGACGATCTGCGCCAGGAAGAGGGCTGGTCTTTCGACGAGCAGAGCAACTGCGTCGTCTTCACCCAGGCCCCCGAGCCCGACGCCACCATCCGAGTGCGTTACACCGTGTTGGACGAAGGTGAGGGTTGATGCTCGGCACGGCGCTGCTCCTGGTGGGTCTGGCCACGGCCGCCGAGGTGTTCTGGTCCGTCGACCTGGACAAGGACGATGGGGGTCTGATCTCCTACGGCGAGACCGGCCAATGGGATTGGGGAACCCCCAGCGTCGGCCCCAAGGGCGGCGTCGACGGCAGCGCCTGCTGGGCGACGGCGCTGGACAACTGGTACCTGCACGACACTGAGGACTTCCTGCAGCTGCCATCCGTGGATCTGGCGGATGTGAGCTGGCCCGTGCTCGTCTTCGAGCACTGGTTCCAGATCCTTTCGGGCGACTCCGGCTGCCTGGAGCTGCGTACCGACAAGGTCTGGACCTGCCTGGAGCCCATCTACGGATACCCCGGCAAAGGCGGCTACAGCGGCGCCCACGGCTACTGGAGCACGGTCTACTTCGACCTGAGCGGCGTGGCGGACGCCAACGACCTGCGTCTGGCCTTCCGCGCCGATGGCGGCGGTGCGGGCCCTGGCTGGTACGTGGACGACCTGGTCATCTACGACGGCAGCATCGCCCCCCCCACCATCGAGCTCGACGCCTGCCTGACCGACACCGAGGACCTGGAGGGTCCCTACCCGCTGGAGGTCCAGGTGACGGACGACCTGCTGGTGGAATCCGTCAGCGTTCGCTACAGCGTCGATGGCGGCGAGATGCAGGAGGCGGAGCTGGAGGCCCAGGAAGGATCCTCCTGGACGGGCGCCATCGACGGACAGGCCCTGGGCAGCGAGGTCTCCTACCAGGTCCACGCCAGCGATGGCCAGAACGAGTCCTTCGAGCCCAAAGAGGCCTGCAGCTTCACCGTGCGCTTGCCTGCGCCCACCGAGCTTTCCGGTCCCGAGGACCTGGTCTGGGGGCCCAGCGCCGAGCTTTCCTGGCAGGCACCCGAGAGCGAGCACGCGCTGCAGTCCTACTCCATCCACCGCGACGGCTCGGTCGTGGCGACCAGCCTGAGCGAGAGCGTCGATGCGCCGCTGGTGAGCGGGGAGCAGAGCTTCCAGGTGTCCGCCAGCTTCGACGTGGGTGAGAGCGGCCTGTCGGAGGCCTTGACCGTCCAGGCCGCCGTGCCCGCCATCCAGTCCTTGGAGCCGACGGAGGGCTACCAGGAGGACTACCTGCGGCTGGCCCTGCTGGGAGAGTACCTGCTGATGCAGGCCAGCGACCTGCAGTTCGACCTGGGGGAGGGGATCGAGGTCGAGCAGCTGGACGTGCGGGATGTGGATCTGGCCTACATCACGGTGTCCATCGATGCCGACGCCCCTACGGGGAACCGCGACCTGGTGGTGACCAGCGGCGAGCACCAGGTGGAGCTGGCCCAGGCCTTCGAGGTGCTGCCAGGGGAATCCCGGCCACAGCTGACGGGGCTCGAGCCCGACACCGTCAGTCAAGGTCAGGAAGAGTCCCTCACCATCACCTCCAGCCATGCCTTCGCGGCGCTGCCCTCCGTCTACCTGGGTGAGGACATCCTGGTGGAGAGCGTGGAGCTGCTCGATGAGCTCAGCCTGCTGGTGCAGGTGGCGGTGCCCTACAGCACACCCCTGGGCCTGCACGACGCCGAGGTGGACGACGGCGTGCGCGTCATCGGCGGTGCCCAGCTCCTGGTGCGCGACAATCTCGAGTCCGCTGGAACGGGGCGCTGCGCGGCGCTGCCCACCACGGGTCGCCCATGGTCGCTGGGGCTGCTGGCGGCGCTGGCCTGGTGCGCCAGGCGCTGTCGGGCAGAGCGCTCTCAGGTGCAGCGCAGGCGCCCGCCGTCCACCGGGATGCTGGTGCCGCGGACGTAGGACGCCGCCGGCGAGCAGAGGAAGGCCACCACCGCGCCCAGCTCCTCGGGGCGGCCCAGGCGCGCCTCGGGTATGGAGGCCGTCCACTCGGCCTGCACCTGCTCCGGACTGACGCCGCGTTGCTCGGCGACGGCGCGGCCCAGGGTCAGCAGCCGCTCGGTGGCGGTGTAGCCGGGAAGCACGTTGTTGACCGTGATCTCGGGCGGGAGCTCGCTGGCCAGGGTCTTGGCCCAGGCGGCCATGGCGCCCCGGATGGTGTTGCTGACGCCCAGCATGGGGATGGGTTCGCGCACCGACAGCGAGATCACGTTCACGATGCGCCCGTAGCGTGCGCGCCGCATGCCGGGCAGCAGGGCCTTCACCAGCAGCTGGGAGGCCAGCACGTGGCGGCCGAAGGCGGTCAGGAAATCCTGTTCCTCGGCCTGCAGTAGCGTGCCGGGTGGCGGCCCGCCGGTGTTGTTGACCAGCAGCTGCACGCCCCCGGTCTCCTCCAGCAGATCATCGAGGGCCGCGGCCAGGGCGGGCCGATCGTCCAGGTCCGCAACGATGGCGCGGGCACGGGGAGCGCCCGCGGCCCGAAGCTGCGGCCGCAGCGCCTGCAGCTTGCTGCCGGAGCGGGCCAGGACGCTCACCTCGGCCCCGGCCTGGGCCAGGGCCAGGGCCGCCGCCCGCCCGATGCCGGCCGAGGCGCCGCAGACCAGTGCATGCCGGCCGTCGAGGCGCAGGGAGGGCAGGGGTGTCGCCCGCTCGGTCATGGTTCACCTCGCGCCCTCTCTATCACGCTCGCTCTGGCAGCTCTGGCGCAGGTGGCGCTCTTCCACTGTTCGCTTCGACGCCTACGGCCCTTACTGGATAGTTCCCCACCGGCCAGCCTGGTCGTCACTGGGTAATGAAACCAGAGGCGGCCTGGCGCATTCACGGCGGGGAACACCTCGG
>CAYVQL010000473.1:0-6256 GCA_964454135.1 uncultured Enterobacterales bacterium | reverse complement strand
TCTCCGCGGCCGCCCTCTCCGCAGCCTCCACCCGCACCTTTTCCGCAGCCTCACGCCGCGCCTTTTCCGCAGCCTCACGCCGTGCCTGCTCCTCCGCCTCGCGTTGGACCCTCTCCTCAACCTCGCGGTGAGCCCTCTCCTCCGCCTCGCGTTGGGCCCTCTCCACAGCCTCGCACCGTGCCTGCTCCTCAGCCTCACGTTGGGCTCTCTTCTCCGCCTCGCGCCGAGCCTCCTCGTCAGCCGAACGACGAGCAGCCTCAACGCTCCTCCCCATCTCGGAATTCCCCAGCGTCACCGTACCCGGCGGCGCACTCGGCGCCCGTCGGACAGGCGCGGACTCCTCACTCGCCACGCTGATCTTCACCTCCCCCAACAACACCCGCGCCGCCCCTGCATCCTGGGGTCGCTTCTCCAGCACATCATGTGACGTCAACACCCCAACCAGCTCCGCCAGCCAAGCCGGACAGTCCAGGCGCACGCTGCGCACATCGGGCGCACCCACACCGAGGTGCCATCCCAGCTTCGCCCCCAGGTGCCCCTCAGGACAGGCCGAACGCCCCGTCAGCATCTCCCAGGTCATCAACCCCGCGGCATAGACGTCCGCCGGGGGGCCGGCCTGCTGCCCAGACACCACCTCGGGCGCGATGTAGTCCATCGTGCCCACGATCTGTCCAGTCTTGGTGGCCTTGCTGCCGTCGGCGGCGCGGGCGATGCCGAAGTCCACCAGCTTGACCGTGCCGTCCACGCAGACGATCACGTTGCTCGGCTTGACGTCTCGATGCACCACCCCCTTGCGATGGGCGAAGGCCAGCGCGTCCAGCACATCCTCCAGGATGCGCACGGTCTCGATCAGGGGCAGCCCCCCTTGCGCGATCAGCTCGTGCAGATCCCGACCTTCCAGCAGCTCCATGACCATCGCAGGCGCGTCGGCATCCAACACGAGATCGCGAAAGCCCACGATGCTCGGGTGCTGCAGCTGGTTCAGGTGGCGGCACTCGTGCCGTAACGCCCGTATGAAGGTCTCATCGCTGGCCAGGCCCGGATGCATCAGCTTGACCGCGACGCAGAGCTCCTCGTCGTGCACGTGCACACCGCGGTACACCACGCCGTAGGTGCCCTCGCCGAGCTTCTCTTCCAAGCGGTAGTGGCTGACCCGTTGTCCCAGCATCTTCGAACACCTCCGAGCGGCAGGATTATGCCACAGACGCCAAAGGCGCATCATCTAGCGCTGCTGCGCGCTGCTGGTGCAAATCGCTTCGCGTCTGGTAGTATCCCCGTCTACTCAAGCCCCAAGAACGGCGTCCAAGGAGATACGATGACCAAAGACATCAAGTCGGTTGCAGGTGCCGGTGTTGCTGGCGCGGCAGCGGGAGCGGCTGCCACGGTGGTCATCGCCAACGAGCTCAGAGAGAGTCTGGAAGGCGAGCTGCGCGCCTTTGTGGAACAGCTCGGCGCCGAGCTGCGCAGCGAGTTGGAGGGCATGCGAGAAGAGACATTGACCGCCATCGACGCCCGCATGACCGAGAGCTCGGAGGCCCTGCGAGGGCTCGGTGCCGAGCTCGGCGAAGGGATCGAAGCACAACGCGCTGAGGCCGAGGGCCAGCTGCGCGGCATGGCGGAAGAGAGCGTCGAGCAGATCGGCGCACAGCGCGCCGAAGCCGAGGCCCAGGTGCAGAACTCGGTGCAAGAAGGCGCCGAGCGCATCGGCTCCGAGCTGGAGCAGGCCCAAAGCCAGGTGCAGAGCGCAGGCGAAGAGATCACCGACCGCATCGGTTCCGAGCTGCAACAAGCCGAGGCCCAGCTGCAAGACCGCCTGCAAGAGCAGAGCGAAGCGCTTGGACAGCGCGCCGAAGAGCTGCGCGAAGACATCAGCTCCTTCGGCGAGCAGCAGCGCAGCGAGCTGCAAGACCGCGGCGAGCAAGCTCTCTCGGAGATCGAGAACGTAGCGCGGGACTTGCAGACACGTCTGACCGACCAACTGGACGAACTCGCTGACAACCTGCGCAACAGCGGCGAGGATGCCGTGAGCTTCCTCAAGGACGAAACGGACCGATTGTCGGGCGCCATAGGCGACATCGGCAGCCGCTTGCGCGACGAGTTGGAAGAAGAGGGCGGCCGTGTGCGCGATGGCAAGTTCCGCCTGCGCGCGGCCGTGGAGGACGTGGTCGAGACCATGGTCAGCGCCGTCCCAGGCGTAGGCCCCATCCTCGCCCAGGTCGCGGACCGCATCGATCCCTACGACTAGAACCCAGCGCAACCCGCCGGAGGATCTGACACATGGCACCACCCCTGGAAGATCGCCAGAAGCGAGCGCTGCGGTCCTATCGCGACAGCCTGCGCCGCCTCGACCTGCCCGCGGCGCTGCCCGGGGCCGACATCGCCAGCTTCGAGGCCTTGGATGCTTGGCTTCCTGGCGCAAAGCGAGCCCTGAAGAGCGCGCACCGCGCAGCCCAACGCGACCTGGCCGTGGCCGAGGCCCAGATCTCGGCGGCCCCCAGGGCTGGCGCGAGCCATGGCGAAGCGGCATGGAAAGCGCTAGACGACGCCTGCCGGGTCCTCGAACAGGATCTGGTGCGTCCAGGCAACCTGCGGGGCCGCCTGGACGAGGGCCGCCGCAGCATGATGCCCAAGGTCGAGAAGATGGTGCAGGAGCGCCTGAAGCCGGATGTGTCGGTGAAGAGCAAGCGGCTGGTGGCCACGCTGGACGCCGAAGGCATCCATGCGCTTCGAGAAGAACTGCCACACTGGGTGCAGGCCTGGGGCCAGTTCGTGCTCGACTGGCTCGAGGTGGATCTGGAGCGGCAGGTGCAACGCCTGTGGAGCCCCAGGGAAGGAGACCTCCCCATCCCTCCTCCCGAGTTCAGCCCCTTCCAGGTCCCCGCGGTCGAGGGCGCCCCCGAGATGCCCGAGCTGGCCCTGGACCGCGATCAGTCCAGCCTGGGCTCGGGCATGTTTCGCCACGGCCGTTCGATCCTCTACGGCCTGCTGTCGCTCACTTTCCTTGGCGCCCGCTTCTGCGGCAGCAGCGGCGCGGAACAGAGCGGTGCGGATGAGGGCGGTGGCGGCACGGTCTTCCTGTTCGTGCTGGGATTCTGCCTAGCGGTGGGTTTCGGATATATGCAGGCACAGGGGGAACGGCGCAAGGAACGCGAGAAGCTGGCCCAGGACGTGAGGCGCAAGGCCGAGCAGGCCGTGCGGGAAATGCTGAAGGTCTGGCTGGATCGCAGCCAGGACAAGCTGGCCGAGGACGTCACGCGCCAGCTGCTGGAGCGCCGTCAGAAGCTGATCCAGTGGTACCGCAGAGAAGTGACGCCGGCCCGCGATCGGCTGCGCCAGGAGAACGCCCGCCGAACGGCCGCCGCGGATGAGGCACGCAGGGCCAAACCCAAGGCTCGCGATCGCAGCCGGGAGCTGGACCGCGCGCGGAAGGAGCTGGGCAAGCTGGAGGTGGCGTTGGGGGGCTAGCGCTGTCGGCCCGGCGACCCAACCTGTCGAACCCAGGCCTCAACCAAGCAGAATGCCCATGGAAGACGCCATGGAGCGGCCAAACGCCTCTCGATCCCAGCGCCGCGTCACCGCCGCCCGTCCCACCCGCCCGCGCAGGCGACGGTGGGCCACGGGCAGAGGCCGGATCCCCTCGCGAGTGACGCGCTGCCCAAGGGCGTCGAGGGAGCCCGCGCAAGACAGCACGCGCGCCTGGGGGTGCTTCAATCGCAGGCCGCGCTTCTGTTCCAGCCAGCCTCCGATGGCGGCCCTCCAGGCACGCAGCTCGCAGCGCCGCCGGCCAAAGACGAACATGTCGTCGACGTAGCGCAGCCAGGCGCCGACGCGCAGGCTACGCAGGGCGTAGCCGTCCAGTCCGTTCAAAAAGACATGCGCCGCCAGGAACTGGCTTGTGCTGGCCCCCACCGGCAAGCCGCAGCCTGGGACCGGCCAGCTCGGCCCGAGCCCGAGGTGCTCACGGACGCGCTGTGGTTGATAGAAACGTGCGCTCGAGTCCAACACGCGTTCCAGCACGTCCATGAAAGCCGCATCATCCACCCGGCGAGCCACCAGCGCCCGCACGATCTGTGGTTGGATGCTGGGAAAGTAGGCTCGGACGTCGAGATGGAGCGCGAAGCGGTGGTGGCGCATGGCGCCCTGCAGCGCACGCAGGGCCGCGTGGGTGCCCTTGCCCTTGCGACAGGCGCAGTCGCCACCTACCAGCGACCGCTCCCAGAGGGGCTCCAGCAGCGCCACCATGGCGCGGTGCACCACGCGATCCTCCACAGGCGCGCGAGCGATCACCCTCGGCTTGGGGTGCTGGATGAAGAGCGGCTCGAAGCCTGCAGGCTGCCAGCGACCATCCTCCAGAGCCCGCTGTAGGCGCAGCAGCTCGCCGTCCAGCCGGAACAGGAACCAGGCCACGTCGGGCCGCCGCCGTTTTCCCCGCGTCGTCTCATACGCGGCGCGGGCCAGGTGCGCGGGATCGCAGAGCGCGGCGAATAGCCCGCTCGCCTTGGCGCGGCGCGAGCGGGGTGCGCCCCCCGCCCGCGGCGCGCCGAGAGAGCCCGCCAGGCGGGGGCGGGGGGGGCGGCGCCGGCCCCGCTGGGGCGCTCACAGGTGAGGCCTGCTTGGCGCACGCCGCCGCCGGATCCCAGCCTGCTCGGCATCGGCGGACCTGCTACGAGGTTCGTGCATCGTCTTCGGTGTCGGTTTCGTCTTCGAACATGGCCGCGATGGCGGGTTCGGAGGGCGCGGAGCGGGCGAGGCGGAAGCCCTGGTTGTTCCTGTCGTCGGTCGGATCCCTGTTGTTGCGGTTGGCAACCCGCGCGTGGACGGGCTGGTTGTTCCAGGAGCCGCCCCGCATCACGCGCCTCGCACCACGGTCGGCTGGGGTCCTACGGGGGAATCGTTCTCTTCGGGATCTTGCCGCACCAACCCGCGCTTGCGGGCCAGGCCGGCCTGCCGCCGACGCTCCCGCTTTCGCCAGCCGCCCAGCATGCGGCCCGCCTCCAGGGCTTGTCGAGCCAGGTGACGCCGCGCGCCCGCCGAGAGCAGGCCCAACTCGTGGGCCAGGGGCAGGAGCACGCGCAGGCGAGCCAGGGTCTCATCGGCCGCCTGCAGGTGCTCGGGCCGTGTGGCCGGGAAGCTCAAGCCCAAGGCTACAGCCACCAGCAGCTCGCGGCTGGTCTCGCTAAGCGCGTATCCCAGGCGCTGCCGGTCCAACTCCGACCAGCGCCCGCAGCGCTCGTGCAGGTCGCGGGCCAGCTCGTGCGCGAGCACGTAGAGCGGCGCGTCCTGGACGCTCATCGTGCCCTCCTGGCGGGCCGCGGCAGGTTCTCGGCACGCCGGAAGAGGCCTGCCAGCGGAGGCAGCACCTCCTGCTCCAGGGCTCTCACCCAGGCCGCGGCAGGCTCTATCACGGGGTCGCCGGCTTCGAGCAGCAAGTGCGCGCCGGCCTGAGCCAGCCCGGCACGCGTGCGCGTCAAGGCGGCCAGCCGCCCGGGGCGGTTGTACTCGTGGAAGCCCACCGACAGGTCCAACAGCGCCTGGTGCAAGCAGGCCCGCGCCTGATCCGCGCCCGCGGGATCGCCATCCTGGCCGGCGCTGGCCCGCATGGCCGCCAGCAGGCGCCGACCGCGCTCGAAGGCCATCAGGTCCGCCAGGGAGCGCCGGCGGTCCCTCGCGCTGCTGGCCAGGCGCCCTGGCAGTGCCCGCTCCACCTCCGTCCGTATCTGGTCGCAACGCGCCTGCAGGGCCTGGCGCTGGGCCTCGGTCAGGGGCAACGCGTCGCGCGGCACCAGCCAGCGGCCGCCACGCTTCTTGCCGGGCAGATCGCCGCGCGCCACCTGGGCGCGCACCGTGCGCTCGCTGCGGCCCAGCAGCACGGCCACTTCGCGGATGGTCAGCATGCCTGGTCTCCTGGGGCTTGGGTGGTTTGCGCTTCCTGACAGCAGGCGGACCGTTGCGGTTCCCCGGGATCGCACGTACCCGCGAGGATCGACCGCCGCCCGCGGTAACCCCCATGCCGACCGCGGCAAGCACGGGCCGCGTCGCGGCTGCCGCCGCCGCTCCCCGACGGCGCCGCGGCAGCATTCGGAGGACGCGCGACCCACGCACGGGCCACAAACCTGCCACAGGCTGCCGCAAGCGGCAGCCCGACGCCCCCCGCGTTCACGCGCAAAACCCGCCTACGAGCGAAAAAGCACCCGCACTGCACCAGGCCCGCCCCCGGGCTGCTGGCAGCTATCCGCCTTCAGCGGCTGCCGCTGCC
>CAYVQL010000472.1:2769-6268 GCA_964454135.1 uncultured Enterobacterales bacterium | reverse complement strand
AGGTCTGCGATGGCGTGGACAACGACTGCGATGGAGAGACGGACGAGGACGACGCGCTTGACGCCGAGACCTGGCATATCGACTACGACGGCGACGGCTTCGGCGTGGAGTCCAGCTACGACCAGCAGGCCTGCGAGGCGCCCAGTGGCTACGTCGCGGATGCCAGCGACTGCGATGACGCGGTCGCCAGCACCTACCCGGACGCGGACGAGTACTGCAACGGCGTCGACGATGACTGCGACGGAGACACCGACGAGGATCACGCCCTGGACGCCAGCACCTGGTATCAAGACGCGGACACCGACGGCTACGGCGATGCCGCGGTTGCGGACGTGGAGTGCTACCAGCCCAAGCACTACGTCGCCCACGCTGCCGACTGCAACGACGCAGACGCCGCCATCCACCCCGACGCGGACGAGTACTGCGATGGTGTGGACCACGACTGCGACGGCGCCACCTACGAGGACGAGTCGGTCGACGCGTCAGTCTGGTACATAGACGCCGATGGCGACGGCTTTGGCGATGCCGGCTCCAGCCGGGCAGCCTGCAGCCAGCCCAAGGGCTACGAAGAAGACGACCAGGACTGCAACGACGGGGACGCTGCGGTTAGTCCGGATGCCGCCGAGTACTGCGACGGGGTCGACAACGACTGCGACGACGAGACGGACGAGGACGACGCCCTGGACGCCAGCACCTGGTACGCGGACAGCGATGGGGACGGCTACGGCGATCCCGATGTCAGCACGACGGCCTGCTCGCAACCTTCGGGCTTCGAGGAGGACGATGAGGACTGCGACGACGGGGACTCCAGCAGCTACCCGGGCGCGGACGAGGTCTGCGATGGCGTGGACAACGACTGCGATGGCGCCACCGACGAGGACGAGGCCGTCGATGCCAGCACCTGGTATCTGGACAGCGACGGGGACGCCTACGGCGATCCCAATGTCAGCCAGAACGCCTGCACCCAGCCTTCGGGCTACCTGGAAGACGACCAGGACTGCGACGACGGGGATGCGGCCATCAACCCTGGGGCCACAGAGGTCTGCGACAGCGTGGACGACGACTGCGACGGAGTGCTGGGGGGCTGCGGCTTCGAGGGGGACTACCTGCTGAGCGACACCAGCTACGCGTACGCGGGGAGCGGTAGCGAGTACGCTGGGAGCGCTGTCAGCTTCGTGCCCGACATGGACGGCGATGGCGACGACGAGATCCTGATCGGCGCCCAGGAGATGTCGGGGATGGGAGGAGCGTATCTCTTTTTTGGCGACGCCTCCGGGAGCCTATCTCTGGCGAGCGGTGACGTGACCTTGACTGGAGAAGCGAGCACAGATCGGACTGGCAAGAGCGTGGACAGCGCCGGAGACCACAATGGCGACGGCTTCAACGATCTGCTGGTCGTGGGCTTCAACCAAGCCCAGAGCGGCTCCGGCGTCGGGACCAGAGCCTATGTGGTAACGGGCCCCCTGACCGCCGGCAGCATAGGCCTGGCCACGGCATTCCGGCGCATCTCGGACACCAGCGCCGACGTCTACGGCGACGCCAGCATCGCTGGGGTGGGCGACGTGAACGTCGACGGCTGCGACGATTTCCTGGTGGGCTACCACGACTACTCCAGCAGCGGCAGCACGAGCGACCCCGGGCATGCCTATCTCTTCCTGGGAACCAACACCGGCTCCACGAGCCTGGTGCCCTCCGACGGTGATTTGCACCTCTATGGAGAGACAGCCGATGCCAGGGCCTCGGAGGTGGCCGGGCCAGGGGACGTCAACGCGGACGGTTTCCTGGATCTGGCCGTCGGCGCTCGTTTCACGGATATCGGCGGGGCCTCCGCGGCAGGCGCTGCCTACGTGGTGCACAGCCCAATCACCGGCGAGCTCGACCTGGCGGATGCGGACACCAGGCTCGTCGGCTACGACTCGAACAACAATACGGGCACAGCCCTGGACGGCGCCGGCGACGTGAATGCGGATGGCTATGCGGATCTGGTGATCGGCGCCGCGGCGGCCCAACCCAACGGCTACCAGTCGGGGGAGGCCTACCTCTTCTACGGTGCCAGCTCGGGGATCCTGAGCGGCCCGGTCACCGGAGCCGCGGCCATCTTCGAAGGCGTGACCTCCAGCACCTCGGCAGGCGGCGCCGTGTCGTACGGCGGAGATGTCGACGGGGACGGCTACGACGACATCCTGATCGGCGCCCAACTGGAAGACAGCCAGACCTCCAACGCTGGCGCCACCTACCTGCTCTACGGCCCCCTGAGCGGCACCATGGTCCTGGACAGCGCCGACGCCATCTTCTATGGCGAGCAAAGCAGCGGGTATTCCGGCGCAGCCCTGGACGGCGGCGGCGACGCTGACGGCGACGGCCTTGTCGATCTGCTCATCGGCGCCTACCGGCAGAACAGCGACGGCGGGGCGGTCTACCTCTTCCTGGGCAGCGAGGGATAGCCCTCACGCCACCGGATGCTCAAAGGGCCCTTCGCCGCCATCATCCACCTCTGGCTGCGCAAGCTCCTCGTCCGGCCCGCGCCGCAGCTCCGCCCCGCCCGCCGGCTGAAACTTCAGCTTCTTCAGCAGCGCCCGCTTCAGAACCGGCGCGATGCGTCGGCGCGAAAAGGGTAGGATCACCGCGAAACCCGCGATATCGGTCAGCACCCCCGGCGTGACCAGCAGCGCCGCGCCCACGATCACCAGCAGCCCCTCCACCAGCGAGTTGGCGGGCGGCAGGCCCTTCTTCAGGCCATCGCTCACCTGCCCCAGCACGGCCAGCCCCTCGCGCTTGGCCAGGGCGGCGCCCACGATGCCGGTCAGCACGATGAACAACACCGTGGCCAGCGGACCGATCCACTGGCCGATGGTGATCAGCAGGTAGAGCTCCACCGCCGGGATGACGGTGAAGGCCAGCAGGAGCTTCCAGAACAAGGGAGAATCCGGGGCAGGGGAGGGGAGTCGCTTCCAAGCTAGGCACGCTGCGCCCTGCTGTCCAGCATAGCGGGGGCTCGCCGGTGCCAGCCGTGGCGGAACACGGTCCAGTGCGTCGCACTGTCCCTAGAACCGGGACGGCGTACGGTGCTATCAGAGGCGGATGACTAGACAAACCTGTCTAGTGACGAAGTTGTCAAGTGACAATTTCGCTGCCCCTGCTGGTGGAGAGCGGCACCAAGGACACATGCGTCCGCCGAGCCATGACGGCCCCGCTTGCGCCTGGCGGCAGCGCTCCCTGCGGGGCGCCTCCTGCACGCTTGACGGCCCGCAGCGGGTATCAGTCCGCATAGCGCCCACCGGCGACGTCGTCGTCGACGGCTGGGGCGATCTCCTGGTCGGGGCCTGGTCTTCGTGGCTCCGCTCCAGGGCGCTCCGGGGAAACCTGGACACCTACTGACCTGGGATCGGACGTCCAGGCCTCAGTGACGGCTCACTGGCGCCCCAATGTCCGATCGGGGGCCCCGGGATCGGACGTCCAGGCCTCAGTGACGGCTCACTGGCGCCCCAATGTCCGATCG
>CAYVQL010000472.1:0-2669 GCA_964454135.1 uncultured Enterobacterales bacterium | reverse complement strand
CGGGATCGGACGTCCAGGCCTCAGTGACGGCTCACTGGCGCCCCAATGTCCGATCAGGTCTCTGCGGTGGGCTCCAATGGCGCTGGCCTCACCAGCGTCGCGTTCCCGTCTGTCTCCCCGCCCTGGAACTGGGGCCAACATATTCACCCAGCCGCTTCACGCTTCTTCCTCATCCTCCCGCTTCGCCTCCTGCCAGAGCGCCTCCAGCTCTTCCAGCTCGGCGCCGTGCAGATCCATCCCGCGCTCCTCGGCCAGCCGCTCCACAACCCGAAAACGCCCTGCGAAGCGCCGGTTGGCCTCGCGCAGCGCCTCTTCGGGCGGCACGCGCAGGAAGCGGCCCATATTGGCCACGGCCAGCAGCAGGTCGCCGTACTCCTGTTGGATGGCCTGCTCGTCGCCGCTGGCCACGGCCTCGTCCAGCTCGCGCCACTCCTCGCGCACCTTCTCTCGCACGCCTTGCAGGTCCGGCCAGTCGAAGCCCACGCGGGACAGCTTCTCGCCCACGCGGTGGGCCGCCAGCAGCGAGGGCAGGGCAGGGGGCACGCCGTCCATCATGGACTGACCGGGCTGCCGCTCGCGGGCCTTGGCCGCCTCCCAGGCCGCGGCCGAGCCGTCGAAGCGCTCGCCGCTGTCCAAGGGCTCGAGGATGCCCGGATGGCGCCGGCGCATCTTGGCGGCGATGCCGGCCGCCACCTGCTCCAGGTCGTACTCCCCGGCCTCTTCCGCGATGCGCACCATCATAAGCAGCAGGTAGAGCAGGTCGCCCAGCTCGGCGCATTGGGCCCAGGGCTGGCTACGCTCCACGGCCTCGGCCACCTCGTAGGTCTCTTCCACCAGGTAGGGGACCAGGGAGCGGCGCGTCTGGGCCCGGTCCCAGGGGCAGCCATCCTCCGCGCGCAGCCGCGCCACGACTCCCAGCAGATCGTCCCAGGCGGATTCGGGTCTCGCGGCCATGCCTTTCGCTCCTTGTTCCGGAGAAGGGGGACGGGGCTTGTTAGAGTGCTCCTCTTGCCAGGAGTCAGCGTGCCCACACCCGAACAACCGGAAGTATTCGGCCAATACCACCTGCTGGAGAAGATAGCCACGGGCGGAATGGCCGAGGTCTATCGAGCGCGCTCCTACGGCATGGAGGGCTTCGAGAAGATCCTGGTGATCAAGCGCGTGCTGGACCACCTGGCCACCGACGACGAGTTCATCCAGCTCTTCCAGTACGAAGCCCTGATCGCCAACGAGCTGGTGCACGTCAATATCGTGCAGGTCTTCGAGTTCAACGAGGTGGACGGGCAGTACTACATCGCCATGGAGTACGTGCACGGCCTGGACCTGGCGCGGCTTCTCACGCGCTCACGCAGCACGGGCCCTTTTCCCGTCCCCCTGGCGCTCTTCATCGTCTGCGAGGTGCTCAAGGCCTTGCTGTTCGCCCACAGCAAGCAGGATGAGCAGGGCCGGCCGATGAACGTGGTGCACTGCGACATCTCGCCGCAGAACATCCTCATCTCCTACGCCGGCGAGGTGAAGATCACCGACTTCGGCATCTCCAGGGCCGCCATGCAGGCCGCCGGCACCCACAAGGTCATCCGCGGCAAGTACGCCTATATGAGCCCGGAGCAGGTCGAGGGCCGCGATCTCGACGGCCGCAGCGATCTCTTCAGCCTGGGCATCGTGCTCTACGAGCTGCTGGCGGGGCGGCGCCTGTTCAAGGCCCGCACGCGCGAAGAGACCCTGTCCAGGGTGCGTCGCGCCGAGGTGCCCAGCCTGCGTGGATTCCGCCCCGAGGTCAGCGAGGATCTCGAGGGCATCGTGCTCAAGCAGCTGGCGCGGCTCCCCGAGGCGCGCCACGACAGCGCCGCCGAGCTGCTGGAAGCCCTGTCCATCCTGATGGTCCGCGAGGGCCACCGGGCCACCAACAACGATCTCTCCCAGTTCCTGAAAGACGTGCTCGAGGCCGTCAGCCATGCGGCCCAGGGCAAGCCCGGCCCCTCCCGCAGCCGCACCCTGCCCCCCAGCGCCATCGTGGTGCTGGCCGCCGAGGCCAGCCCCCCGCCGCGCTCCATCGCCGCCCCGCGCAGCTCGCTGGCCTCCCTGGTGCAGGAGTGGTCCGTGATGGTGCACGAGGTGGACGGCGAGACCTGGGAGACGGGCGACGGCTCCATGATGGTGGTCTGGGTGGTGAAAGAGGGCTTGCGCGAAACGCTCTCGCGCGCCGTCACGGCCGCGCTGCGCCTGCAGCGCATCACCTTGCAGGCCGGCTACCGCCTGTCCGCCGGCATCGCGCCAGGGGTGGCGCGCTTGCAGAGCGATACCCAGCGACCCGAAGAGGGCTGGGAGCTGGCGGGCCCCTTCTACCTGTCGCGCTGGATGATGAACCTCTCCGCGCACCGCGGACGCGTGTTGGTCACCGAGGTGGGGCGGCGGCAGATCGCCATGCCCGTCACCCCGTTGGGGCGCATTCCCATCGAGGGCAGCAGGTACATCAACCTGTACGAAGTGGGCTGAGCGCTCCTTCCGGCCGCCGAGCGGGCTCGCCCGTCCGCCTTGGGGCGACAGTGGGGACCTGCGAAAAAAAATCCTGCTGTCCCAGATCCGGTGACGGCCCCGGGGGGGTGGGGCCCCCCCCCGGGTACAAACCCCCCCGCGCGCCCCCCCCCCGCCGGGGCAAAATTTGGGGC
>CAYVQL010000471.1:0-6283 GCA_964454135.1 uncultured Enterobacterales bacterium | reverse complement strand
CGGAATTTCACCCGTACCCGCCCCCTGGCACGGAACCTGCGAAGCTGCCGAGCACCATGAAAGAACTCGGCTCCCACATGATGTTCCGGCTCGAAGACGATCGGGTGATCGCGCCCAGCATCCGCCACCGGCGAGCGCTGGCCAGAGCCGTCTATCGAGTCTGCGCCCACTACCAGCTGATCTGCTTCGGTGCGGCGGACACGCACCTGCACCTGGAGCTCGCGGAACCGCGGGAGCGCCTGGGGCGTTTCACGCAGCGCCTGACCGAGGCGCTGCGACGCTCGCTGCGCCTCCCGGTTCGCTTCCGTAGGCCGACCATCAAGCCCCTGGCCGACCAGTACCACCTCCAAAACACCTTCCACTACTCTCTGAACCAGCGCAACCGACACGGCATCCTCAGCGATCCCTTTCTCGACGCCAGCAGCCTACCCGAGCTCCTGTGCATGCGCTTCCTGCCCACGGACAGCATCGGCCGCGTGCGTGAGCTGCTGCCCCGGCTCACCAGGTCGGACCTGCTGCCCCACCTCTGGCCACCTCGCCAGCCCAAGGGCCCTCCTCCGCCGACGGACCTGCTGCCCTCCGAGCAGCTGATCGATCCCTGCGATGCCGCCGCGGGAGCGCTGGGCCTGCCGTCGCTGGACCGTCGGACCCCTGAAGTCCAGCGCGCCCTGGCCGCGCTGGTCCAGCTGGCCTCCAGGCAGCTCCCGCCTGCCCGGGTCGCGGAGCTGATCGGCCGCTCCCGCCAAGCCGTCTGGCGGCTGAGATCCGTCTGTCCTCACCCCGCACTTGCCCACGCCCTGCGCCTGCAGCTGGGCTTGCGGGCCTGGCTAGGGCAAGCCCATCCCGAGCTGATGAACCACGGCCCCCTCCTGAGCCCCGGCCCCCAGCAACGGTAGCCTCCCCACCCGAAAAGATGTAGCTTTCTCCTACCATCCCAACCAGTGGGAGCACCCATGGACACCCTCTTCGCGTGGCCTTTCCTCTTGGCCCTCACGAACTCGCCCGCGCAAGCCCTGGAGGTGGAGCTGCACACCGACCTGGTGCTGGAGCGCATGCGCCTGACATACGGCATCAAGGACCTGGAGGATCAGGTCGGCTTCCGCATCAACGGCGAGACCAGGATTTCCGGCATCGAAAGCCCATTCGGCATGAACTACGAGTTCCTCTCGGACGGCCAGTTCATCCTGGATCGGCTCGGGCAGGGAATGCTGGAGAGCGTCGAGGCCTGCGGCCTGGAGACCTGCGTGCGCCTGGAGGGAGGCGTGCTGCGGGCCGTGGAGCTGAGCGAGCGCGCCGCCCTGCAGACCCGCAACCTGGTCTTGACAGGCCTGTGGCTGTCCGAGCAGGCGCCCTTCGACATCCGGCTGGAGCGGGACGACAAGAAGCTCGGAGAGATCGAGCTCAGCCTGCGCTACCACGACGAGCCCTTCGAGGCCCGCCTGGTGGCGGACCGCAGCAGCATGCTGTTGCGCTCTCTCAGCTACCAATACCTGTACGCCCCGGAGATCCTCCACATGGAGGACTACCAGGAAGTGGAGGGTCTGCTCTTCCCCCACCGGTGGCGGCTGGAGGACGGCGCCGGCAACGAGGTCCGCAGCGTGGTCAGCCAGGTGACCCCCCTGGCGAGCGCCCCGAAGAAGTCCTTCGACCTGCGCGTGGAGCGCCCTGCCGTCGCCAGCTTCGACGCCACGGCATCTGTCGAGCTGCGCGCCGAGCGGGGCAAGCACGGACTGCTGCGGGTCGCCGCCCAGCTGGGCCAGGAGGAGGAGGTCTGGTGGCTGCTGGACACGGGCGCAGCGGGGAACCTCATCTTCTCGGGCGCGCCAGGGACCGCTGCGCTCGACACTGCGGGCAGCCTCCAGGTGGGTGGCGCGGCAGGCACCCAGCAGGCCCAGCTGCGCCTGGGCCAGTCGCTGCGCCTGGGTCCCCTCTCGCTGAGCCACCCCCTCTTCGTCGAGCTGGCACATCCCGAGCTGCAGCAGGCGCTGGGCGCGAACACGGCGGGCATCCTGGGGCTCTGGGCCTACGGCCACGGCGTGATCGAGATGGACGTGCAGCGGGGGCGCGTGCGCCTGCACGACCCCGAGGCCTACGAGCTGCCAGGGGGCGACTGGCAGGATGTAGCCTTCTACGACGGCTGTCCCTGCGTGGAAGCGACCTTCGAGGGGCACGAGGGCTGGTTCCGCATCGACACGGGCGCCAACGCGAACCTGCACCTCCATGGTCTCGCCGTGGAGGAGCTGCGCCTGCTGAAGGGGCGCAAGACCAAGCGGCTCAAGCAAGGCCTGGCCATCGGCCAGGGAGCGAAGAGCAAGGCGCGCATCGGCAATCTGGAAGACTTCCAGCTGGCGGGTCATAGCTTCGCGCAGCCCGAGGTCATCTTCGTGGTGGGCGAAGGAGGCTCCATGTCGGACAAGACCCTGCTGGGAACCATCGGCGTCGGGCTGCTGGAGCCCTTCGTGATGGTGCTGGACGTACCCAACGACCGCATCGCCCTGGTCCCCCGCGAGGCCTGGCATCCCTAGCAGGATAGGTGGATCCGTCCCCTCTTCCGCAGAGCGCCCCATGACCCCTCCCCTGCCCTCCCTCGCCCTGCTGGCGCTGCTGGCCGCCTGCACCCCCAAGCCCGTGCCCCCGGTCGACGCCACCTCCGGAGCCACGCAGGCAGCAGAGGAGGATCCCGTGCAAGCCGCCGCACGCGCCTTCGTCACCGAGCACGAGCAGCGCCTCGCGCCCGTCGTCAAAGAGATGAACCTGGCCTACTGGACCGCCACGACCCAGGACGATGCCGAGGCCTACAAAAAGGTCGGCGAGCTGGAGCTTCAGGCCCGCCAGCTGCACGCCGATCCCGAGACCTACGCCCAGCTGCGGACCTGGCGCGACAGCCCCCAGATCGGCGATCCCCTTCTGAAACGCCAGCTCCTGCTGATCAGCAACGGATTCGCCGCCAACCAGATGGACGCCGAGCTGATGGAGCGCATCGTCCAGCTGGGCGTGGAGATCGAGGAGATCTACAACCCCTTTCGCGGCAGGATCGATGGGGAAGAGGTCTCGGCCAACCAGATCCAGTCCATCCTGACGGACGAGACCGACAACGCGCGGCGCCAGAAGGCCTGGGAGGCCTCCAAGCAGGTGGGGCCCCTGGTGGCCGACAAGCTGCGAGAGCTGGTCAAGCTGCGCAACCAGGCCGCCAAGAAGGCGGGCTACGCCAACTTCTACGAGATGCGCCTGATCCTGGGCGAGCAGGATCCGGCCACCGTGGAGCGCCTCTTCACCGAAATGGGCGAGCTGTCCAAGGCGCCCTTCGCCCAGCTGAAGGGCGAGGTGGATGCCGTGCTGGCCCAGCGCTACGGCGTGGAGGTCGCCCAGCTGCGCCCCTGGCACTACGCGGATCCCTTCTTCCAGGAAGCGCCGCAGATCTGGGAGACCGATCTGGACGCCTTCTACCAGGATCGCAGCATCGAAGAGCTGAGCACGGCCTTCTTCGCCGGCATCGGCATGGAGGTGGAGGGGATCATCGCCCGCAGCGATCTCTACCCACGCGACGGCAAGCAGCCCTCGGCCTACTGCACGGACATCGACCGCCAGGGCGACGTGCGCATGCTCTGCAACCTGACGGACGACGAGTACTGGATGAGCACCATGCTCCACGAGCTGGGGCACGCGGTCTACGACCAGTACATCGACCCGCAGCTGCCCTGGACCCTGCGCGGCCCGGCCCACCCCTTCACCACCGAGGCGGTGGCCATGGTATTCGGGCGCCTGTCCAAGGACCCGGCCTGGATTGGCGCCGTCACCGGCGCCCCCGCCGAGCAGGTGCAGGCCGCGGCCGACGACGCCCGCAAGACCCAACGCCTCCTGCAGCTGGTCTTCGCCCGCTGGTCCATGGTGATGGTGGAGTTCGAGCGCGGCCTCTACCAGGATCCGGACGCGGACCTGCAGGATCTGTGGTGGAGCCTGGCAGAGCGACACCAGCTGCTCACACGGCCCGCAGGCCGCGAGGCAGCGGCCGACTGGGCCACCAAGATCCACATCGTGTCTTATCCTGCCTACTACCACAACTATCTGATGGGCGAGATGATGGCCTCCCAGGTGCTGGCCCGTATCGCCTCGCAGCTCTACGAGGGCGCACCGGTGTCGTCCATCCAGCTGGCGGGGCAGCCCGCGGTGGGCGCCTATATGAAGGAGCGCATCTTCGCCCCCGGCGCCAGCCTGCACTGGAACCAGCTGATCCTGCAGGCCACGGGCGAGGAGCTGACGCCGCGGCACTTCGTGGCCGAGTACCTGGAAAGCGACCAGTAGCGCCCATGTCGCGTCGCACGGAGCTGGGGACCGCCGCGGCCATCCTGCTCTGCACCAGCGCGCTCCTCCCCTCCTGCCAGCGGCGAACGGACAGCACCCTGCCCGTGGCCGACAGCGAGGCGGATGCGGACACGGACACGGACAGCGACGTGGACCGGGCCCTGACGCTGCAGCTGGATGACGTCGCGCGCTACGACGACAAGACCGAGGCCTACTACCAGGACTGCGGCGGCATCCAGTACTCCTACGAAGACGAGGCGCTGGAGCAAGGCGCCGAGGCGCAGGGCACCCTGGACTGCCAGACCCAGACCGTGGATGTCTGGACCTTCCAGGCCGCCGCGGGTGAGGCCATCGCGGTCCGAGTGGACACGCTCTCCGTAAAGACCGCCTTCGACCCGGCATTGCGCATCAACGATCCCCAGGGCTGCACCGTGGTCGAGGCCGACGACAACTTCCCGTGCACCTACCCGCCCCCCAAGTGGGCCTGCCCCGCGGCGCTGATCGAGGACAGCCAGCCGGGCAGCTACCAGGTGGTGCTGCTGCGCTGGGACTGCGAAGCGGAAGCTGGGGAGTACGAGATCGCGGTGGGCAGCGTGAGGGATCAGCGCGTCAACCGACGGTAGATCTGCGGGATGCGCTGGGGCAGCGCCTCCACGCGGTCGATGATGGTGTAGGCGTGCTGGCCGTACATGCGCGGCAGGTAGCTGCGGCTATGGGGATCCACCGTGATGCAGAAGGGGTGGATGCCCTCCTTGCGCGCCTCCAGCAGGGCCTGACGCGTGTCCTCCTGAGCGTAGCGATCGCTGTACTGGTCGCAGCCGCAGTCCAGCGGCTTGCCGTCCGACAGCAGGACCAACAGCTTGATGCGCGAAGGCTGGCGCAGCAGCTTGCCGCTGGCGTGGCGAATGGCCGCGCCGTCGCGGTTCTCCATCTTCCAGCTCATGGCGCCGATGCGCTCGCGGGCCGCGTCGTCGTAGGGCTGGTCGAAGGCCTTGGCCACGTAGAAGGCCACCTGATCGCGGCCGTAGCCTGAGAACCCGTAGATGGCGAAAGCGTCGCCGATGGCCTGCACGGCCTCGGCGATCAGCACCAGGGCCTCCTTCTCCACCTCGATGATGCGCTTGCTGTCCCCCGAGACCACCTCGTTGGTGGAAGAAGACATGTCCAGCAGAAAAGCCACGGCCACGTCACGGCGGTTGCGCTCGTGCCGGGTGTAGAGCCGATCCGAGGGGCTGCCTCCGGCGCGCCGCACCGTGTAGGCCTCCACCACGCGGTCCAGGTCCAGGGCGTCGCCAAAGGGCAGGGCCCGGCGCCTCTCCATCTCCTCGGGTCGCAGGGCCTCGAACTGGCGCCGCAGCGAGAGGATCAAGGCGCGATGGCGGTTCATCACCTCGTCCACGAAAGCGCGGCTGCCGCGCTGCAGCGGGTACTCCCGCAGCAGCACCCAGGACGGCTTGCTGTCCTCGATGGTGGCGTCCCACTCCGGGTAGGTGAAGGCCCCGGGAGCCGCCAGGCGCTCAGGCTCCACGCCTTCGGCCAGCACCTTGGGCAGAGGGCGCAAGCTGGGCTCGGAGCCCTCGCTCTCGGCCAGGGCGCCCCCGGGCCCCTCCAGCTGCGTCAGCCAGGCGTCCATCTCCTCGTAGTCGGCCTGCTTCCTCACCCGGCGGCGCGCCTGCGCGAAGGACAGCTCCTCGCCGCGCTCCCTGGCCGCCGATCGCTCGGCGTAGGCGCGCTCGTCCAGCTGCTCCTGCTCGCCGTTGCGCAGCTCGGGTCGCAGCTGCCCCCCGGCCAACCAGGCCTGCAGCCCGTTGCGTGCGCCAGGCACCTCGCCGCGCTCCTCCATCCCTTTCGCTGCGCGGCCCTGCTCCTCGCGGCTCCCCCGGCCCTTCCTCGCTCGGCCCCTGCCCTCTCGCGGGCCCGGACGGGCCTCGGCGCGCCGCATCAGGCCCTCCACCGCCGGCCAGGTCTCGCGCAGCAGCGC
>CAYVQL010000470.1:0-6285 GCA_964454135.1 uncultured Enterobacterales bacterium | reverse complement strand
TGGATCTTGTGGGCGTCGCTGGCGCTGAAGGGCTCGTCCACCAGGAAGAAGCCGGTGCCCTCGCTGGCCTCGCCCACCTGCAGCGTGGTCATGGCCAGCAGGATGGACAGGGCCGCGCGCTGGCCGCCCGACAGGGAGGGGCTGCTGTAGGGCACGGGCTCCTTGTCGGCCACGGCGATGTCCAGGTTGATATCGAAGCGCCCGTCGTCGCGCGGGCGCAGCTGCCCCTGGATGCCAAAGCCCAGGGGCTCGGCGGCGGTGGCCAGCAGGGCGAAGTAGTGCCTGAAGATGCGGCGGGTGACGGTCTTGTATTGATCGTGGGCGCGCTCGGCGGCGTCGCGGGCCTCGGCTACCTGCTCCTCGAGGCGTCGCAGCTCGCGCCGCACCACGCGCACCTGGCGTCGCAGCGTGCGGTGGTTGCCCGGCAGGTTGGGATCCCGGTCAGTCTCGTCGAAGTCCTCGACCCAGTCGCGCTCCCGCAGCAGCTCGGTCTCGAGGTAGGCCGGCGGGTGGGCTTGCGCGTGGGCCAGCACCTCGGCGGGCACCTGGTCCGGCGCGGGGAGCTCGGCCCGCAGCCGACCCAGGGCGCGCTGGGCCTGGTCGATGCTTGGGGCGAGCGTGGCCAGGGCGGCCTCGGCCTGCTCGGCCCGCTGCAGGGCGGTGCGCTGCCCCCGCTCGTGCTTGCCCAGCAGGCGCTCGCCGTGCTGCAGCTCGGTCTGGAGGCCCTCCCGCTGCTCTTCGAGGCCGGCGATGTGCTGGCGCAGGGCGGCCAGCGCCGCGGCTTGCCGTTGGAGCAGGATCTCCAGGTGGGCGTGGCGCTCGACCTGCTGGAACCAGCGCAGGCGCAGGCGTTCTTCTTCGATGGCGCTGGCGAGCGTGCGCAGCTGGCCCGCCACTGCGGACAGCTCCGCCTCGAGCTGGGCCAGCTCGTCCTGGATGCGGTCGCGCTCTCGCTGCAGCTCACCCCGCCTGCGCTCCAGGGCCGCGCGCCCCAGGTAGTGACGCTCGCTGCCGCGGTAGCGGCCGCCCTGGCGATCGAGCACGTAGCCCTGCTCGTCCACCCTGGCCCCGGGGGCGCGGTGGGTGTCGTCCACGGCGCCCTCCAGCCAGGTCACGTGGCGCAGCACGCGGTTGATCAGGCCCCGGTAGCGCGGATCCAGCACGCGCACGCTGGCCAGGAAGGGGTGCTCGCCGCGCTTGGGGCTGGGGGATCGCACGTCGGGCGAGAGCACCGTGTAGGGGAAGCGCCGCTGGCGGGCCAGGACCACGGCGCGGCAGAAGCTCTGCTTGTCGTGCACGGCCACGGCGAAGCGCAGGTCGCCCAGGTAGCTCTCCAGGGCCTGGCGAGCGGCGGGCGTCTCGTCCAGGGGCTCCACCAGGTTCATCAGCAGCTGGTGGGGCACCTCGGCCAGGTTGAGCGCGTCGCGGAATCCCTCCACGCCCTGGGGGGGCGCCAGCAGGCCGCGCTCCAGCTGGGCGATCTCCTCGTCGATTCGATCCAGCCGGTCGCGCAGCGCCTGGCGACGGTGGCGCAGATCGGCACCCTGCTCCTGGGTCTTTCGCTGCTCGGCCAGCAGCTGGTCCAGGTCTCGCGCGAGCAGGTGGGCCGCGCGGTCCCGGAGCTGACAGAGCTGGCGGTGCTCGGCCTGCAGCTCCACCTGCTGGTTCAGCAGCTCGGTCTCTTCCTCGCGGGCCGCAGCGAGCTTGCGCTTGAGGTCGGCGTCGCGTCTGCGCAGGGAGTGCTGCTTCGCCTGGAGCTTGCGGATGGCGTCGCGCTGGCGGCTCGCTTCGGCGCGAGCGTCGGCCAGCTCGTCCTGCTGGCGGGCGTGGTCCTGGGTGAGTGCGGCCAGCTGCTCCTGGCCGGCGGCGGCCCGGCTGTGGGGCAGGGCGGCCTCCACCAGGCGCACCTGGTCCAGGTGCCGGCGGAAGCGCCGGTGGCTGTCCAGGCGCTTGGCCAGGTGCTCAAGCTCGCGCTCGCGCTCTGCCAGCACCTCTCCGCGCTCCTTGCGGCTGCGCTCCTCGCGCTCGAAGCGCGCCCGCAGCTCCAGCCACTGGTCCAGCACCTCTTTGCCGCCGATGAAGTCGAAGAGCAGGTCGAACAGGGCCCCGGGCGGGTTGGCGCAGAGCGAGGCGATGCTGCCCTGGGGCGTGCACAGCAGCTTGCGGAAGCTGGTGCCCATGCCCAGCCTGGCCAGCCGATCGCGGTAGTCGCGCTGGCGGGTGAAGGGCCGGCCGTCGAAGCCGGGCTGCAGGGGAGAGCGGTCGCCGTCCGCCAGGTAGTAGCGCTTGTCGTAGCCCTCGTCGCCGGCCTCGAAGACGACCGCCAGGGTGACCTGGTCCTGCTCGTAGGGCCCCAGGACGTGCAGGGGGCGGCGCCGGGTGACCGGGTCGGCGCGGTTGTCGGCCACCAGGCGCACCATGGCCCAGGGCGCCTCGCGCTTGCGCAGGTAGGCGTCGATGCTGCGGTCCGCGCCCAGGTGGGTGGCGCCCAGCGCCACCTTGATGGCGTCCAGGATGCTCGTCTTGCCCGAGCCGTTCTCGCCGGTGAGCAGGTTGACGCCGGGCTGTAGCACCAGAGCCTGGTTCACCTGCATGTCCCAGTTGCATAGCTCGATCCGCTCGAAGCGCATCAGGCCTCCTCCGCGTCCGAGGTCTCGGGCAGCTCCAGGGCCCCCCGACGGGCCAGGCGTACAACGTGTTCTTCCATGCGCTCGTGGTCGATGAGCACGTACATGGCTGGCCCGGCGCTCAGGCTGCCGCGGCCGCTGCTGCGCTGCACGAAGCGCTGGCGCTGCAGGGTGGTCAGCACGCCCTTGATGGTGGTCTTGGCGTAGGTCTCGGAGAACTCGGCCTCCAGCTCGGACAGGGGCAGCGAGGGAGGCTCGTCCTCCTGGTCGGGCTCGAAGCCGAACAGGGTCTGGTGCCGGCCCACCGGCTCGTCGTCTTCTTCGCGCGCGGCCTGCTTGATCTCGCGGTAAAGCAGCTGGACCCATAGATAGACGAGCACGCGCACGTGGCGCGCGTCCAGGCCCAGGTTGTTGCGCGCCGCGCCAGATGCCACCTCCACCGGCCGGCTGGTGCGCGCCCCCACGTGCCCCAGGAACTGCACCAGCTCGTAGCCCACCGCGGCCAGGCGCTGCTTGACCTCCTGGTAGAGGGCGGGCTCCGCCAGCAGCTCCTCGCGCAGGACGCGCTGCTCGGGGTTGCGGGGATCCAGCACGCCCAGGCGCAGCAGGCAGTGGGCCAGCTCGGAGGCCGGAGTGCTCATGCCTGTTCTTCTCCCGGTTCGAGGGTCAGGGCGCTGTGCAGGCCCTTGTGGCCTGTGGGCACCAGGGCGCCCAGCGCGATCAGTTTTTGCAGGGCCTGTGCCGCGTCGAGCCCTTCCAGTGCCGCGGATTCCACGGCGGTGCCGGTGATGCGGGCGCGCAGGCCGGGCGCCAGCTCCAGGTCCGGGCCCAGCTCGCGGCCCCGGATGCGGGCCAGCAGGTTCAGCAGGTACACGGCATCGGCGAAGTCCTCGGCGCGCTCGGCCAGCAGGTTGGTCAGATCCACGGGGGCGCCGTCGGCCTGGGCCAGGGCGGCGGCCAACAGCTCGGCCAGCCGGGTGACGGGATCCACCTCGGCCAGGGCCAGGGCGTCCAGCTCGGGCTCGAGGGGCGCTTGGTAGACGAAGCGCTCGCGCTCCTTGGCCATGCTGGGCCGGGCGCTGCGGTGGCGGGTCAGCAGGCGCTCGGTGGACAGGTGGCGCGCGGGCGCGTTGGGGCGTAGGCAGCCCGAGCCCAGCAGGGCCAGCAGCTCCTCGTCGGAGGCGCCCATCACGGCGTCGGACAGGGCCGCCAGGCTGTAGCCGGCGTCCGAGGTCTCCAGGCGTTTGAGGTTCCACTCGGCCAGGCGGCGGGCCAGACCCTCGTGGGCGCGCAGGATGTCCTGCAGCGAGGCGTGTATGCGCACCAGCCGGGCGAAGTGCTCCGAGCTCTCGTCCATGCGCTCTTCGATGGCGGCCAGCACCTGCACCACGTGGCGCACCTGCTGGCGCACCTCTTCGCGCGAGAAGCGGATCAGCTGGCGGGGCGTGCCGTGGCCGATGATCTCGCGCGCGGTGGCGGCCTGGGTCTCCAGCTCGGCCAGCAGCATGGCCAGCAGCTGGCCGGTGGTGCTGCCGCTGTCGTCGATGCGGTCGCCGTAGGCGATGGTCTCCACGGCGCGGATCAGCAGGTTGGCGGGGTTCTGGCTGCCGAAGTCGGCGGCCAGCAGCACGCTGAGCAGGTAGAGGCCCAGGGGCTTGAGGCGGTAGGTGTTGTCCAGCGCCCGCAGCTCCAGCCAGCCGCCGCGGTAGAGAGCCGTGATGATGGCGTCGAGCTTGGTTGGATCGAGAGCGGGGACCAGGGAGCGGATGCGCTCGCGGCCGAAGCGGCCCTCTACGCGGGCCAGATTCAACAGGACGATCAGCTTGAGGGCGGTGTCGGCGGCGGAGTTGTAGAAGAGGGAGTGGGCCAGGTCGAAGACGGGCAGGACGTTGCGGATGCGCGGCCACTCGGCGAGCTGCTCGGGGAGCAGGCCGGGGGCCAGGGCGTTCAGCAGCTCGTCGTGGGTGGTGGGGGTTTCAGCGGGCATTGACTGGGCTTATCCGCCCTAGCGGATCCACACCGCCACCTCGCTGATGCCGAAGGACTCGTCGGTGGCGCCCTGGTCCAGGGTGGAGCCCGCCACCAGCTCCATGCTGTCGTCGGAGTGGGAGAAGATCTCGGAGATCTCGTGCAGGCTGTCGTAGGAGCCGTTGTAGCCGCGGTCCCAACCGCAGACCTCGGCGTAGGAGTCGCTGTGGTTGTTCTGGGATTGGCTCCAAAGGCTGGTGCCGTCCGCCTCCACGTAGGCCGTCTCGCCGTCCCAGGAGTCGAGGGCGACGTAGTCCAGCTCCACCCAGCCCTCGCTGTGGGAGATGCCGAAGCAGGACAGCGTGATGTCGATCTCTCCACCTGCGATGATGTCGTAGCTGCCCAGCAGGTTGCCCCAGCTGCCGCATTCGTAGGTGTCCGAGATGCTCCAACCGGCATCCACCGAGTCCTCGAAGTCGTCCTCGAAGATCAGCGTCCAGCCGCCGCCATCCGTGGTCATGTCGCACTCCGCCTCGCTGGCCACCCCGTCCAGGTAGACCCACCAGGTGCCGTCGGCCGCGCTGGGATCCTCGGTCAGGATGTCCAGGCAGCTGTCGGCGGCGCAGAGCTCGGAGGATCCCAGGGTGCCGTCGTCGGCGGTACCGTCGCAGTCGTCGTCCACGCCGTTGCAGGTCTCTTCGGCGTCGGGATTGACGCTGGCGTCTGTGTCGTCGCAGTCCGTGGCCAGGTCGGAGGAGACGTAGCCGCTGGGCGCCTCGCAGGCGTCCGTCGCGGCTCCGCTGCTGTCTCCATAGCCGTCGCCGTCGGCGTCGGCGTACCAGCTGGCGGCGTCCACGGCGTCGTCCTCGTCCGTGGTCCCGTCGCAGTCGTTGTCCGCGCCGTCGCAGCGCTCGTCCGCGCCCGGGTAGGCGTCGGCGTCGAGGTCGTCGCAGTCGCTGTCATCGGCCACATACCCCGTAGGCTGGTCGCAGGCGTTGGTGGTGTAGCTGGTGGAGCCGTAGCCGTCCCCGTCCACGTCGATGTACCAGGTGTCGGCGTCACTGGCGCCCTCGTCCGCGGTGCCGTCGCAGTCCTGGTCCACGCCGTCGCAGATCTCGGTGGCCGCCGGGTTGATGGCCGCGTCGCTGTCGTCGCAGTCGCTGTCGTCCGCCACGTAGCCCGTGGGCTGGTCGCAGCTGGACAAGCCGCTGCCACTATCGCCGTAGCCGTCGCCATCGGCGTCGGCGTACCAGGTGGCGGCGTCGCCGGCCTCCTCGTCCACGCTGCCGTCGCAGTCCTCGTCCGTGCCGTCGCAGCTCTCGGCGGCCGCCGGGTTCACTGCGGCGTCGTTGTCGTCGCAGTCGGTGTCGTCGGCCACGTAGCCTGAGGGCTGGTCGCAGGCCGCGGCGCTGCTGCCGGCGTCGCCGTAGCCGTCGGCGTCGGCGTCGGCGTACCAGGTGGAGGCGTCCGCGGCGTCGTCCTCGTCGGTCGCGCCGTCGCAGTCGTCGTCGTAGCCGTTGCAGAGCTCGCTGGCGGTCGGATTGACGGTGGCGTCGCCGTCGTCGCAGTCGCTGTCGTCGGCCACGTACCCGGAGGGCATGTCGCAGGCCTCGCTGGCGCTGCCCGCGTCGCCGAAGCCGTCGCCGTCGCCGTCGGCGTACCAGGTGGAGGCGTCGGCCAGGTCCGGGTC
>CAYVQL010000469.1:0-6287 GCA_964454135.1 uncultured Enterobacterales bacterium | reverse complement strand
ACGAGCTGTCGCTGGTGAACCTGGACAGCTACGAGCACTTCCCCATGGTGGTGGGTGCCAACCCGCACCAGGTCAAGTTCACCGAGGAATCGGACCTGGCCCTGGTGGTGAGCGACCAGGAGGTGGCGCTCATCGACCTGACGCTGGAGACACCCTCGCCAGTGCTGGTGCAGGTGGCCGAGGATCCGCTGGACCCGCCACAGGCCGAAGAGGTGGTGGTGGCGCCCAACGGCGAGTTCGCCTTCGTGCGGCAGTACGGGGCCAGCGACATCGTGGTGCTGGACCTGGTGCTGGCCGAGGCCGGGCGAGTCGAGGTGGGCGACAACCCCACGGACCTGGACATCACGCCCGACGGCGAGCAGGCCGTGGTGGTCTGCCGCGGGGCGCAGGAGCTGTGGCTCTTGGACGCCGAGCAGCCTGAGCTGGAGGCCGAGGTCATAGCCCTGCCGCCCGAGTACACCCTGGGCAGCGTGATCATGTCCGACGACGGGCGGACCGGGGTGCTGTACACCACGGCGCTGCCGCAGGACCGCTACGCCACCTGGGACGTGGCCAGCGGCGAGATCACGGTGCGCGGGCTGGTCAAGCCCGTGATGGCCATGAGCGTCTCGCCCCTGAGCGAGAGCCTGCTGGTCTTCCACACCCAGGAGAACGCCGAGGGCGCGGACAGCGGCGACACCTGGTGGGACGCCTGGGCCCTGACCCTGATCGACCTGGACGATTTCCGCAGCAACCCCATGAAGCTGGCCGCCGAGCCGACGGCCTATTCCCACGCCGACGACGGCGAGCACGGCTACTTCGTGATGGAGGACTCGGCCTGGCTGGGCGTGCTGGACTACGGCAATCTGCTGCCCGAGGACATCGAGCTGAAGAGCGTGCCGGTGCACGTGGGGACGCTGCCGGGCAGCGACTACGCCTACGTCAGCCAGGAGCACAACCTGGGTCGCATCAGCTTCTACGACAGCCAGGAAGACACCCTGGAGACCATCACCGGCTTCGAGCTGAACTCCGAGATCGAGCACTAGCCCCGAGGAGATGGAGATGAAAAACGCAAGCATCATGCACGCCCTGGTCAGCGCCCTGTCGCTCTCCGTGGCAGCGGGCTGCAACCCCTGGGACAACCTGCCCCGGGGCGACCAGTACCAGCTGGACGAGGAGCTGTGGAGCGACGACGTGGTGGCGGCCCAGGACGGCCTGTACGTGCGGCTGCCCCACGCCGGCCTGCTGCTGCGCCTGACGGGCGAAGAGGTCGACGACGAGTTCGAGGCCATCGACCTGCGCGGCGCGGAGCCCATCTCCATGGCGCTGGGGCCGGACGAGCGCACGGTGGTGGTCTTCGCAGAGTGGCGGGAGTGCACCAGCGACGAGGAGGACATCGAGACCTTCGAAGACTGCCCGGAAGACGAAATGGTGACGCACACTGAGCTGGTGTTGGTGCGCGACGGCGAGAGGGTGCGCGATCCCGTGTCCGTGCCCAGCCACTTCAACCAGCTGGCCTTTTCGCCCTGGGACGCCGACACGGGCATCAACCCGGTGGCGGTAGCCTACCTGGACTACGAAGAGGCCATCGAGGTGGACGGGGTGTTGAACCTGACCGAGGTGCTCTTCGTGGACCTGCAGACCGGGGACACCCAGAGCATCAGCGTGGGCTTCGCAGCGGACAACGTGCTCTTCTCCAGCGACGGTTCACTGGCGGTGGTGCTGTCGCGCAACCAGGTGGTGGCCGTGGACCTGACCTCGGCGGCCTACGGCGAGGACGTGGTCTACCCGCTGGCGCTGGACGCCGATGTGGACGTGGACCCGCTGGGGGCGGCGATCACGCCCGACGACCGCTACCTGTTGATGAGCGTGGAGGGCTCGGGAGACCTGTACGCCATGGACTTGGAGAGCGAGTCCATCAACATGCTGGACCTGACCGCCGCGCCCTCGGCCATGGCGGTGGACGACGCGTCCAACCGCACGGCGCTGGTCTACGGCAACCTGCCGCAGGTGGACATCCTGGAGCACGACTACTTCCTGACCGAGAGCCTGGAGCTGGACGAGGCCTGCACGGCCATCGCCGAGAGCGAGGCGGGCTTCGTGATGCTGTACAACAACGTGGCCACCACCCACGACGTGTACCTGCTGGAGCTGGAGACGGCGGCGCTGACCGAGTATCGCCTGCCCAACCCGGTCTACGGCATGCAGATCTCCGAGAGCGGCGCCTACGCCGTGGCCATGATGCGCCAGGAGTGGGACAGCTCGTCCACGGGCATCGACGCCTACTACGACGAGAACTGGGGCATGTCGGTGCTCGACCTGTCCGGCAACGACCACATCGACCTGGTGCTGGAGAGCGAGCCGGTGGGCATGGCCCTGGCCACGGGCAGCTCCGGAGCGCCCTACGCCATCCTGCTGCTGGAGGGGCGCGAGACGGTCTCGGTGGTGGACCTGTGGAGCGCCGGTGTGCAGGAAGAGGAGCTGGTCGCCCCGCCCACGGGCATCGGGGCCATGCCGGGCGGAGGCTTCTACATCACCCACGACAGCCCCCTGGGCCTGGTGAGCTTCTTCGATCCGGACGGTGGCGAGCCCACCACGGCCAACGGCTTCGCCGCCACCGGCCTGTTCACCGACGACAGCATCCCCGCCTCCGAGGAGGACTGAGACCATGCGCGCCACTGAGACCTTCGCGATCCTGGCCCTCCTGGCCTTCTCCGGCGCGGCGTTGCCCGGAGAAGCGCAAGCCGCGGACCACGAGCTGAGCCTGGAGCTGGGCACGGCCGCCAACCACCAGCAGAACTGGTATATGTTCAACGCCGAGAGCCAGCAGCTGCCCACCTGGGGCTTGCGCGCCGGCGTGGCCGTGCACGACCGGCTGGCCGTCATCGGCGGTTGGCACCACGGCAAGAAGGGCATGCGCATGGCCGCGGGCAACGGGAGCGTCTTCGCCTCGGTGTTCTACGGCGACTCCTTCACCCTGGGGCTGAAGGTCGACGTGCCGGTGGCGGTCTGGTTCCGGCCCTACGCCACGGCCCAGGGCCAGGGCTTTCGCGGCATGGTGCGCCTGGACGACGACCTCTACGAAGACGACAACCCCAACCAGATCGAGCAGGCGGACTTCTCGTTCGGCGGGATCGGGGCTTTGGGCACGGACTTCCGTGTGCCCTTCAAGGACGGGGCCTGGGCCCTGGCTTCCTACCTGGAGCTGGGGTACGGCTACGCCGCGCCGCTGGACTTCGGCGATCTGGGGGAGCTGGATGGGCTCCACGGGGTGGTGTTTCGCTGGGGGGTGGGGGTGAGGTTCTGAGGGTCTATCTAGGGGGGTCAGGTTGTCACCACGATTTTGTCGCTAAGGGGATCAGCTAAGGGGGTCAAGCTAAGAGCTATAGTAAGTAGTAAGGGGGTCATAAGGGGGTCAGGTTGTCACCATTACGATTTTGTCGAAGACATAATCGTAATGGTGACAACCAGAGGCCCGCTACAACAGCTGTCTTGCCAGCTCTCGCAGCTCCTCCAGCCCCTTCCCGCGGATCACCGGCCCATGACCGGGCACCACGACGTCCGCTCCGTCCAACACCCGCAGCGCGCTGGGCAGGTAGCGCTCACGATCTACGTAGCGTAGCGCCTCCCCGCCGCTGTGCAGGATGGACTCGCGCACGGCGTCTCCGGCTATCACCAGGCGCCCTTCGGGCACGCGCGCCGCGACAGCTAGATGCGAGGCCAGGTGGCCGGGGGTGGGGATGATCTCGAAGTCATCGAAGCTCGGCATGTTCTCGAAGCAGCCGTAGATGCGCACCTTCCGCTCGCGTCGCGGCGACCAGACGCTCCAGGGCATCACCACCGGCGCATGCGAAAAGAGGTGGTTGTTGGCCACGTGATCCAGGTGACGGTGTGTGCAGACCAGGCCGTGGATGTCTCCGGGCCCCAGGCCCCCGGTGTCGAGCGCAGCTAGCAGCTCGTCGTCGAAGCCGGGACCCCCGCTGTCCACCAGCCAGTTGCGCGCCCCCTGCAGCAGCACGGCCGCCGAGCTGATGTCGTGGGAGATCTTACCCCGCTGCCGAGGCTCATCCCTGCGCCGTCCCTCGATGAGCAGGCGCCATTCGCAGCGCTTGGTGTCGCTCATGCGCGCTGCGACTGGTCAGCTGGCCACGCGGTCCAACCGCACAGGCCTGGTGTTGCGCTTGGTGATCAGGATCCAGGCACCCAGCGCCAGGAAGACGAAGCAGCCGTACTGGGCCGGTGTGAGCCCGAAGTAGCGGTGATCGGCGTACTGGGGGCCGTCCACCGCCGGATCGCCGCGCGCGAAATCCATGATGAAGCGGGCCGGCGCGTAGAGGGTGATCATCCAGCCCACGTAGAAGCCCTGGTGGCGCGGCTTGCGGTCCAGCCAGATGAAGAGGAAGGCCACCGACAGGGAGAAGATGGCCTCGTAGAAGCCCAGGTCGTGGCAGGCGATGGCCGGGCTGCTGGCCCCTGGACACATGCCGGGCACGCCCAGCCAGAACTCGGTGATGCGACCGGGGTGATCGTGGGCCGCCGTACAGCCCATGCGGCCCATGAACCAGCCCAGCATCAGGCCGTAGGCCACCAGGTCCGCGTAGGGCCAGAAAGGCACCTTGTTCTTGCGGAAGAAGTACCAGCTGAGGATGGCGCAGGCCAGGAAACCCCCGAAGCTGGACAGGCCCTGCCAGACCTTGAGGAACTCGATGGGGTTCGCGAAGTACTCCTTGGGCTCGTAGAACAGGGCGTGCCCCAGGTGCCCGCCGATGAATACGCCAGCCACCAGCCAACCCAGCAGCCGGTTGATCATCTCCGGATCCAGGCCGTCCCGCCGAGCGCGCCGCTGGGACAGCGCCGAGCCCAGCAGAAAGCCCGAAGCCACCAGGATTCCGAATCCATGGAGCTCGAGACCGCCGATCTCGAAGACGATGCGTTCAAAATATGGGATGATGGGCTGCATGGGGGCTCCGATGGGCCGTCCTAGCGTGCTGCCAGCATCACGACCAGCCCCGAGGTCATGGCGGCGATGACTAATTCGTCGCTAGGCGCCGAACAGAAAACGCCGAGCTTGCAGACAGTTCGAAGAGCTTCCATACCGCTGTTTCAGGGCTGCGCAAGCTGCCCTGCGCCGCTCATCAAGCGGCGAAGATGGGGGGGAGAGGCGGTGTCCGCCTCGGACAGGGGGGGAAGAATCCGTCTTCCCCCCAAAAAACGGCGCCGGGCCTTCCCGCCGACATTGTCGGCGGAAATGGTCGGTGCCCGCCCTAGCCTTCTCGGACGAACGCCCGTACGTGCAGTATAGTTGCTGAAAGCGAATCATCGGCTGATAGACGCAGCCCGGACGGAGATGCGGCCATGGCGATCATCCACTTTGCGCAGCGAGAGATCGAGGCACGCGTCGTCTACTGGGGGCCGGCGCTCTCTGGCAAGACCACCAGCTTGAGGGCCCTGAAGGAGTCGGTGCCCGAGGGCCGTAGCGGGACGCTGCA
The DNA here is from genome assembly GCA_964454135.1 of uncultured Enterobacterales bacterium. Lineage (GTDB taxonomy): Bacteria > Myxococcota_A > UBA796 > UBA796 > JAFGLY01 > CAYVQL01. The sequence continues at coordinate 819 of CAYVQL010000469.1, read as the reverse complement.
CACCCTGGACACCAAGGGCGAGCGCACGCTCTACTTCGACTACTTGCCCATCAAGTGGGGCAACGTGGCGGGCTTTCCCGGCCGGATCAAGGTGATGGGCGTGCCGGGCCAGCCTCTCTACCGCGAGACGCGACGCTTGATGTTGAGGGGCGCCGACGGCGTGGTCTTCGTCAGCGACTCCCAGTCCTTCCAGCTGGCCGCCAACGAGGCGAGCATGGCCGAGCTGAAGGAGGCGCTGGAGAGCCTCGGTCGTTCCCTCGACGACATCCCCTTCGTGCTGCAGCACAACAAGCGCGATCTGGCCAACGCCCTGCCCCGACCGATCCTCGACCGGGCCCTCTCGCGCAGCGATGCGCCGGTGTTCCTCAGCGTCGCCACCCAGCGCAAGCAGGTCCTGGAGGCCTTCGAGGCCTTGGTGGGCCTGGTGTCGGCGCGCGTGGAGCAGGAGCTGGTGGGCGGCGGGGATCCGACCATCGTGAGAGGTTCGGCGGAAGGGCTGCCCACCTCCGACGACGAGGAGATCCGCAGCCACCTGGCGGCCATCGCTTCCTTGCGCAATGAACAGGTTCCTGCACCACCGGAACCCGCAGTGGAGCCCGCGTCCGAGGAGCCGGCCCCCGAGCCCGAGGAGCCGGCCCCCGAGCCCGAAGAGCCCGAGCCCGAGCCCGAAGAGGCGGAAGCAGAGCCCCCAGCCTCGTACGAAGGTCTGCCGGGCTTCGAGGACGATCCGGCCGAGACCGGCTCCCTGGAGCCCGAGCCCGAGCCCGAACCGGAGCCCGAGCCCGAACCGGAGCCCGAGCCCGAGCCCGAGCCCGAACC
>CAYVQL010000468.1:0-6309 GCA_964454135.1 uncultured Enterobacterales bacterium | reverse complement strand
GACGCCTCCACCTGGTACGCCGACGACGATGCCGACGGCTTCGGCGATCCCGACGCCAGCACCCAGGCCTGCGACCTGCCCAGCGGCCATGCGGCCGATGACAGCGACTGCGACGATAGCGACGCCGCGGTCAATCCCGACGCCCAAGAGCTCTGCAACGGTGTGGACGACGACTGCGACGGCGACACGGACGAAGACGACGCCGCCGACGCCTCCACCTGGTACGCCGACGACGATGCCGACGGCTACGGCGATGCGAACGCCATCACCCACGCCTGCGAGCAACCCAGCGGCCACACCGACGACGACAGCGACTGCGACGACAGCGACGACGCCGTCAACCCCGACGCCACAGAGCTCTGCAACGGCGTCGATGACGACTGCGACGGCGACAGCGATGAGGACGACGCCGCAGACGCCTCCACCTGGTACGCCGACGACGATGCCGACGGCTTCGGCGATCCCGACGATCTGCTCCACACCTGCTGCGACTGTCCGCAGGAGGGCGTCGAAGACGCCAGCGACTGCGACGACGCGGACGCGGCCGTCAACCCCGACGCCACGGAGCACTGCAACGGCGTGGACGACGACTGCGACGGCGACGCCGACGAAGACGACGCTGCGGACGCTTCCACCTGGTACGCCGATACCGACGGCGACGGCTACGGCGATGCGGACAGCAGCACCCAGGCCTGCGACCAGCCCAGCGGCCACGTGGCGGACGACAGCGACTGCGAAGACGGCGACGCCAGCGCATACCCCGGCTCCACGGACTGGGAGCACCCCGACGACGGCGTGGACCAGGACTGCGACGGCAACGACGGCTGCAGCGACCTGAACTGCGACGACCTTGCCGACCTGCTCTTCCCCTCCTACCGGACCGACAGCAGCTACCTGACCAGCTCACGGGTCTTCTACGGCACGGGCTACGGCTTCGCCTCCAGCTACGGCCTGAGCCTGGACAGCGAGGGCAGCCTGGCTGCCATGGCCCAGGATCTGGACGGCGACGGCTATCAGGACATCGTGCTGGGCGGCTACTACGACGGCTCCAGCTACCAGGCCGACACCCACGTCTACTGGGGATCCGCCAGCGGCCACTCCACGAGCGATCGCACCAGCCTGGCCACCGAAGCGGTGATCGACATCGAGGCCGACGATCTGGACGGCGACGGCTGGCCCGACCTGGTCTTCGCCAGCTACCGCAACTCCAGCGACTTCGACACGAGCTCCATGGTCTACTGGGGCTCCTCCAGCGGATACGCCGACAGCGACCGTACGGAGCTGCCCACCTACGGACCGCGGGACGTGGACATCGAAGACCTGGACGGCGACGGCTACCCGGACCTGGTCTTCGCCAACTACCGCACCAGCTCCAGCTACGACATCAGCTCCCTGGTCTACTGGGGCTCGGCCAGCGGCTACGCCGAGAGCGACGTCACCGAGCTGCCCACCCACGGCGCCTTCGACGTCGAGGTGCAGGATCTGAACGACGACGGCTACCTGGACCTGGTCTTCGCCAACTACTACGAGGACTCGAGCTACAGCACCGACTCCTACGTCTACTGGGGCGAGGCGGGCGGCTACTCCTCCTCCAACTACGACGCCCTGCCCACCCTGGGCGCCCGCGACGTGGAGATCGAGGATCTGGACGGCGACGGCTATGCGGACCTGGTCTTCGCCAACTACTACGACAGCAGCTACGCCGTCAGCTCCTACGTCTACTGGGGCAACTCGGGGGGCTACAGCAGCAGCGACGTCACAGGCCTGGCCACCTACGGCGCCACAGGTCTGGACATCGCCGACATGGACGGAGACGGATGGCCCGACCTGGCCTTCGCCAACTACTACGACGGCTCCACACGGCTCGTGGACTCCTACGTCTACTGGGGCTCCAGCGGCGGCTACGCCACCAGCGCGGACAGCCTGGAGACCGTAGGCGCCTTCCGCGTGCTGGCCGCCGACCTGGACGGCGATGGCTGGACCGACCTGGTCTTCACCAACTACTACGACGACAGCAGCTACGAGCTGGACAGCTACGTGTACTACGGCAGCGCCTCGGGCTTCTCCTCCTCCGTCCGCGACGAGCTGCCGGTGGATGCCCCCTGGGGGTATCCGCTGGTGGTGGGAGGTTCCTAGTCCGGATCGCAGGCCCCGTCGCAGACCTGCACCACGTTGCCGTCCTCCAAGAAGGCACCCACCTGCTCCAGGTAGGAGCTGAGCTTGCGCAGGCTGTCGTGGGCCTCGTTGTCCTCCTCGGGCGGGATGTTGCCCGAGGGCAGCGGATCGTAGCCCTCGTCGTAGATGAACAGGGCCGCGTTCGTGGCGGCGCCGTCCGGCGGCTCCGCCGCGATGGTCTCCAGTCCCCAGACATCCCTGGGCGAGGGCGTGACCAGCGGGATGTCCCCGGCCCGGGCCACCCACTCCGTGACCATATTGGCCACCTGGCAGTCCCCCACCGCCTCGTGCAGCGTCACCTCCACCGCAGGCCGCCCCTCCAGGCGGTCCTGGGCCAGGTGCTCCACCCAGTTCAGGGCGTCGATGGGATCGAAGAGCGGCTGCAGCAGAGACATCACCAGCTGCAGATCGCGCGGATCCTCGAACTGGTTGGCGAAGACCGTGCCCATGGAGTTCCACTGCACAGCGCGCTGCAGCATGTGGGTCCAGCCGGCGCCGGGCACCACCAGCACGCCGCGACGGAAGAAGGGCGAAGCCGTCATGATGGTCAGCCCCTGGGTTCCGCCGTTGGAGATGCCCATATAGTGCACCTGCTCGCCGTCCAAGATGGATTGGCCGCCCTCGGACAGGACCACCTCGGCCAGCTCCTCCTGCACCAGGCGCCCCAGCAGCGTGAAGTGGGCGTGGCTCTGCATCTGCTGGGCCACCACCACGGGCACACCGTCCATGACCTCTGCGATGAGCCCCATGGTGTCGAGCATATCGTCTTCGTTGAAGCCGATGAACTCGGTGGTGGCCGCGGCCATGCGCCAGGTCTGCAGGCCGTTGTTGAGGGAGCTCCAGGTGGGCTCCTCCATGGCCGAGAAGAAGCCGTGGCCGAAGACCACCACCGGGCGCAGCTCATCGGCGGCGCTGGCCGGGATGGTCAGCATGAAGGGCACCTCGCGCGTGCCGCGCTGCAGGGCCGCGCCAGCGCTGTCCAGCTCGATCAGCTGCTCATCGCCCAGGAAGTCCGGCGCCGTGAAGCTGCCCTGGATCAAGCGATTCTCCAGCTCGTCGTCCCAGGCGTCGCTCTCGATGGACCAGTCGTCCAGGCTCCATTCCATGGCCGCGTCCTGCAACGCCAGCAGGGGGGCCAACACCTGCTCCTCCGAGCGGGTGTGGAAGCTCCAAGCCAGCAGCACCCGCTCCGGATCCAGGCCCGCGCCGGCGATGGCCTGGTTCACCAGCTCGAAGTCCTGGCGCTGCGCCTCCACCGCCGGGCTGTCCGTGGGGATGCCGTCGCGCAGGGCGCGGAAGGCCTCGTTGAGGGGCGGCGTGCCGCCGTCGGCTGCACGCAGGCCATCGGTCAGGACCACCACGTAGCCCGTGTCCGCCTCGAGCAGATCCTGGGGGCGCAGGATCAGGGCCTGCTCGTCGGCATCCTCGGCCGTCAGATCCAGCTCCGCCAGCAAAGGCTGGGCTTCCCAGCTCTCTTCGCGCAGCAGCAGGACCGGGGGGTCCGAGGCCATGGCGGCCGAGGGATCGTCGATGTCGGGCAGGCTCTCGGGATCCAGCCCGCCCTCGAAGAAGGCCAGGATGGCGGGAAGGCGGGAGAAGCCGTCGGCCTGCAGCAGGTTGTCGGGAGACAGGCCGCCGGGCATGGCCTCGTCGGGCAGGGCCAGCTGGCGCCCGGTCAGGCTGCTGGCGTCCTGCACCAGGTAGAATTCCGAGGGGAAGGGGTAGAGCGCCACCTCGGGAACCAGGGGATTGCCCCCGGCCAGGTTGGGGATGCCCGCCAGGAGCTCCTCATCTTGACTGCAGGCGCAGAGCGCCAGGGCGAGCAGCGAAATCAGACAGCGATGACGCATGGGCGCCTCCGATCCCGGAAGCGGCGCGGGCCCGGTCCCGCAGCCGTCAACAGGTATGCTCCCGGTATGCGCGCGTCGACAGGTATACTCCGCGAAACCGAGGAGGAAAACCATGACCAGCCCGTCACCCTCCCCTCGCTGTGTCGGAATCCTCACCAGCGGTGGCGACGCGCCCGGTATGAACGCCGCCGTGCGCGCCGCAGCCATGCTGCTGCTGGCCGAAGGTCGCCAGGTGCTGGGTGTGCAGCGCGGCTACCGCGGCCTGCTGGAGGGCAGCTTCGCGCCGCTGGCCCCGGCCGACGTGAGCGACATCATCCGCGAGGGCGGCACCGTGCTGGGCTCGGCCCGTTGCCTGGAGTTCATGGAGCGCGCCGGCCGCGACCAGGCCCGCCGCCAGCTTCGCCAGGCGGGCATGGACGGCCTGATCGCCATCGGCGGCAACGGCACCCTGACCGGCGCCGCCGCGCTCTGCCACCCGGCCGAGCTGGGTGAGCAGCCCCTGCAGGTGATCGGCATCCCGGCCTCCATCGACAACGACATCGGGCTGACGGGCATGGCCATCGGCGTGGACACGGCCATGAACACCATCGTCGAGGCCTGCGACAAGATCTGCGACACGGCCTCGGCCCACGACCGCACCTTCCTGGTGGAGGTGATGGGCCGCGACTGCGGCTACCTGGCCATGACCAGCGCCATCGCCACCGCCGCCAATGGCGTGCTCTTCCCCGAGGCGGGCAAGAGCGAAGAGGACCTGGTCCGCAGCGTCGTCGCCGCCGTCAAGCAGGCCCACCGACGGCAGCAGCGCACCAAGCGCGTGCTGGTGATCGTGGCCGAGGGCACGGGCGTGCCCATGGACAACCTGCGGCGGGGCGTGGAGGCGCGCCTGCGACAAGAGCTGCCCCAGGCCGACGTGGCCCTGGAGACGCGCGCCACGGTGCTGGGCCACGTGGTACGCGGTGGCCGGCCCTCGGCCTTCGACCGCCTGCTGGCCAGCCGCCTGGCCCGCGTGGCCGTGCGCGGCCTGCTGGCCGGTCAGACGCGCAAGATGGCGGCCTGGCTGCTGCCCGGGGAGCTGCCCGAGACCGTGGCCCAGCGCAGCCAGGACGACCCCTACTGCTGGCTGGTGCAGCTGGACGCCGTGCTGCAAGAGACCGCGCACATGCTGGACGGCACGAGCCCCCTGGTGCAGTGGCGGCGCCGGGTCTTCGCCGACGTGGAAGACGTGCTCAGGCGCTGATCCCGCACCGTCCCTGAACCGTCAGGATTTCGACGAATCTTCGACGCTTTTCGACGCTTTTTCGACACCCGAGCGCGAGAACGGAGCTTCGCCGTCAGAGGAATCCTGGATCGGATCTTGCTTGACAGCCGAGCACCATGAACGAGCTCGGATTCCACATGATGTTCCGCCTCGAGGACGACCGCGTGATCGCACCGAGCGTGCGCTGCCGGCGCCTGCTGGCGCGATCCGTCTATCGTGTCTGCGCGCGCAGCCGCCTGATCTGCTTCGGGGCGGCCGACACGCACTTGCACCTCGAGGTGGCCGAGCCGCAAGAACGGCTGGGTCGCCTGACCCAGAGGCTGACGGAATCGCTCCGTCGCTCGCTGGGCCTGAAGGTTCGCTTCGCTCGCCCCAGGATCAAGCCGATCAAGGACCAGCACCACCTGGTCAACACCTTCCACTACGTCCTGAACCAACGCAATCGTCACGGCGTGCGCAGCGATCCCTTCCTCGACGCCAGCAGTCTGCTGGAGCTCCTCGGCTTGCGCTACCTCGCCACGGGCAGCATCGCCCTCGTCCGCGAGCTGCTGCCGAGGCTCACCAGAGAGGACCTGCTGCCCCATCTCTGGCCTGTTCCGAAACCAGGTGATCCCGCCCCGCCCGCGGACCTGCTGCCCTCCGAGCAGCTGGTCGACGCCTGCGACGCGGCGGCTGGCGCGTTCGGGATCGCGACGCTCACGCGGAAGACCGAAGAGACCCAGCAAGCCCTGGCCGCCCTGGCACAGGCCTCCCGCAACCAGCTCTCATCCCCCCGCATCGCGGCGATGATCGGTCGCTCGCGCAAGGCGGTCTGGCGGCTCTGGTCCAAAGAGGTCTCGCCCAGGCACGCCCATGCCCTGCGCCTGCAGCTCGCGCTGCGCGCATGGCTTTGCCAGGCCCACCCCGAGCTGCTGCTCCAAGGTCCCCTCCTGGGCACAGGCGGGCAGCGTGAGCAGCCTCACCGCACGCCGGGTCTCGATACCCACCTCAGTGCCCCGCACTGACCAAGGTTCCGAGACGAGGCGC
>CAYVQL010000467.1:0-6351 GCA_964454135.1 uncultured Enterobacterales bacterium | reverse complement strand
CAGGGGCGGCCTGGCGCTTTCACGGTGGGGAACAACGCGGGGGAGGGGGAGCGCGGAGCGCGGTATGGGGGCGGGGTCCTCCCCTCCCCCATCTGTTTTCATGTTGGCTCAGAGCGTCGCCACCGACGCCGCCAGCACCAGCTGCCCGCCGTAGTAGAGCGGCAGGCCCCAGGCCCGATTGACGAAGCCGCGGCTGATGAAGCGGTCGCGGGCTACGGCCAGATCGGAGAGGTAGAAGAGCACCGCCCCCAGGGGCAGGGTCCAGTTGGCCGTGTGCACGCCGGCACCGGCCGCCAGGGTCACCATGCAGGAGATGACGAGCACGTAGGCCAACACGGGGCCGCGCATCTTGGCTTCCACATTGGGCATCAGCCAGCGCAGCACGAAGACGCCGGCCAGCACGAGGGGGACCGCGGCCACCAGACCGAGGTTCGAGAGCCCGAGCTGGGCGAAGGCCACGCAATAGCCCACATGCCCCAGCAGGAAGCTCACCAGGCCCGCCAGGAAGGCGGGCCGCGAGCCCTTGGGGATCAGCAGCAGGTCGCCGACCAGGCACAGGCCCAGGGCCGCCAGCACGGCCTGGCCATAGCCGCTGTCCAGTGCGCCGCAGGCGACGGCCGTGGCCATGAAGCCCAGGCTGGCGACGGGCTTGGTGAGCCAGGTGAGCGCCGCCGACTTGTTTTCCTCGGCGAACAGCAGGCCGATGGTGGCGAAGACGGTCAGGGATATCCAGGGGAGCATGGTCTCGGCCTCGGAGAGGCAGTAGAATACGGCAGCCGTGCGCGGAGGTCCAGATGATCATGGCGTCCTGTTTGCGCTGCGCGTCATGCGCCGCGCTCCTCTCCGGCACCCTGGCCTGCGGGCACCAGGCCCCGCCGCCCGAGCCTCCCGTGCCCAAGCCCAGCCACAAAGCCGGTGTCACGCTGGTGCAGGTGGCCGTGGATCCGCTGGCGCCCAGGGTGCCCGCACCGCGCGAGGCGGACGACGCCGAGGCGGCCATCATCGCGGTGCTGGACCAGGCCCAACCGCGCGCCGTGTCGTGCTACCAGGCGGCGCTGAAGCGCGATCCCTACATCTACGGCGAGGTCCTGGTGCGGCTCGAGCTGCGGGACGATGGCGCCCTGAAGGCGGCTGATGCCGTCATGGACACCGTGGGCGACGCCGAGCTGGTCAGCTGCGTGGAGCGGCTGGTGGCCTCTCTGCGCTATCCGCGTCCCCGCAGCCCCCTGGGCGCCATTCGCTACCCCTTCCTCTTCACCTCCGACCTGACGCCGCCCGAGGTGGTGCGCGCCATGAAGCTGCACTACGGCCTGATCGAAGAGGAAGAGCAGGGCACAGTGGACATCGACGCCCCGGACGGCGGCCCGCCGGCGGGTACGGTGGAGACCTGGTAGGGCTTAGTCCAGGAAGTCGTCCAGCCCCTGCCGCCGCTTGACGTGGCGCAGCTTGCGCAGGGCCTTGATCTCGATCTGGCGGATGCGCTCGCGGGTCAGGTAGAAGCGCGAGCCGATCTCTTCCAGCGAGTAGCAGCAGGGCTCGCCGATGCCGAAGCGCATGCGCACGACCTTCTCTTCCCGCGGCGTGAGGGTCGAGAGCACTTCTTCGATCTGCTCCCTCAGCGCAGCTTCTTCGATGTTGTCCGAGGGCACGGCGCACTGCGGATTCTCGATGAAATCGCCGATGGTGGAGTCGCTCTCGTCGCTGACCGGGGCGTCCAGGCTCATGGGCTCCTTGGTGAGGCGCATCAGGGCCTCGACTTTGTCGGGCTCCATCTCCAGGCGCTCCGCCACCTCCCGCAGCGAAGGCTCCCGTCCCTTCTCCTGGAACATGGCCTTCTGGATCTGGTGCACCTTGTTGACCACCTCGAGCTTGTAGATCGGGATGCGGATCGTGCGGATCTGGCTCTCGATGGCTCGGATGATGCTCTGGCGGATCCACCACGAGGCGTAGGTGGAGAACTTGAAGCCACGGGTGTAGTCGAACTTCTCGGTCGCCTTGATCAGGCCCAGGTTCCCTTCCTGGATCAAGTCCGCCAGGGGCATGCCCCGGTAGGAGTACTGCTTGGCGATGCTCACCACCAGGCGCAGGTTGGCGTTGATCAGCGCCTGCTTGGCCAGTTCGGCGTCGGGCCCACCGGCTTCGATGCGCCGCGCCACCTCGATCTCATCCTCGCGAGACAGGAGAGGGATGGCTCCCATGTTCTTGAGGTACTTGTTGAGGAGTACGCTGCCTCCTGACAGGTTCTCCCGTTCCTTCTTCTTGAAGGGGTACCCCATGTGGTTCCTCCGTCGGGTTTTCGAGCCTCTGCCTCCAGATAGAATTTGCATTTTTCGTGCCAGCGGCTCTTCCTCCCCGTCCGACGGCGGCTCATTGCCCTCCGGCTCCACGAAATGGGATTCTCCAGGCCCGGTATCGAAGATGGCGACGCTCATTGATTGCCCTCCTTCGAGGGGGGATGCGGCGCGTCGAGCGCGACATTGGGATCGTGCTTTTTGTGCAGGCTGCGCGTAGAGGCGGGCAGATGACGCCCTGCCTAGCTCATCGGCGCGGCGACAGTTTTTTTATTGACAGTTGTTATTTTTTTTGAACTGCCGTCGGAAGGCCCGCTGCGGCCGCGATGGCGGCTTCCGGATCGGCGGCATCCCGCGTCAAGCGATCCACCTCGCCTATGAAGGCCCCCAGATCGCCTGTTTTGGCCTCCAGCAGGCGTTCGAAGTTCTCACGTGCGTCGTTGTAGGTGCGGTACTGATGCAGACGGGCGTTGTTCCAGCTTCCCCGGCGCGCTGCGGCCAGGTAGCGTTCTCTGTCGTGGAAATCGGCGTACGCCAGGCGATATGCCAGGTCGTTGAGCAGCGCCTCCTTCTTGGATAGGCGTTGCTCGGGTAGAAAGTCAAGATTTTGGTACACGGAGTCAAGATCTGTGTACAGGCGATGGAGCACCTGGCGCCAGGTCTCCATGTCCTCCCGGCGCTGCCGCATGCGGATCACCTCCGGCCCCGTCGCCCCGTAGCGCCTCTCCATCCAGCGCTCGGCAGCCTCCTCGCCGACCACGTTGGCGAAGGTCTCGTTGAAGCTGACGCTGCCCTTGATCCAGAGCGTGGCGTGTGCCAGTTCGTGCAGCACCGTCTCCGCCAGTCGGAACTCTTCCCAGTCGAGCATGCCGGGCAGGATGGGATCCCGGAACCAGCCCAGGGTCGAGTAGGCGCCCGCGCGGCGATACCAGACGTCGTAGCCACGCTCTTGGTAGCGGGTGGCGTAGCGCTGGGCATCCGCTTCGCGGAAGAAGCCCAGGTAGGGCACGCTCCCTACGACCGGAAACCACCAGGTGGCGGGCTCGAAGGCCAGGGGATCGCAGGCGGTGAAGTTGTAGATCTCGCGCTGCCAGCGGATACTCACCGTGTCGTAGTTCTGCGTGGATGCAAGCCCAAGCTGCTCGCCGAAGGCCTTGATCTGCGGGATCAAACGCAGCTTTTCCTCTTGCGAAGGGCTCAGTTCGCCGCTCAGGAGCACTTGCTCGATGGGCTCGCGCTTTGCCAACAGCTCCAGCTGATACCAGGCGCTCTTGGTCACGTAGCCAGCCTTGCAGCCCAGCGAGAGGGGTAGCAGGCCTATGCCCAGGGCCGCGAGCAGGCCCGGCCCGGAGACAAGCGGGAAGGGAGGGCGGCCTGGCGGTGTTCGAGGGGGTCGCAAGGGAGCTCCGGGTCCAGCAGAGTGTATCCGGCAGGTTCCGTTGTCCGCTCGCCGCGCACCCCGATATGTGGGGGCGCGTGCCCGCCGTTGCGGTCCAGCGAGTCCGCGCCGGCGCAGAACCCTCAGGAGTCGGTTTGATCGAGTTCCTCGTCAGTGGCGGTCCCATCATGATCCCCATCGGCCTCGCCTCGGTGGTCGGGCTGATGGCCTTTCTGGAGCGCATGGCCGCTTTGCGTCGTTCGCGGGTCATGCCGCGCGGATTCCGCGTGGAGCTGGAGGCGCTGCTCGAGCAGCGGCGCTTCGACGACGCGGTGACGCTCTGTCGCAAGAGCGGCAGCGCCATGGCGCGCATCATGGAGGTGGCCGTGCAGCACCAGGGCGACCTGCGGGCACGCCTGAAGGAGCGCGTCGAAGAGGCCGGTCGCAGGGAGTCTGCCGATCTCGAGCGCTACACGGGCATCCTGGGCACCGTCGCCTCCGTGGCGCCGCTGCTGGGGCTGCTGGGCACGGTCTGGGGCATGATCCTCACCTTCGAGGTGATCCAGGAGGTGGGCGTCGGCGTGGTCTCCAGCCTGGCCGGGGGCATCAGCCAGGCCCTGATCACCACCTTCGCCGGCTTGACCGTGGGCATCCCCGCCCTGATCGCCCACCGCTCCCTGCTGGCCCGCGTAGACGATCTGTTGATGGAGATGGAGAGCTTCGCCTTGGACATGCTGGAGCTGATTGCGGGCTCCGAGAGCGGAGACGAGGCGGCTGAGGGCGGCACGGTTGGGGGAGACATGCGGTGAACTTCTCGATCCGTCGCCGCGAGGAATCACGCGTGGACGTGACGCCTCTGATCGACATCATCTTCCAGCTCGTGCTGTTCTTCATGGTGTCGACCACCTTCGTGACCTCGCCGGGCATCCAGGTGGACCTGCCACGCAGCTCCGCCCAGACCATCATCCGCGAGAAGAAGGACATCAATGTCTGGATGACCACGGACGGAGCCGTCTACCTCGATCGGCAGGCTGTGGACTGGACCACCCTGTTGCGCGCTTTCCGGGGGGCGGCCATGGATGATCCCAACACCATGGTCATCATCAAGGCGGATACGGCGGTGGGGCACGGGCGCGTCGTGGCGGTCATGGACCTGGCCCGCGCCCAAGGGCTCTCAAGGCTGGCCATCGCCACAGAGGCGGAGCAGGGGAAGCGGCTTGATGTAAAACATGAAGAATCCCCTTGACGCGTCTTCCCAACTGCGTTGATCTTCTGTAAGATGGTCGGCAGCCCGCTGTCGTGGAAGCTCTTCTCGCCGATGCCCCTCAAGCCTCTTGTTCACCGCCTGTTGACCGTGGTGCCCGCCTTGGTGGCCATGGTGGTGCTGGTGTTGGCGCTCTTCGGGCATGACGGCGTGTTCCGCAGGCATATCCTCCAGCGGCAGCTTACTCAGGTGGAGCAGGAGTCTGCCAGCTTGAAGCTTGAGAACCAGCGCCTGCGCAGAGAGGTTCGCCGCATCCAGCAGAGCGCGATGGGCTTGCAGCGCGTCGCAGCCGAGTCCCTGCTGATCGCTCCGCCGGGGGCCGTGATCTACCGCTTCCACGAGCCGGGCGCGCCGGCTGAGCACTAGATGACCTCGGCAGAAATGGCAAGCCATTTCTTGCGTTTCGCGCGCCACGCTTCGCGTGGTCCGTGGCCATCTCGGTCATTTTCTGGGGGGCTTCGCCCCCCAAAATGCGCCTTCGGCGCATCCCTCCCGGCCGCTGGCGCGGCCGGGCCCGCTTCGCGGGCCCTATCTGCGCTCGGCGGAAGTACCTTCGGCACTTCCGCCGTGCACAGATAGCCTTCGGCCCGGCGATGAGTGCCTCGGAGCGGCCTGAGCGCACGCTACGCCTGCGCACGCTGTTGGCCCTGGAGGTCTTTCGCACCGCCGACGATCTGCAACGACGGCGCGATCTTCTTGTGGAGATCTGGGGTGCCCAGCGCGCGCGCGCACCCATGCTGGACACGGTCTTCGCCCGCTACCGCAGCCTGGCCATGGGTGAGCTGCTGCTGCTGGACGTGGATGAGATCCTGGCGGTGGAGAGATTCTACCGGGAGCTGGACGAGCTGCGCTTCTACCTGGCGCACACCGAGGACATGCCGCGTGCGCTGGCCGTGGTCCTGGACAGCTCCCTGGTTCGGCTGCGGGCCGCCGCCCGCGAGGCGCGCGCGGCCTTGGGCGTGGCCTTGCCAGAGTGGGAGGGGGGATGGCTGCCCTGGGACACGCGACGCGGGGCCCCGGACCAGCAAGGCGCGCTGCGCTTCGGCGAGGAATGAGCCGTGCAGAGGGGGGAGCGATAGCGATGTGGGGGCTCTAAGGTCCAGTGGACCTTCGAGGGGCAAGCCAGCGGCGGCAGCCGCGGTGCCCGCAGGGCAGGCGCAGTCCTGTGCGACCCCCGCCAAGGAGCAAGGCCACGGCCGGAGCCGGGGCGCCGCCCCCTGGTGAACCAGGGGACGGGTCCAAGGGCTCCGTAAGCCGAGTTCTGTACCCCTGGCGGTCGCCCGCGGCGGGGTGGCGATCATTCATCTGGGGGCGCCGTTGCCGACACCCTCTAGCGGCCAACCCAGGAGCTTCGGACGGGCAGCCCTCGAGCGCTCCTCTATTCGGCCTTGCTCCGGATGGGGTTTGCCTGGCCGATC
>CAYVQL010000466.1:0-6366 GCA_964454135.1 uncultured Enterobacterales bacterium | reverse complement strand
CTGGAAGACGGGAGTTGAAGAAAGCTCCAGGGCGGCCAGAAGAGTTCTTCGGCTCTCAGGAATCCAATGACATCTCACTGGACCCCAAGAACGCGAAGGCTCCAGTTTTTGAATTCGGGGACGGGTGCAGCTCCAACCGGTAGGCAAGCACAGCTCCCGATTCTTGAACGCACCGGCCTCATCTATCTCTTATAAGGGCCCTCGAAAGAGAAAGGCCGGCCCGGTGCCGGCACAGCCTATCAACAGGTCATCCACGTCGTCGCCGTCGGTATCGCCGAGACCAACAACGTAGTCACCGAGGAAACCGTAGTCAGGATCCTCTGACTCGGAATGGAACGCCACGTCTGCCTCGTTTGCCTCGCGCAGCCCCTCCTGCGGTCCGTGGAAGAGGAAGATCACACCACGATGGTCGTTCAGACTAACGCTGTAGTCGGTGGCGCCCATCACCAGATCGGAAACACCGTCGTCGTCCAAATCTTGGTTGATGGAGAGCCCCCTGCCCATGTCGGCGCTAGCTTGGTTGTTGTAGAAGATGGCATCCGCATCGGATAGGCTGCGCACTTCCTCCACTGGCCCGCGCACATAGTAGACCCTGCCGGAGTAGGATGCGTACCAGACCGCGCTGACCAGCACATCGTCATATCCGTCGCCGTCTGCGTCTCCACCGGCGGATAGGTACTGCCCGGCTTGGCTGTAGGCACATTCCCCCTCGAGGATGCCGTCAGCGTCGTCAGCGCTGCTGGTGCCCTCCAGCGGTCCGTAAAACAGGCATATGCGACCCTGGGAACTCTGGTACGAGTCGGAGCCCAGGACGGCGTCGTTCAATCCATCTCCGTTCAGATCCGCCTCGGCCGAGACCGCGCTGGCGAAGATGGTGCCGTCGGCCTTGGTGCCCTCCACCACGGCGTTGGCCTCGGATGCGGTGATGTCTTCTTGGAGTGGGCCCTGCACCAGCAGAGCCCGCCCGGCGTATGGCGAACCAGTACCTTCGTATAGATAGTCGCCGATCAGAATATCGTCGCAGCCGTCTCCGTCGGTGTCGCCCGCGGAGAGGGCGTTGGAGAAGAGGTACTCGTCACCCCAAATGGTAGCCGTGGCATCCGCCTCCTCCAGGTCTCCCTCGAGGTGATCTGCGAAGAGATAGACGGCGCCGGAGAAATCCTCGGCGTATCGACTGCTCCTCGCGCCAAGCACCCAATCCTGCAGACCGTCGCCATCCACGTCTCCTGTGGCCAGCATCTCTGCGTAGTGGTCAGTTTCGCCATGAACCGTGGCGATGGCCTCGTCCTCCAGGGTCAATTCGCCGGTCACGTCAGCCACCAGGATGGCCATGCCGGCTGTCACGTGGATGTCGCCGTCATGGTCGCGCCAACTCTCCTCATCCGTTACCGTGAAAGCAATCTCGCTCTGGCCATCTCCGTCTGTGTCTGTCGCTGTGGCGTTGTAGAAACCGTCGAACGCGAAGGAGATCACAGCATCCGCCTCTTCGAGCATGACAGCCTGCTTGAAGACCTCGCGGTAGATCCCGGTGTCTATGGTTCCGCTGTCTTCCACCGATGGATCGCTGTCCACCGGAGACGGTTCGCTATCCGATGGCCCAACATCACTGTCCTGGGCAGGGACTGCGCTTTCTACGGCGCTATCTTCCGGTGCTCGGCGCTCCACGACAGGCGCAGCCGTGTCCTCGGCGTTTGGTTTCGGAGGTCCGAACCGGCAGCCCACCGCAGTGACGATAGCCAGAACAGAGACCAGGCTAGGGCACACTGGCTCAGTCTTTCCAGGGCAGGTTGGGATCGTCGAACCAGGGTGGCGGTTTGTGCATGGAGACAGCGTCGCGGCAGAGCATATGCACGGCTCCGGCCTGGCTCGACGTGCCTAGACGGGTCAGGCTCCAGTCCAGCCGCGCAGTGGACAGGTAGAGCCAGGGCTGGTAGCCAGGAGTGCAAAGATGAGGGAACGACGTGACTTGTGCGGGGAAGTAGGTGCCCCGGCGTTCTGGGAGCGCGTAGTCGCTTCCCGATGACGTTGCCTGTATGATGGTCGGGACAGGTCCCAGCCGGCACACATCGTAGGAGGCCCTCTTGTCTGCCTTCCTGGCCAGCACGCTGAGCCCTCCGCCCCAGGTGCTGGTATGGTCACGGAGGACCATGTATGCCCAACGGAACGCATCCAGGCATGACTGCTTTCCGAAGTAGGCCCCGTCCAAATTGCTCGTAGCGCTCCCAGCCTGTAACTGGTACTCAAAGACCACGATCCATGGATCCGTACCCGCCGTGACCGAGCTCAACATGTTCTCCAGGTCGCTGCGGCTCGTACTCGCGGGTAGCACCATGCTTCCCGAGATTACACGATTTTGCAGCAATGTGGCCAAACAGGCGAAAGCGTACCAGGCCGGGCGGGGTACGGCGTCCGAAGCTGGATCCGTGGAGCTATGTGTGTCCTCCCGCAGGCCCATTTTGCCGAAGGCCGAAGAGGCAGACATCCAGGAGTGCCAGCCCGCCACCGTGGCTGGGGAAGCTAACGCGCCGCCCAAGCGGCGCCAGACCTCGTAGGCCTGAAATTCCTCGGCGCTGACGCCTGCTGGGGGCGGGTCTTCCTGGGAGTAGCCATTCTCGAAGACAGTGACTGGAAAATCCTCATAGTCCTCCTCAGTCACGTATCCTACGGGGAGAGAGTTCACCATTGACGTCTTGACTGTCTGCTGAACCTCTTCGACTTCATGGACCAGATAGCCGATATGCAGTCGCTCGTCTCCGCGTGTAGTGACGGAACGATGATACCAGTGCAGGTCAATGCCTTGGACCAGGGACGGAATGGTCTGTAGCACATCTGCCGCATCTGCCGCTCCCGTCAGCGCATCCCAGTGCTCATTTGCCTCCGCCACCATGCCTATGATGAGGCTTTCGATGAAGGCCTTTTTGTCATCCCAGCCGTAGCCCGAGCCCTCCCCGTAGGAGGAAATGCCGGGCAGCTTGATGGAGATCTCGTCGGGCAGCTGCCTGCGGAAGTACCAGGCGGCGTGCAGAAAGGCTCTACCCCAATCCTCACCGCAGGGACCCATGTCATAGATAAGATCTCCGTATGCGTCCGTTCCCGAGGTCCAGCGATCCCTGAGGTCCACCTCGTTGAAGATCTCGACGGCTTCGACGATTTCCGTGAGGCTGTAGCCTTGCATGGAGAGTGCATTCTGCAGGCCGCTCAGCTTGCTGGCCACCTCCTCGGCTATCAATCCGATGTACTCGCGCTTGTACGGACAAGCCGGATCCAGCGAGGAGAGATGCCAGTCACATCCTGTCGGGAAACAGAATCCTCCCTTCGGGGAGGTTTGGCCTATGTGGCCATCGTCCCAGTTGATTGGAACCTGATTGTCGGTTGGCTCGAGTTGGGACGAGCCGTCGCTGTAGGTGGCGCAGGAGGTTGCGCAAGCAGAGGAGTCAAAGGTATCTGGTGGAGTCCGGTCGTCACCGCCCCCAAGCGTCAGGAAGGTGTAGACCACGCGCTGGCTGTAGTTGCTGGCTTGCATGAGCAGCTGCAGCCACATGTTATGGTTGCTGCTTTCGTAGTCTGGGGGATTGTTGGGATCCAGGCCATCGTCCAAGGCCGAAGGAAGGCCACTCTCCAGCGGAACAGGCATGCCCTGAAGGAAATCCAGTGCGCCCGTGTAGCCCTTGAAATTGCTGGAGCCACTGACAGGTGCCATATTGCCCCAGATCAGGTCCCGCCCGCTGTGCTGTCGCACCACCTGGCACATTAGGTTTTCGCAGTCGCCAAACGGCCGGGAGTCCGTACCGAACTTGGTCGGCTCGCACACGCCACCGACGTAGGCGGCCTGATAGGCTTTGACCGCGTTCAACCCGAAGCGCTTGGTCTCTCCGGTCAACCGCCCCCCGAAGCCGAATGCCGGCGCAGGGGGTTGGGGCCCTTCGGCTGCAGCGAGGCCGTCTGCTCGCGAATTACTCCCAGCCCGCTTCTCCCCAGGCAGGAGGCCGAAGGCTTGGTGCTCGGTCTCGGAATTTTCCTGGGGCCGCTGGGGGATACCCGCCATCACCTCCAGCATGACATCGCCTGGTTCCAGCCGCGCCCTGAATTCGCGCCGCTGTTGTCGCTCCTTCGCGATTTCTTCAAAGAAGGTTTTGGGATGGGGGCCTGCCTCGAAGGAGACCCCTCCACCGACGCGCCCGTTGTCGTCTTGCCTCTCAGCCATGTCTGCCTCCCGGCGCGCGGCGCCGCGCTCTCCGGTGAAGCTACTCGTCCAAGATCAAGGTAGCCTGCAAGTCGCAGTCGAACTCTTGGGGACCGCCAGCGGGAGCAGCGGGATCGGAGACCTCCAGTTGCACCTCAACGCGACCAGCGAAGGGACCCGTGACGTTGGCGAAGGTAGGGCCAGTGGTGTTGATCGTCGTCGCTCCGCCGATCTGGCTCCCGGTTTCTTGCGGCCGGCCATTGGGGACCGCCGACTCGTATGCTCGTAGGACGACCTGCGCGGCTGCGCTGCGCCAGTGGCCGGAGAAGTGGTAGCGGATGGTCTTGGCTTGGCCAAGGATGTCGAAGAGTTCAGGATCGTGGACGTAGATCTTGCCTACGCCTCCCGCATCGTTGGTGACATAGTTCTTGCGGGAAAACAGCGTGACATTGCGTTTCATGGGCGTCGCCCCCTTTTTTGTAGTGGATATTGCCTTTCGGCAAGAAAAGCGTACCCCGACTACCGTGACGCGTCTGTAAAGATTGTGTCAACATGAAGATCTCAAATTGAATCCGACCTGCATAGAACGATGACGACTTCATCCAGACAACCTTGGCGGCGGGATGGATGATGGCCGCGTCTATGCCCGAGGCCCCCACCATGTGGCTGACCTACGTGCAGGTCAAAAATTTGGACGCGTCGCTCGCCAGGGTCGGTGAGCTGGGCGGCCAGATCTGCGTTCCCAAGACGCCCTTCCCCGGTAGGCCACTTCGCGGTCATCCAGGATCCCACCGGCGGTACCATCGGAATCTGGGAGCGAGAGGCGCAGGAGTTGCGCCTCCTGCGGACTACTCCTCGTCGGGAATCTCCAAGGGCCGCCCGGTCTCCAGCAGGGTCTTGAGGCCGGAGAGGATCGGAGGCCAGCCTTCCCGGGTGTCCTCGAAGGTCTCCGTCTCCCCCTCAAATTCCTCGTGCTTCACGGTCAGCTTGACCGTCTCCCCCAAGGGCTCCAAGAGGTAGGTAACGCGCGTAGGCGCATCCTCCAGGCGGGTGAAGGAGAAGCAGTGGACGAGCCTGCGGCCAGGCTCTGCCTCCAAGACCTCGCCGCAGACCACGGCGAAGGTCTCGCTGTCCCCGGTGAGCATGTACTCGATGCTAGAGCCGACCTCGAAGTCGGACCGCACACGAGTACCATGGAAGTACAGAGGGGTCATCTCGGGGTCGGTGAGCGCCTGCCAGAGGCGTTCCGGCGTGGTTCGGATGTAGGTGACGAAGATTTGCAGCAGCTTTGAGCTCGACATTGCGGATTCCTCCTGTTCCAGGGTGTGTTTGAGAGATGAGAGAGATGCGGCCCATAGCGCCGCGTACTTGGACAGCCAGCGGTCGTGGACAGCCTGGATGGGCATGGTGTTGAGATGGAGGCGTCGACAGCGGCCCTCCTTCACACTGACGACCAGATTGGCGCCTTCGAGGACGCGCAGGTGCTTCATGACCGCGAAGCGGCTGAACTCGAAGTGCTCGGCCAACTCGCCCACGGTCATGCAGGGTCGAGCACGAAGCAGATCGAGCATGCGCCGACGACTAGGATCGGCCAGGGCCCTGAAAACGGCATTCATGGAGGCGTTCATATGCACAGCCTGATAGGTTACCTTTTGGTCACATATCGAGCCCAGCCATGCTTATCAAGAAAGACGTGACCCACAGGCCACCTTTTTACCGGACCTTGAGAACACCAAATCTACTGGAACGACGAAAGCTCATCGAGCGTATTCCAGAATTGAAGTGCCACTCCTGCAGACATGAGCCACGTCATGTTCGAATGCCACCGCCATAGTGGAGTATGGACGACCAGTCCCTCAACGACTTATCGGCAGAATCTGGAATCGGGAGTGTCTCAGGAAGAAAGTACTACTTTCATAGGGGGAAAAGAACGTGTACAAAAAAACAGGCGGGGCCAGGGCAAAACTCATCAAAGTGCTGAAAATAGATGACCTCCCCGTTCTTCCGAGGATTTGCATGGAAGTGCTGGAGGTACTCCAAGACGAAGAATTCAAATACGATGATGTTGCCGACCTCATCTGTCAGGACATGGGACTTGCCGCTCACGTACTGAAAGCAGTCAACACGGCTATCTTCGGGGGCAACAAGACTGGCAATATCCATGAAGCGGTCAGGAGACTTGG
>CAYVQL010000465.1:0-6376 GCA_964454135.1 uncultured Enterobacterales bacterium | reverse complement strand
CGCCCGGCCAGAAGACGGCCAGCGAGCAGGCGCCCTCCTCGCGAGCCAGCGCCCCCATCAGCTGGCCTGCTTCCCAGGTCAGCGACAGGGCCTGCAGCGGGCACCCGGCCCAGGCTTCGAGCGCCTCACCGGCCCACAGGCCCGACCCCTCGCTGACGAAGGCCCAGGTCTCAGTGTCGGTCCCACCCAGCAGGCCGTCCGTTCCGAATACCGTGGTTTCGAGCAGCGCCCCGGAGGCGTTGAGGGTGACGAACACCTCGCCCGCGGCATCCGTCGCGACCCAGGCGGCGCGCGTGTCCGTAGAAGCCTGTTCGATGGTGAACACGGGCTCCGCCTCGCTGTCGGTCCATGGGACCAAGACGGCGAGGTAGTGCGTCTCGGCGCCCGACTGCTCCACGTGGGCGTAGACGTGGTCCCAGGTGGAGCTGCCGTAGTAGTTGGTGCCGCCATCGTCGTACCAGGCGTAGGCCAGGGTGTCGGGCTCGGCTACCTGCTGGATGGACAGGTTGATCAGCTCTCCCTGGTCGTTGATCGTGCTCCACTCGACCAGGTCCAGGGAGGGATCCATGGTCAGCGTCCCGGCGCCGCTGGAGAAGGGGCCGCCGAAGTGGAATAACTGCGCGTACTCGCGGGAGGTGACGGAATCCAGGTGGTCGTGCAGCAGGAAGAACGAGCCGTCGATCAGCCAGATCCGGCGGTCGTGGTCCACGCCGCCGCTGGCAGCCGTGCCGCCGATGCTGCCCCGCATATGCGCGTAGTCGCAGCGCTGCCCGAAGGAGGAGGCGACGATGGAGGCGGGATCCTCGAGATCGTCGTAGCCGTAGCTGAAGCGGGGCCCCTCCCCGTCGGCCAGCACCAGGTTGTGGCCCGCTGCCGACTGCAGCCAGGTCTCCTGGTCGTCGTCGCCCGTTTCCCGGTAGTAGCGGCCGTCGCCAGGATCGATGAGAAGGTGGGCGCCGTGGGCCACCAACGAGATGCTCATCTGGTCGGCCTGGGCGTGGCTCGAGTAGCAGTTCTCCGTCTTGCCCAGCAGGGCGAGCCAGGTGGCGTCCGTCTCCCAGCCCGAGCGCAGCACGGCGGCGTCCTGGCCGATGAGCGCGGAGGTCCACGCCGGGGCTTCGAGGTCGGTCTCCCACTGGTACTGGCGGTCGTGGAACCAGGCGTAGAGCTCGGCGTTGTCTTGCGAGAACCACGAGGCGAACTCGACGCTGTTGATCCAGTCCAGCCAGCCCGTTGCGTAGAGCAGCGAGTAGCCGGGGGGCATCATGCCGGCGACGTTGCCGTCGTACATGGCGCCGAGCCGGCCGCCGTCCAGGTGGTCGGTCCCCCCCAGGGCCGCCCAGTCCACGAGGAAGGGCGTCAGCGTGTAGAACACGTCGTTCTGATACCCGGTGCCTTCGCAGAAGAGCCCCGACGGCGGGAGGTAGCGCAGCAGGTAGGTGCCCTGGGCCTCACCGCTGCCCGGGCGATCCTCGAACAGGTCGTCGGTGGCGCCTTCGAGCAGGTCGTCACCGCCCGCGAACTGCGCATCAGCCTGCTGGGACAGCACAAGGCCCAGGTGGCCCAGCCCGCCTGTGGTCATCAGGCGGGCGTTGGCAGAGGTCCAGCTGCTGCCGTGGTAGTGGTAGCCGAAGGAGTAATAGCCGTCCTCGTCGAGCCCGCCCACGGTGTGGGCCTGGTGGCCGATGGCCGCCAGGTTGCGCCGGATGGCCGTGTGGCGCTGCGACCAGGCGTGGGGAGCGTCCGCCTCGCGCTCCGCGAGCAGCTCTGCCAGGATGTCGTAGGCGATGGCGTACCAGGTCAGGATGCGGCCCTGGTACCAGCCCCACTGCCAGTACCCATGGTCGAGGTCCTCCATCAGCAGCAAGGCGCCTTCGAGGTGCTCGTCCCTCTCCGCGCCGCTGGCGGCGGCCGCGGCCGCGGCCAGCAGCCGGGCCGCCTGCGCGCGCTCGTAGTGCGACCAGTCCTCATCCCCGACCGAGGACTGCGCCTCGGTCAGCGCGTCGGCGGAGCCCGCCAGCCAGCTCTCGCCCCAGTCCTCCACCTGCGCGGCGTGAGACACCAGCAGGGGGTGGTCTTCCGTGCGCCAGGGCGCGTCCAGCAGCTCGACCCGCTGGGCTTCCCAGGCCTCCCCGTAGACCTCGGCCTGCTCGAGCCAGACGCCCTGACCCGAGGTCCAGGAGATGCCTGAGCCCACGTCGAAGCGGGCCAGCGCCGGCAGGGGCTCGTCGAAGCTCGCGGAGGCCACCAGCACGCCATCGACGTACAGCGCCAGACCCTCGTGGGAGACTGTGCCCGCCACCGGATACCAGCGGTCCTCGGGCGAAGGACCGCCCTCGGCCTGGTGCTCGCCCCACGAGAGCGCGAAGCCGTCGTCGTCTACCCGCAGCGTCGGCCCATCCGTGATGCCGAAGATCTCCACCTCGCCAGAGAGCGCGTGCGGGCGCAGCAGCGCGTGCAGGCTGAGGGGGCCCTGCAGCTCGGCCTCCACGCTCGATCCTTCTGATTGGCGGTGGGGACAGGTCTCGCGGTACGCGGCCTCCAGATACAGGCAGCTGCGCAGGCTGTCGTCGATCTCGGCAGTGCCGGCGTCTCCCTGGAGATCGAGGGCCAGGGGGCCGTGGTCGGACAGGCCCTGCGAGTCCGCCGTGATGGCCGTGGCCGTGTACCCGGCGAGGCGGAGGTGGTCGATCCTGCGCTGCGCCCTCGTGCCCGGCAGGGTCGAGATGCTCACCTCGTCGAGTCCGCCGTCCAGCCCCTCGCCCAGCAGCAGGTCGGCCTCGCTCGAGGCCAGCCGGTCGAAGCTGGCGTGCTCGGTGGCGACGCGCTCGCCATTGACGGCCAGCGACACGTGCAGCCCGTCGAAGCCGGCCGCCACGTGGGTCCACAGCCCCAGGTGCTCCGTCAGATCGGCGCTGACCTCGGCGGCCTCGCCCTCATGGCCCAGGCACTGGAACACCAGCAGCGAGTCGCGCAGCGACAGCGCGTAGCTCCCCTCTCGCGACGCGATGCCCTGCTGTCCGCTCAGCGCGTCCGGGCGCAGCCAGGCCTCCACGGCCAGGCGCGCGGTGGTGTCCAGCGCCGCGACCGCGGGGATGGTCAGGGGCGCCTCGTCCGCCTGGCGCTCCCAGGCGTTGCCCACGGGCCCGCAGGTCAGACCGCCCAGCGACCCGCCGTCCAGACCCGCCGGGCCGTGGTCCAGGGCTGTACCCTCGGTCTCGAAGCGGTAGAACGCGGTGGTGGCCAGATGGCGGATCTGGGCGGGATCCAGGGCCCGGTCGTAGAGGCGCAGCTCGTCGATGGTGCCGTCGTAGGGGTAGTGGGCCGTGTTCTGG
This sequence comes from uncultured Enterobacterales bacterium, assembly GCA_964454135.1. GTDB lineage: Bacteria > Myxococcota_A > UBA796 > UBA796 > JAFGLY01 > CAYVQL01. The sequence continues at coordinate 3,041 of CAYVQL010000465.1, read as the reverse complement.
TACGCACCGATGCTGAAGGCGTAGGAACCCGGGTCGTAGTCACCGATGGTCTTGTGCTCGCGCAGGCGCAGCTCGCCGTCCACGTACAGGGCTGCCACATCGCCGTCGAAGCTGGCGGCCACGTGCGACCAGGTGCCCAGTGGAGCGGCTACGCTCCAGGCCTCCGTGGCACCGCCGTCGCCGATGCGCAGGTAGAGGAAACCGGCGTAGTAGTCGAAGGACAGGCCGCTGGGCCCCGAGTCCCAGATGGTGTTCAGCACGACGCCCCGGTCGCTGGACGAGTCGGGGCGGATCCAGGCCGAGACCGTGAAGGTCTGCGGATGGAGCGCCTCGGCGGAGGCCACCTGGATGTGGTCGTTCCCCGAGACGCCGGAGCCCTCTGCCACCAAAGACAGGCCGCTGCCGACGGCTCCGGTGCCCACCGAGGCCTCGTAGCTCGTGACCACCCAGTCGGCTGGGTCCAGTGTGCCGTGGTTGGTGCTGGGATCGCTGTCGTCGAAGCTCAGCCAGACCAGGGGCTGTATGTGCTCCGGCAGCTCGGGTGCCAGGGGGCAGGGATCGGAATCCATCAGGCAGTAGGGAGCGACGAAGTCCTCGTCGACCTCGCCGTCGCAGTCGTCGTCCCGGCCGTTGCAGCGCTCGTCGGCCCCGGGGTGGACGGTCGCGTCTGTGTCGTCGCAGTCTTCAGTCTCGTCCCAGCCGTCGCCGTCTGCGTCGAGGAAGCTCTGGGCGCTGTCCCCGCTGTCCCCGCTGTCCGCGGTGGTGGGCTCTTCGCTGTCCGGTGCCCCCTCGTCGTCTTCTGCCTCGCCACGAGGGGGGGCGTCGTCGCATGAGCGACACGAGATGAGTAGTACGAGCAGGATGCGGAGTGACATGGCTGTTTCTTGGGCATTGTAGCAGAGGCCCATTGCGAGATTGTCGCCATGACGACGCCAAGCCGAGCGGAGCCCCGCACCAACACCCCGCTACAGCGAGCTCCCGAGCACCACCCAGGCCGCGCCAGCGTCGGTGCCAGCGCTGTCGTCCTCGGGATCGCCCAGCAGCAGGTCGTCCAAGCCATCGGCGTCGAGATCACCCACGCCGGCCATGGCCCAGCCAGCGTAGCCGCCGCCGATCCACTTGGCGTCCGCGCCATCCAGGCCGATGTTGCCAGTGACGGGGCCGTGCAGCAGGTAGACCGCGCCGCCTTCACCGGACTCCTCGCCCCGTGCGCCGACGAGGATGTCCGCGTATCCATCGGCGTCCACGTCGCCGGCGGCGGCCACCGCGCTTCCCGCCAGGTCGTCCTCGTGCTCCCCGGCGAAGATGGCCTCGGCGGCTCCGAGACTCACGACCCCCGAGGGGAGGCCCATGACCAGGTAGGCGCTCCCGGCATCCTCCTCGCCACCATCGGCGGCCAGGGCCCCCACCAGCAGATCCTCGTAGCCGTCGGCGTCCACATCGCCCGCGAAGGCCACCGAAAAGCCGGCGTTGTCGTCCATCGCGGCGCCGAGCAGCGAGGCCTGCGCCGCGTTTTGCAGGACGATGTCCCCCGTCGCGGGTCCCAGCAGCAGGTAGGCCGCTCCCGAGGAAGTGCCCGCCGTCGAGTCCTCGTAGGCGCCCACGAGCATGTCCGCCAGGCCGTCGCCATCCACGTCACTGCCGCCATCGACGGCGTAGCCGCTCTGGTCGGAGGCGCCGAGAAAGCGCGCGTCGGCGCTCCCCAGATCGGCCAGGCCCGTGGCCGGGCCCAGCACCAGGTAGGCCGCATCCTGGGCGCCGGAACCGGAGGCCATGGGGGCGCCCACGAGGAGGTCCGCCAATCCGTCCCCGTCCACGTCCCCGGCGCCGGCCACGACCCAGCCGGCCATGTCGCTGGCGCTCTCGCCCAGCAGCGCCACGTCCGCCATGATCAACGATGTGGTTCCGCTGACCGGTCCGTACTCGAGGTAGGCCGCGCCGGCGTCGGAGGCCGCCGAGTCGTCGCCAGGCGACCCGATCAGCAGGTCGTCGAAGCCGTCGCCGTCCACGTCACCCACGCCCGCCACGCTGTTGCCAGCCCGGTCGTCGGTCGCAATGCCCACGCATAGGCCGTCGGCCGTGGACAGATCCATGTCCGCGGTCACGGGCCCCAGCACTACGTAGGCTCCTCCTCCGTCCGTGACCACGCCGTGAATGCCCAGCCCGCCGACGAGCAGGTCGAGCCACCCGTCCCCATCCAGGTCCCCCGCTCCGGCCACCGAGAAACCAGCCTCATCCTGACTCGAGGCCCCCAGCAGCCCGTAGTCGGACTCGTCCAGCCAGCGCTCGTCGTCCGCCACGCCGTCGCAGTCGTCGTCCGCCCCGTCGCCGTCCGCGTCCGCGGCCAGCGGATTCACGTCGTAGTCGTCGTCGTCGCAGTCGCTGCTGTCTTCTACCCAGCCGGGGGCACAGGTGCAGGTGGTGGCGGGTGCGTCCGCATCCCCCCAGCCGTCACCGTCGTCGTCTGCGTAGCACACCGGGTCGAGGTCGGGGTCGTCCGCGTCCACCAGGCCGTCGCAGTCGTCGTCGTAGTAGTTGCACGCCTCGGTGAGGCTCGGACTTACGAGGTCGCGGGTGTCGTCGCAGTCGTCTCCGCCGTAGGCCTCGGCGTCGTGGCCGTCCAGGTCCTGATCGTAGTCGCTCCAGCCGTCGCAGTCGCTGTCCACGCCGTCGTACCAGGTATCGACCTCGTAGGGATTGATGTCGGGGTTCAGATCGTCGCAATCACCCCCACCGTGATCCTCGTGCCGCGAATCGTCCCCGTCCTGGTCCCAGTCGTTCGCGCCGTCACAGTCCTGGTCCACGCCGTCGTACCAGATCTCCTCGCCACCGGGGTACGCAGCGGCGTCGCCGTCGTCGCAGTCCTCGGTGTTCGAGACGAAGCCGGAGGGCTGCTCGCAGGCCATGGTGGAGGTCAATTCGGTGCCGTAGCCATCCCCGTCCGCGTCCAGGTACCAGCGGAGCGCGTCCAGCGCGGTGGCGTCGTCCGAAACGCCGTAGCAGTCCAAGTCCACGCCGAAGCAGTAATCGTCGACGCCGGG
>CAYVQL010000464.1:0-6400 GCA_964454135.1 uncultured Enterobacterales bacterium | reverse complement strand
GGGAAGGGGGTCACAGGAAGGGGGTCAGGAAGGGGGTCATCACAGGAAGGGGGTCAGGATGTCACCATTACTATTTCAGACACGATCTCCTTCGAAACTGAATAGTTCGTTTCTTCAGGTGATGGGAACTCTGGAGCGTGCCGAGCGCGGCGCGGTTGCGACATCGATCCCGGAATAGCCGCCGTTCCGCGAATTGACGGCGGGCGTCGAAAAAGACGTCGTCTGGCTGGTTTGGTATAGTGCTATTGCAAAGCACAAGATAGGGGAAAGGGTAATGGTGGCAACCTGACCCCATACGCCGAGGTCGAGCGCATGGTCGAGGAGGGCATGGCCGACGTCGAGAAGCCCGATGCCGTGCTGCGCAAGCTGAACGGCGAGCTGCGCACCCTCGACGAAAAGCGCGAACGCGCGGTCGGCATTCATGTGGATGGCCTGATCTCCAAGGCCGAGTTCAAGGGGGTGCTGGCCGACATCGAGCGCCAGCGAATCCCTCTCCTCCAGCGCCGCGCATTCGTCCTGATGAAGAAGCGGGGCCTCGATGATCAGCAGGCCCGCCTGGAGGCCACGGAGCGCAAGCTGGCCGCCATGCGCGACACCCTCGACGACCTGACCTTCGAAGAACGCCGCGCCATCGTCAAAGAGCTGGTGGAGCGGGTCACCATCGACACCGCTGAGGGGACCATCGAGCTGCGCACCATCCTGCTGCAGGCCTCCGATTCCGACGCCGGCGAGGGGTCGGGCGGCAGCGGCTCGTCGAGCGGTAATTGGCCTCCAGGGCCGTCTTCTCGCCGCTCGCCAAGTTCTTACGGAAGCAACCAATTGTCGAGGCGACTAGCGCTACCAGAACCCCGAGCGCCGCCGCAGCGCCAGCAGCGCCAGCAGCGTCCACCAGGCCCGCGGCAGTGCCCGCCCGCCACAGCCGCAGCCCCCGCCCGCCGCAACGGCCGGCGGAGGCGCGCTGTCTTCGAGCTCATCCGGCCCGCTGTCCTCCAGCTCGTGGATGTCGCCGGGGCCGTAGCGCAGCGCCGTGAAATCCTGCTCTCCGCCGCTCCAGGTGTTGGGCGCGCCAAAGGTGGACTGGTCGCTGTCGCCGTAGTCGTCCGTGCGGCGTACGGCGCTGGAGGGATCTTCGCGCAGCACGCCGGTCTCGCGGGAGGACACGCCGTGCAGGGGCGAGACGCCTTCTCCTGCAGGTCCGAAGCGGATGTTGCCCTGCGCGTCGTGCACTGTGAGCTGCCAGTCCAGGTGATCCACGTCGAAGGGCTCGCTGGCCTGCAGCTGGACCGTCCAGTCGCCGGCGTCCGGGTCGTAGCTTTCGTCGCTCTCGATCTCCTCAGCCACGGTGACGATGCTGCCGGCCCGCAGCCCGTTCAGCACGTCCTCCTCGCCCAGGACCACGGTGCCGGCCTTGCCGTTGCGCGTCGTCAGCTCGAGCTGCCAGCCCCGCAGGTCCAGCCCGTCCTCGCAGACCACCAGCTCCAGCCAATCGCCGCCGTTGCCGGGCAGGCTGCCCAGGGCGGTGTCGCCGCCGGCGATCTCCTCTTCCTCGGCCACGGCGTTCCACTCGTTCAGCAGCAGGGGAGTGGGCATGGAGGGTTCGTACCAGGCCTGCTGCAGGGCGCCCCACTGCTGTCCGCTGCGCAGGCGGGCCCGCAGCTGGGTGGGGTGGTCGAGGCTGACGCTGGCGCTGGCCAGCGGGCCGCTGGCGTGGTCGGACACCGCGCCTCCTGCCATGCGCGGATCCCCCTGGGTGCTGACGTACACCTCCGCCTGCACGCCATCCGGGGGGTTGACCGTCACCACCGTGCCCAGCTCCACCTGGCCGGGCGCCACGTCCAGCTCCGGCGCGTCGAGCGGGAACCAGCCGGCGTCTCGCACTTGCTGCAGCAGGGTCTCACTGCGGCAGGGAAAGAAATCGTCGAAGAGGTGGTCCTGCTCGGCGTACCAGTCCTCGTCCCGCTCCCACCAGCCGTCGCCCCAGCGGGCCGACTCGGCCACGATGGACAGCTCTATGAGGTCCGCCAGGCGCTGGTAGCGCGCGGCCGCTTCGTCGGCGGTGAGCACGCCGCCGTCTTCGAGCAGGTGGTGGATGCGGTCGGCCAGCAGGCTCATGAAATCCGGGTGGCCATCGGCCAGCAGGTAGGCGAACATGTCGCCCGGACCGGTCAGGTGCAGGATGTCGGTCTCGCAGGCGTAGCACAGGCTGACGTCCGCGTCGTGGGCCTGGAACTGGAACCCTCCCTGGTCGGGCGCGCTGGGACCGACCGCCTTCCAGTTGCCGCAGTCGCGCCAATCCCAGGCGTTGGCGGCGTAGAACTCCAGCAGCATGTAGTCGATGAAGTTCGGCAGGTCGATCCAGCGCAGGGCTTCCTCGTAGTCCGAGGAAGCGGCCACCGCGGCTCTCCAGGCGGTGGGATCGCCGTTGGTGGTGTCGCAGGCGTTGACCGTGCTGTAGTCGTCCTCGTGCCCCCCGCGGTAGTCGGCCGCGAAGGCGCCGTTGAAGTGCTCGCGTATGTGGTAGTGGCCCACGTAGGCCCCGTCGATGTACAGGTGGGCGAAGCGACCGTGGGGCACGGCGTGCCCCAGCTCCAGCATGCTCTCGTCCATCCAGCGGTTGCGCAGGTACTGGCCGCGCGTGCCGAGCCAGAAGACGGAGTCGTGGCTGCCTGAGCGCAGGGTCAGGGCGTCGAAGCTGTCGGCCGGCCAGGGGCCTGCGGCGTAGCGCCCGTCATCGGTCTCGTAGAGGGGGAAATCAAGCCGCGGATAACCGTAGTCGCTGCGAAAATGAACCCTGTAGGTGACCTTGTCGTAGCCAAGCGAGGTGCCTCCGGCCATGTTGAGGCCCGCCTGGACCTGGAAGTGCTCCCCGTCGGGATCCAGCCACTCCATGGAACCTCCGCGCTCGGTCGGGCCCATGCCGTCGGGCATGACCAGAGAGATGCTGGGGATGGTGCTCAGTGCTTCCTCCATCAGGGGGCCATAGACGGGATCCTGCGTGATGCGCGTGTCCATGGAGGGCTGAGCCACGACTTCGGCTGGGCAGATGTAGCTGTGGGTGGCCACGGCCGAGCGCTCTCCGTCCGCGTAGACCTCCACGGCGCGCACGATGCCGGGGCCTTCGATGGCGATGGGGCCCTCCCATGGCTGGGCCGGCTCGCCGGACCCCAGCCCGTACAGGAGCTGGGAATCCGCCTCCTGGGCCTCGATCTGCAGGTCGAAGGGTTCGTCGTAGAGGCCGCGCGGGGGCGTGAAGCGCGGCTCGGCCCAGGCGGCGCAGAGCAGCAGCAGGTACATCTCAGCGCACCCAGATGGCGTAGGCGGCGCCTGGCTCGGGGTAGTAGATGGGCGTGGCGCCCCAGGTGGCGTACATCCATTCGGCGCCGTAGTCCACGCCGCACATGGTCAGGCCCGTGTTGGAGATGGTGCCAGTAGAGAAGTCCCAGCCCGAGCCCAGGGAGGTGTGGCGGCGGCAGTCGTCGGAGGCACCCTCGGGCTGGTTCACCTGGCCGATGCCGTTGTCGGTGTAGGCGTGGGAGCCGCCGCACCAGTAGTAGCCGCTGGCGCCGCCGTACAGGTAGTAGCCGTCTTGGCCGAACTGGATGCGCAGCTCGCTGGCGGCGATGGGATCGGAGCGGTAGCTCTGCGCGCCCTGGTGGTAGGCGGCCAGCACCAGCTCGTCGTAGGGCAGCTCGTTCAGGTCGATCCAGCCCCCGTAGGCCTGCGTGGCGCTGCTGGCCTCGGCCGGGTGCAGCGTCAGCTGCTCCACGTCCACGTTGCGCGAGCCGAAGCCGGCGTAGACGTCCCAGTCCGCCGAGTTCTTCAGGAAGCCCAGGGTCCAGCCGCCCCCGTCCGTGCTCATGTCGCAGTAGATCTCGTAGCCCTGCTCCAGGGAGCGGATGGGGTAGAGGCCGTCTCCCAGTCCGGGCTCTTGCTGCAGCAGGGCCAGGCAGCTGTCGGCCGCGCAGGTCAGGGAGGAGCCGATCACGCCGGAGTCCGCCTGGCCGTCGCAGTCGTTGTCCGCCGCGTCGCAGAGCTCGGGGGCGCCGGGGTAGGTCCGGGCGTCGTCGTCGTCGCAGTCCCCGGCCTGCACGGCGTAGCCGCTGGGCTGGTCGCAGGCGGAAAGCTCGCTGGCGGGGTCGCCGAAGCCGTCGCCGTCGGCATCGGCGTAGTAGGTGACGCGCGCCCTTCCTCCGCACTCGTCTTCCTGGCTGTCCGCTAGCGCGACCCCCTGGCTGTCCGCTAGCTCGACCCCCTGGCTGCCCCCGGAATCCGCAGGCGCGTTGCTGGCGGGAGCGTGGCAGGCCAGCACGGTGAGGAGGGGGAGCATGGGGCATTCTAGCATGGGGACTGCCCAAGCCGAGCGCGACAGCTTTGGCGCAGCGGGATCGCCAGGCCCCGGGAAACCACCCCTTTTCCACCCTCCGGAGCCGCCCTCAAGGCCGTTTCAGGTTGGCACGGATCCTGCGAGCATGCAGGAAGCCCCGGAGAACACCATGCACTGCCTCGTCCCCCTGCTCGCATCCTTGTTCCTGACCGGCCCAGTCCGCGCCGAGGAGCACATCGTCGATGACCAGTACGGCTCGCCCTGGTTCGAGACCACGGGAGACGACTGGGCCACCTGGGGCAGCAATGGCTACGGCTTCGACAGCTCGGATACCAGCTACCACTACACAAGCTCCACCGTCGGGGGCGACGACCGGCGGGGCACGGCCACCTGGCAGACAGAGCTGGGCCAGGCCGGCACCTGGCGCATCGAGATCTGGTTTCGCCGCACCGGGAACCGCACCACCGACGCCGACCACGTGGTCACCGACGGGCTGGGCGGCCAGACCTGGCTGGTGATCGACCAGACCGGCGACGGGGCCAGCGGCTGGGTCTCGCTGGGGGAGTACTGGTGCGAGGCCGGCTTCGGGGGCTGCGTGCTGACCCTGGACGGCACGGACGACGACGGCTCGGACGAGGCCAACGCCGCCCGCTTCACGCTTGTCAGCGCGGACGGCGATCCCCCCGAGACGGATCCATGCGACGAGGACCCGGGGCCCGGCAGCCACGAGCTGGAGTTCTACGCAGGCAGCGCCAGCGGCTCGGACTGGGAAAATGGCAGCTACGCCGCGGGCGAGGCGGACGGCTACGAGGCCCACAGCCCCAACGTGGACGAGGGCGAGGTGCTGCGGGCCTCGAGCTTCGACGTCTGCGATCCCGAGGGGGACGAGACCATCGACAGCGTGGTGCTGGCGGTCAAGGCGCGTACCCAGTACGACAGCGGCACCTACGCCCTGCAGCTGCTGCTGGATGGCGGGGGCAGCGCGTCTACGGTCTTCACCGGCACCACGGCCACCTGGCATGAGCTGGACATCACCGGCGATCAGGACTGGACCTGGGCGGCGCTGGAGGGCTTGAATGCCCAGGTCTCGCTCTACGATCACCCGGGGGGCGCCCGCGACTCAGACGCCTGGGCGGACAGCTTCCGGCTGCAGGTGGGCTTCACCACCGCCTCCGATCCCATCGAGGACAGCGGGAGCCCCGCGCAGGACCCGGCCGGGGACACCGCGGACACCGGCGACCTGGGCAGCGATGGCTCCGGACAGGGCTCCCCCTCCGACGAAGGCCCCAACCCTCCCCCGGGAGACCACATCCGCTACGACTCCTCCGTGGATGACGCGGCCTGCGCGGGCTGCGCCGCGGGTGGCAAGGCGGCCGGCGGGCTGGCCTGGCTGGGCCTGGCCCTGCTGGGCGCAGCGCTTGGCCGGCGCTCCTTTCGGTCGCCTCAGTAGGTGCGCACGTCCGTCACCATGGTGGCGTTGATGCTCTTGGTGGCCGTGTAGTGGGCTGGAATGCCGTCGCGGTCGATGTCGCACATGCCGTGCACCACGAAGTCCAGCTGGTTGGGAGCGACCTCTACCCAGTAGATGCCGCGCACCTGGCCGTCGGGCCCCCAGCCCAGGTCGTCGAAGGGCGTGGAGGAGACCCAGGAGACGGGCAGGCCGTCCAGCTCCGTGATGGGACGCGGCGCCGGCACGGAGACAGGGATGAAGCTGTCGAAGGCGGCGTCGTAGGCCAGCTCGGCCGTCTTGATGCCGTCCACGTTGGCGGGCACCTCGGCGCGCTTGGCCCGGTACTGCATCTGCACGAAGTTGGGGATGGCGATGGCCGCCACGATGCCGATGCAGGCCACCAGGATGGGGCCGCCGACCACCACGAGCACGATCAGGACGATGATGAGGATCAGGACGGTGGAGGGACCCTTGCGGCCCTGGTCTGGTGCGGACATCTGCTCTCCTGCTGCGAGGTGCGGTCGGGCGCGAAGCTGACGGGACAACATAGCACCTGTCGGCGTTTCAGCGGCCTCCATAATCGTCGGCCCGGATCTGGCACGGCGCTTGCTGTCGGCATCGTAGGG
>CAYVQL010000463.1:0-6443 GCA_964454135.1 uncultured Enterobacterales bacterium | reverse complement strand
GGTACGAGCTCTCGCTGGCGCTGGGATTGATGCTGGCGTCGCTGTCGTCGCAGTCGTCGGCGTCCTCGGCCGCCACGGCGCCCGAGGGCTGATCGCAGGCCGTCACGCTGCTGTCGGCATCGCCGTGCCCGTCGCCGTCGGCGTCGGCGTACCAGGTCTGGGCGTCGAGGGCGTCGTCGTCGTCCCCGCCCTCGCAGTAGTTGTCCACGCCGTCGCAGATCTCAGTGCCCTCGGGGTTGATGGTGGGATCGCCGTCGTCGCAGTCGGTGGCCAGCTTCGCGGTCACGTGGCTGCTGGGGACCTCGCAGTCCTCGGTGGTGCTGTCGGGATCGCCGTAGCCGTCGCCATCGGCGTCGGCGTACCAGGTGCTGCCGTCTATGGGATCTTCGTCGACCTCGTCGTCGCAGTCGTTGTCCACGCCGTCGCAGAGCTCGTCGGCGCCGGGGTGCACCGCGGCGTCGCCGTCGTCGCAGTCGCTGCCGTCGGCCACGTAGCCCTCGCCCTCTTCGCAACCGAGCACCGTGTTCTGCGGATCGCCCCAGTTGTCACCGTCGGCGTCGATGTACCATGTCTCGCCGAGGTTCTCGTCGATCTCATCGTCGCAGTCGTTGTCCACGCCGTCGCAGATCTCGTTGGCCTCGGGGTGGATGTCGTCGTTGGCATCGTCGCAGTCGCCCGCTTGCGCCACGTGGTGGCTGGGCTGCTCGCAGGCCGCGATGCTGGCCGCGTCGTCGCCGTAGCCGTCGCCGTCCGCGTCCGCGTACCAGGTGGCGGCGTCCGTGGCGTCTTCGTCCACCTGGTCGTCGCAGTCGTCGTCGATGCCGTTGCAGATCTCGCTGGCCTGGGGATTGATGGCCGGATCGTCGTCGTCACAATCCTGGGCCGCGTCGAAGCCGTCGCCGTCCAGGTCGTCGTCGACGGTGCTGGGGTCACAGTCGTTGTCCAGGCCGTCGTAGGGCTTCTCCTGGGCGCCGGGGTTGATGGCGAAGTCCTCGTCGTCGCAGTCGTCAGCGGCGCTGTAGCCGTCGCCGTCGGCGTCGGTGACGGTCGCTCCGGAGCCGCCGCTGTCCTCGGGCTTGCTGTCGCAGCCGGCCCATGTCAGCGCGAGGCAGAGCGAGGAGAGGGGCAGGATATGGCGGGTCATGGTCGCTCCTGGCGAAAGACCGAGCGTGGCTCAGTTCTCTCCTGTGCATTCGAAGGTGATGGTCACCTGGTCGGTGGCGACGTCGCCGAAGCAGTCGGTGACCTGCAGCTCGAAGACGAATTCCTCTTCGACGGGCTCTTCGTAGGAGGCCTCGAAGCCGGCCAGCTCGGCGATGGTGGTGGCCAGCTCGGGATCGTCCAGCTCGGCCGAACCGCTGGTGACGCTCCACAGGTAGGTGAGGGGCTCGTCGTCCAGGTCGTAGGTGCCGCTGCCGTCCAGGGTGGCCTCGGTCTCGTCGCACTCGCCGCACTGGTACTCTTCGGTGTAGCCGACGGGCACGCAGATGGCGGTCTCGCTGATCGCCTGGTCGGCGCCGGCGTCGGCCACGGGGGGATCGTTGTCGCTGCGCTGGCTGATGGTCACCACCAGGCTGTCGCTGGCCGAGGCGTCGCCCTGATCGGTGACGGTCAGCGTGAACGTGTAGTCGCCGGCCAGATCCACGTAGAGCGAGGGCGTCTCCGAGCTGGGATCGTCGAGGCTCTCAGTGGTGACGCCGGATCCGCTGGGCACGCTGTCCACCTGCCAGTCTAAGGACAGCGCCGTGTTGTCGGGATCGTGGGTGGCGCTGCCGTCCAGCTGCAGCAGGGAGCAGTGCTCCAGGCTGCTGGCGGCGTCGTAGTCGGCCACCACCTGGGGCATGATCTCGGCCTCGCCGTCGCAGTCGTTGTCCACCTGGTAGTCGACCTCGGGGGCGCCGGGGTAGATGTCGGCGTCGCTGTCGTCGCAGTCCTCGCCGCCGGCCAGCGAGGCCTCGTAGCCGTCCTCGTCGGCGTCGTAGTCGCTCACCCCGTCGCAGTCCTCGTCCACGCCGTTGTAGGGGGTCTCGGTGGCGCTCGGGTTGATGGAGGCGTCGGTGTCGTTGCAGTCGCCGCCGCCGTAGTCCTCGTGGCGCTCGCCGTCGGCGTCGGCGTCGAAGTCGTCGTCGCCGGCGCAGTCCTGGTCGATACCGTCGTACCAGGTCTCGCTGGCCCCGGGATGGACGTCGGCGTCGGCGTCGTCGCAGTCGCCTCCTTCGGCCGTGGCACCCGAGGGCGCATCGCAGGCCGTGACGGCGGCGTCGTCGTCGCCGTAGCCGTCGCCGTCCGTGTCCAGATACCAGCTGCTGGCGTCCAGGGCGTCTTCCTCGTCGGTGAAGCCGTCGCAGTCGTTGTCCGCCGCGTCGCAGCTCTCGTCGGCGTCCGGGTTGATGGCGGCGTCGCCGTCGTCGCAGTCGCTGCGCTTAGCGGCCTGGTAGCCGCTGGGCTGGTCGCAGGCCGTCAGCGCGCTGTCGGGATCGCCGTAGCTGTCGCCGTCGCTGTCGGCGTACCAGGTGGAGCCGTCCACGGGGTTGTCGTCGACCTCGTCGTCGCAGTCGTTGTCCAGGCCGTCGCAGGTCTCGTCGGCGCCGGGATGGATAGCAGCGTTGGCGTCGTCGCAGTCGCTGCTGTCGGCCACGTAGCCGTTGGCGCCGTCGCAGGCCGTGGTGCTGCTGCCCGCGTCGCCCCAGCCGTCGGAGTCGGCGTCGGCGTACCAGGTCAGGCCGGTGTTCTCGTCGACCTCGTCGTCGCAGTCGTTGTCCAGGCCGTCGCAGAACTCGTTGGCCCCGGGGTGGGTGGTGGCGCTGCCGTCGTCGCAGTCGCTGGCGTCTTCGACGGTGCCGTCAGGCTGCGCGCAGGCGCTGCTGGCGGCGTGGGGATCGCCGTAGCCGTCGCCGTCCTCGTCGGCGTACCAGGTGCCGGCGTCCAGGGCGTCGCCCTCGTCGGTCTGGCCGTCGCAGTCGTCGTCGATGCCGTTGCAGACTTCGTCGGCGCCGGGGTAGACCTCGGCGGCGTCGTCGTCGCAGTCCGCCGTGGCCAGGGCGCCGTCGCCGTCCAGGTCGTCGTCCGGCGTGCCGGGGTCGCAGTCGTTGTCGATGCCGTCGTAGGGCGTCTCGACGGCCCCGGGAAACACAGCGGCGTCGCCGTCGTCGCAGTCCTCGCTGGCGTCGTAGCCGTCGCCGTCGCCGTCGGGCGCGACGTCGGCCGCCGTGTCGACTTTCTCGGTGCGGCAGGCCAGCAAGGCGAGCAGGAGCAGGGTGGCGGGGCGCATCAGGAACCCTCCTCGCAGCTGGTGGCCAGGCCGGTGAACTCGAGGGTCACGCTCTCGCCGTCGCCGGCGGCGCCGGCGTCGACGGTGACCGTGTTGTCGGCAGCGTCCCAGGTCCAGGAGCCGCTGATGTCCGCGCCCTCGACGGTGACGGAGATCACCGTCTCGTCGGTGGGCTCGGCAGCGAGGGCGAAGACGTGGTCGCTGCGATCCTGGGTCAGGGCCGCGGCCAGGCCGGCCAGATTGGTCGCCATGTCGTCGCAGATGGAGAGGAACGCCCCCCCCGTTGCCACGCTGGCCTCGTACACGCCGGTGTAGGCCGAGCTGCCGCTGCAGCCCGAGGGGTAGTCGCCGCCGATGCCGTGGATGACGACCATGTCGCTGCTGTCCTTGTAGGACTGGAAGAGGCTGACGTAGTAGCTGTAGCTGTTGACCGACTGCTCGGGCTCGTCGCTGACGCCCACCAGGTGCAGATCGGCCTCGTCGCGCACCAGGTCCTCGTTGCAGTCGCCCGTCCCGTTGTTGGAGAGTGCCGCCTCCAGCAGCGTGAAGGCGCGCTCGGTGTTGCTGCCGGCTGCGCCGCTGAGCATGGTCTGCAGGGCGTCGGCTGCCTCGCTGTCCGAGAAGCTGTCGTCTATCCAGATGTCGTCGCCGTGGATGCAGCCGTCGTCGGTCACCACGGCTGCCACCTGGAAATCGCAGCCCGCATCCAGCAGCTCGTCGAAGAAGTCCGGGGCGGCGGCCACGAGGTTGGCGATGTCGGTGCCCATGGAGGCCGACTTGTCCACGGCGAAGAGCAGGTCGAAGACGATGTCCTCGCCCTCGGCCGTGAAGCTCTCGCTGTGGCTGGCCCAGGCGCCCTCGCCCGTGAAGCTGATGCTGGCGCTGCCCCGGGGGTCGTTGGAGCTGATCTCCAGGTCGCCCAGGAAGAGGGCCTCTTCTTCGGGCGCGAAGCTGATGGCGAAGACGACGCTGTCGCCGGCCGGCACCACGCTGGGCAGGGGCAGGTCGTGGCTGAACTCGCCGTCGCCGCTCTGGCTGGCGGCGCTCACCAGCAGGTCGGCCGTGCCCGTGTTGAGGATGGTGACGTCCACGCTGTCGCCGCAGCCGGCCTCCACCTGGCCGAAGTCGTGGCTGGAGATGTCCACGCCGAGCACGGGGCCGGCCAGGATCTCCACCTCGTCGCTGCTGACCGCAGCACCCAGGTCGAAGCCGTCGCTGGGCGCGACGCTGCAGCCCACCAGGTCTCCCTCGTCGAAGTATTGCGGGTCCAGCGTGGCGTCGCCTAGGGGCAGGGCCACGCCGTCCACGGTCCAGCCGTAGCTGGCGGCCACCACGGTGTCGCCGTCGGCGTCGCGGGTCGAGCCCATGGTGCAGCTGAGGGTGGACAGGATGTCCGCGTCGGCGGGGGTGAGCCAGACCGAGAGCAGCTCGGGGGGCGAGTTCTCGATCACGATGCTGTCGGAGACGGTGTTGCCCGCATCCTGGCCGTCGTGGGCGATCACCGCGCAGACCACCTCGTCGCCGCGCACGTAGCCGCTGGCCAGCTCGGCGCTGCTGCCCAGCTCGGTGCCCTCGACCGTCCAGGAGACGGTGGAGAGATCGTCGTCCAGGTCGGCGTCTTCGAAGCCCGACCAGGCGCAGCTGAGGCTCTGCTCGGCCGTGGCTTGCTGGGGGCTGATGGCCGCGTCGGCCAGGCTGGGCGCGCTGTTGCGCACCACCACCTCCTTCGAGGAGCCGCGCTCGCTGTCCGCCAGCCCGTCGGTGGCCCAGGCCTGGCACTGGATGGTCTGGCCCTTGGCCGTGCGCGCGGCCTCCCAGCTGGTCTCGCTGCCGCTGGCCAGCTCGACGCCGTCCACGATCCAGGCGTAGCGGTAGGCCAGCTCGTCGCCGTCGGGATCCGTGCTCTCGGCCGTGATCTGGCAGGCCAGGTCGTCGCTGGTGCTCGCATCGCTGGGGCTCAGTTCCACCTGGGGGGCGGTGGGGGCCTGGTTGGTCGATGGCTGCCCGGTGTCTTCCTGACAGGCCGGGTCGTCGGCGCAGCCGCTGTCGGCGCAGTCGGTGGCGCCGTCGCCGTCGTTGTCGGCACCGTCCTCGCACTCGCCGGCCTGGTCGCCCTCCAGCTCGGCTGGCTGCCCGGTGTCCTCCTGACAGGCCGGGTCGTCGGCGCAGTCGCTGTCGGCGCAGTCGATGGCGGCGTCTTCATCGTTGTCGATGCCGTCGCCGCAGTCGGCCTCGGGCTGGGGCGCCGGCTGCCCGCTGTCGTCGGTCTTCTCGCCGTCGTCGCAGCCGGCCAGCAACGTCAGGAAGGTAAGCGTGGGGAAGATGCGCATGGATACCTCCGGCAGGGCATCTATCTGCTTTGCACCCTGAGCGGTGCACGTCAGCCCGACGGTGCTAAGTTCTGCGAATCCATCGTGGAGGCCACCTTGCGCGACATGCTGCCCCTGCTCCTGGTCAGCTGCCTGCTGGCCGCCTGCGACCAGAAAGACGGCGACTCCGCCGCCGGCATCGACGGCGACGGCGACGGCTTCGAGGCGAGCGAAGACTGCCACGACGGCGCCTCGGCCATCAACCCCGGCGCCGAAGAGGTGCCCTACGACGGCATCGACAACGACTGCGATCCCAGCACGCCGGACGACGACCTGGACGGCGACGGCTTCCTCTCCTCCACGGACTGCGACGACGAAGACGCGGCGGTCCATCCGGGCGCCGACGAGAGCTGCAACGGCGCGGACGACGACTGCGACGGCGAGATCGACGAGCAGGCCACAGACGCGGGCACGTACTACCCCGACGCGGACGGCGACGGCTTCGGCGACGCCTGGTCCCCCAGCACGGCCTGCACGCAACCCAGCGGCATGACGGACCAGGGCGGCGACTGCGACGACGGCGATCCCCAGATCCATCCCGACGCCCAGGAGCACTGCGACGGCGTGGACAACGTCGATCCGCAGTTCCATCCGGACGCCGAGTAGATCTGCTACGGCGTGGACTAGGACTGCGACGGCGACATCGACGAGGACCCGGCGGACGGCGACACCTGGTACGCCGACGCCGATGGCGACGGCCACGGCAGCGACACCCAGTCGCAGCAGGCCTGCCAGCAGCCCAGCGACCACGTCGCGGATGCTGGCGACTGCGATGACGCCAACAACACCATCCAACCCCGCGC
>CAYVQL010000462.1:0-6459 GCA_964454135.1 uncultured Enterobacterales bacterium | reverse complement strand
ACCAGGACTGCGACGGCTGGTCCGACTACGACATGGACGGCGACGGCTTCGACTCCGAGACCTACGGCGGCGAGGACTGCGACGACGCCGACGAGCAGATCTACCCCGGCGCGCCCGACGAGCCCTACGACGGCGTGATCACTGACTGCGACAACGCCGACGACTACGACGCTGACGGCGATGGATACGCCTCGAGCGACTACAAGGGCGAAGACTGCGACGACGCCAACTCCGACATCCACCCCGACGCCGAAGAGACCTGGTACGACGGCCTGGACCAGGACTGCGACGGCAACGACGACGACCAGGACGAAGACGGCTGGACCGTGGACGAGGACTGCGACGACGAGGATCCCGAGGTCTGGCCCGGCAACGGGGACTGGACCGAGGACTGCCTGCCGGTGGAGGACAGCGGCGACTGGAGCGGCGACACCGGCGAAAAGGTCGGAGGCGGCGGCTCCTGCGACTGCTCCAGCGCCCCGGCCTGGCCGCCGGCCTGGCTACTGCTGATCGTGACGGCGCTGGCGGCGAGGCGTAGAAGCTGAAGGGGGGTCAGGATGTCACCATTACGATTTCATCTTCGATGAAATCGTAATGGTGACATCCTGATCCCAACGCCCACTAGGCGCAACAACGCTAGGCGCAACTGTGGTACGCTCCTTGGAACGAGCCCTTCCCGCAATCGTCCTCCAGCCCGGGTCGTCCCATGAAATCCCTGCCAGCAGCCCCGTTCCTGATCCTGCTCTGCGCCTGCTCCGATCAGGAACTGGGCGTCTTCAACGGCGAGCCATCAGCTGAGATCACCTCGCACGGCGACGGTGCCGAGGTGCTGGAGGACGATCTCGTCGCGCTGCGCGGCGCGGTCTCGGATCCGGACAACGACAACGAGGATCTCCTGGTCACCTGGCTGGTCGACGGTGGCGTGGTCTGCGCCTCCCAGGCTCCGCAAACAGACGGCTCCTGCAGCTGCGAGGTCAGCTTGAGCCCTGACAGCGCTGAGATCGCCCTGGAGGTGCGCGATCCGGAGGGCGCCGCGGGCGACGATCACATCACCCTGCAGGTCATCGCCACCGAGGCGCCCGAGGCCCGCATCCTGGACCCCGAAGACGGCGGCATCTACTACAGCGACAACAAGCTGAGCTTCGAGGGACTGGTCTCTGACGCCGAGGATGAGGCCTCGACGCTGACCGTCTGGTGGGAAAGCGACGAGGACGGGGAATTGACCGATGTGGAGGCCGTGCCCGACGAGGACGGCGTGGTGACCGGCTTCGGCTACCTGAGCGAGGGGGAGCACGCCTTGACCCTGACCGCGGAGGACAGCAGCGGCAAGACCGGCTGGGACAGCCTGCTGATCACGGTCGGACCTCCCAACTCCGAGCCCAGCTGCGCCATCACAGCGCCTCAAGACGACTCATCGGGCGAGCTGGGCAGCGAGGTGACCTTCACAGGCCAAGTGGACGACGTGGACGTACCCGAAGACTTGTTGGAGGTGACCTGGAGCAGCGACGAGGACGGGGAGCTCGGCAGCAGCACGCCCACCAGCGAGGGCGAGGTCACCTTGCTGCACTCCGACCTCTCCGCCGGCTCCCACGTCATCTCCATGACCGTCATGGACGAGCTGGGCGCCACCTGCACCGACGCCATCGTCTACTCCGTGGGCACGGCACCCCAGGTCTCTATCGACGCGCCCACCAGCGGCGACCTCTTCAACGAGGACGAGTCGGTGGGTTTCTCCGCCACGGTGTCGGACGAGCAGGATGCCGCCACATCCCTGGCCTTGAGCTGGGAGTCCAGCCTGGACGGCGTCATCAGCAACCAGGGCGCCGACAGCGCCGGCCAGGCCAGCTTCAGCTTGGCGGGCCTGACAGCGGGCGACCACCAGCTGACCCTGACCGTCACCGATCCGGACGGTCTCTGGGCCCAGGACGGCGTGGATTTCACCATCAACGGCCTGCCCTCGGCGCCAGTCATCTCCATCTCCCCGGATCCCGCCACTACCGAGGACGACCTGAACGCCGTGATCGACAGCGACGCCGAGGATCCCGAGGGCGACGCCATCGGCTACAGCTACGCCTGGTATCAGGACGGTGCGCTCTCGGGCGCCAGCAGCAGCGCCCTGCTGCCCAGCAGCGCCACGGCCAGCGGCCAGACCTGGACCGCGCGGATCACCCCGGACGACGGACACGGCAACGGAGACTACGGCGAGGCCAGCATCACCATCTCCAACACGGCGCCCAGCATCACCAGCGCCAGCCTCTCTCCCAGCAGCCCGTACACGGACGACACCATCTCCGCCAACTCCAGCACAAGCGACGTCGACGGCGACAGCGTCTCGCTGTCCTACGCCTGGTACGTGGACAAGACCCTGGTCTCCGAGGCGGGCAGCAGCCTGGACGGCGCCACCTGGTTCGACAAGCACCAGACGGTGTTCGCGGTGCTCACGCCCGACGACGGCAGCGCCGCAGGCAGCGCCTACACCACGGCTGCCGTCACCGTGCTGAACACGCCCCCCGAGGTGCCCACCGTGGCCATCAGCCCCAGCGCCCCCATGGAATCGGACGACCTGCTCTGCGAGGTCACGGCGGATTCCCCGGACGATGACGGCGACAGCTGCACATACAGCGTGACCTGGACCCAGGATGGCGTGGCCTACACCGGCGCCTCCACCACCACCTGGAGCGGCGACACGGTCTCATCCAGCGCCACATCGGCTGGGGAGGTCTGGCAGTGCACCGTCACGCCCGACGACGGGGACGACGTCGGCACCAGCGCCAGCGACAGCGTCACGGTCACCTCCGACTGCGCCTCCTACGCCGACGCCAACGAGGCCTACTGGGCCGAGGCCCTGGTGTGGAGCGACATGTGCGTGGGCGGCATCGCCTACACCTGGGACAGTACCCAGCTGGTCTACACCCGGGTGGACAGCACCGGCACCACCTGGGTGTTGATCCCGGACCTGGCCAGCACCGAGGTGGATGCCGCCAGCTTCTACGGCTACGGCCAGGGGGGCAGCCGCTCGTCCAGCGATTTCCAGTACGACGACCAGCAGCTGGTCTCGGGCAGCGTCTTCGACGTGGACAAGCTCATCGTCAGCCCCTTCACCAGCACCTTGATGGCGCTGTCCACCATGATGAACACCGACTACGGCAGCGGCAGCAACACCACCGAGATCTTCGAACCCCTGGTGTACAGCGGCACCAGCGTGGGCGCGGGCGTCTACGATGTGTACAACTTCGCCGGCTTCATCAACGACGGCGTCAACTTCCACGCCCATGAAGACCTGCACGTGCAGCAGTCCCTGGAATCCAGCAAGTCCTGGTGCGTGGCCCAGTACGGGCTGGGTTGGCGCCTGCCCACCTCGCTCGAGGTGGGCAACGACGTCTACGACCGCGGCTACGGCACGATCCACGACGGCTTCGACTACCCGGACTACCCCAACACCTGGGTGCTGTCGGGCATCAACTCGTCGGCGCTGAACGATCTGAACGGCTACAGCAGCAACTACCTGTGGACCTATGTGGCCGGCGCGACGGCAGGCTCGGGCAGCTACTCCTACTCCTCCTGGAGCGAGAGCTACTCTGGTTCGAGGGACTTCTACTGGCGCTGCGTCTTCGCCGGCCAGCGCACGGGTTCGGGTGTCTACTAGGCCCTCGAAGGGGTCACGAAATAAAAAATAAGAAATAATATTTTGATAAAAAAAAAAATTTTTCAAAAATAACACATTTTTTTTTTTTTTTTTTTTTTGCTTACCCCGCCCCCCCCTGCCCCCTGACCCCTGCCCCTCAGAGAGTCCCCATCCAGGTCAGCACGCAGGGCTCGGAGCTGTGGCCTTCTTCGTCCGCCACCACCGCCTCGGCCGTGAGCTGCTCGGCGGTGCTGCAGTCGACCCCGTCGTAGGTCTCGGAGGTGAAAGCGGCGCTGCACTCGCCCTTGTCGCTGCAGACCACCATGCAGGTGCCCAGCTCGTTGCCTGCGTTGTCGGAGATCGTGAGCAGCCCACCCATGGGATCGAGGGTCTTGGCGCCCTGCGGGTCGTCGGCCACGACGGTGACGATCAGCGAGTCGGGGCTGGAGTGGCCCGGCGAGCAGCCCCAGCTGCAGGACGAGATGGTGGGATCCACGTCGAAGGGACCGGTGTCGACGTCCGCGTCGCTATCCGTGTCGGCATCGGTGTCGGCGTCGGCGTCGGCATCGGCGTCGGTGTCGGCGTCGGTGTCGGCGTCGGTGTCGGTGTCGGCCTCGGTCTCGGGCCCGCTGTCGCCGTCCTTGTCGTCGCAGGCTGGCAGGGTTCCCAGACAAAGCAGCAGGCAGGCCGCCAGGGAGCTCGGTATGGTCTTCGAAAGCATGATCGCACCTCCACCGCCCATCATGGGCCTTCCACAGGAAGAAGTCAACGCGGCGCAGGTGCTATGATCAACCCATGTCACACCTCCTGCCACTGCTGTGCTGGTCGCTGCTCATCGGCTGCGAGGACGAACCCTGCCCCGCTGACAGCTGCGCACGAGAAGAGGGCTGCCAGGAGACGGAGTGCGAGGACACCCAGGAAGCGCCCACGGAGGACAGCCAGCTGGAGCTGGACATCGAGGCGCGCGGCACCTGGCTGCACCCCACCGACTACGGCACCGAGCCCAAGGCGGCCGAGGCCGCCATCGCGGCGCAGGTGGAGCGCTTGACCGGCCTGGGCTTCAACCTCTTCGTCCCCCTGGTGGAGAACCACGGCGCCTACTACGCTTCCGACGTCACCAGCGCCTATGAGGGCTGGGACGCCTTCGACTATCCCCAGGTCTTCCTCGACGCGGTGCGCGCCAGCCAGGCCGCCGTTCGGGCCGAGGTGCACCTGTGGACCGCGGTGTACAACATGGCCGACCTGCTGGCCAGCCACCCCGAGTACGCGGCCGTGGCCAAGGACGGCGTTCCCAGCACCTCCATGGCCTGTCCCAACCGCCCCGAGGTGCACGCCCACGCCCTGGCCCTGGTGGAGGAGCTGATGGATCGCTACCCGGGCGTCCCCATCCACCTGGACTACGTGCGGCACACCGAGGTCAGCTGCTTCTGCGAGCACTGCAGGGCCGCGTTCCAGGACCTCTACGGCGCGGACCCCGTGAAGATGAGCGAGGAGCTTCAGGAGACGTGGTTTTCGTGGCGCGCGGCCCAGGTCACCGCCTTCGTGGCGGACGTGCGCGCCGCCTCCCAGGCGCGGGATCCGGCGCCTCTGATCTCGGCGGCGGTGTTCGGCATCCCCTCGGTGGACAGCGCCCGCGACCAGCTGGGCCAGGACTGGGTGGCCTGGCTCGAGGATGGCCTGCTGGACGTGGCCATGCCCATGCTCTACACCCCCGACTACGGCGAGTTCGTCAACACCACCGTCGGCGCGCTGGAGGCCACCGGTCGCCAGCACCACGTCTACATCGGTATCGGCGCCTACCTGGTCGACGAGATCGACCAGCCCTTCGAGCCCATCACCGAGTACCGCCTGGCCCGCGCGCTGGACACCGAGGGCACGGTCACATTCCGGGCGGCCTATGTGGACGAGGAGCTGGGCGAACAGCTGGCCGAGCTGTGGGCCATGCCCGCGCTGCTGCCCCACGCGACGGACTGACCTCCAGCCCGCATCCAGGTCGCCCAGCGCGGTGTTACTCGGACCTGCGACTCCTCGAGGACGATGCCCATGCGAACCCTCTGGCTGCTCCTGCTCACAGCCTGCGCCGACGAGACCGCAAAGCCCGGCGATAGCGCGCCCCCGGCCGCGGTCGACGAAGACGCCGACGACGACGGCTGGCCCCTGGAGGAGGACTGCAACGACAACGCCCCCGCCATCCATCCCCAGGCGGACGAGGTCTGCGACGGGCAGGACAACGACTGCGACGGCGAGACCGACGAGGGCGTCCGGAGCACCTGGTATGCGGACGAAGACGGCGACAGCTACGGCCAGGACGAAGGCGCCGTAGAAGCCTGCGAGAGCCCGGGCAAGGGCTACGCCGTGCGCGGCGGCGACTGCGACGACAGCGACCCGGCCATCCACCCCGACGCCGTGGAGGACGACTGCAGCGATCCCACCGACTACGACTGCGACGGCGTGACCGCGTACGCCGACGAAGACGGAGACGGCCACGCCGCATGCCTGGACTGCGACGACGGCGATCCGGCCGTCAACCCAGACGCAGACGAGCGCTGCAACGGCTACGACGACGACTGCGACGCCAACACCGACGAAGCCGACGCCGTGGACGCCGCCACCTGGCACCCCGACGCCGACGGCGACGGCTACGGCGATCCCGACCAGAGCAGCCGCTCGTGCAGCCAACCCACCGGCTACGTGGATGACAGCAGCGACTGCGATGACCAGGACGGCGCCGTCAACCCCGACGCCGACGAGCTCTGCAACGGCCAGGACGACGACTGCGACACCACGATCGACGAGGACGACGCCCGGGACGCCACCACCTGGTACGCCGACAC
>CAYVQL010000461.1:0-6534 GCA_964454135.1 uncultured Enterobacterales bacterium | reverse complement strand
CCAGGTAGGTGACGAAGGGCACGCGGCCTTGGTAGGGCCAACGCGACAGCTGGGAGCGGTCGCAGAGCAGGAAGACATCCTCGGCCACGACGGCGCGTCCACGGGCGTTCTTGGCGCGTTCGGGGAAGTAGGCGTCCGAGTAGCGCCGGCTGACGCGGCAGACGTGGGGGTGAAACTCTGCCAGCAGCGGGACGCAGTGGCCGCCCCCGGGTCGTTCCCGCTCGAGCAGCCAGTGCTGGATCTCGCGCTTCACACCTGACTCCTGGGTGCAGCGAATCCCGTATCCAGCAGGGGCCGGGCGTGCAGCGTCTCTCGTAGAGGGATGAAGCATGCTCACTCCTGTGCGTTGGTGTCGGAGGGGGCCGCCGTGTCCAGCGAGCAGCTGTGGTCCTTGTCCAGGTAGCCGGGTGAGCCGTGTTGCTCATTGGTGTCCTCAGAGCTGTAGGCCGGATCATCGTCGGCCATGCACCAGTCGTTCAGCGCCACGTCCAGGACCCAGGCGAAGCCTTCATTGCTGGCCTCCTCGGTGGCGTAGCTCTGCTCGTCCACCTGGACGAAGACCATGCTGTCGCCTTGCAGGTAGGAGTAATGGACTATGACCTGGTCGTCGGTGCTGTCGCCCCCATCCCCGTTGTGGAGCGTGAAATCACTCCAGGGGTATTCGCAATCCTGCTCGCCCGGAACCGCATCCCCGGTGACGGCGAACAGCAGGCGCTCGCCAGGCCCGATGACGGGGTCGTCGCAGCTAAGATCGACGAACTGGATGATGTCGGTTCCGCGATCCAGAAAGCTCCAGCCCTCACTGATGACGATGTCGTGATCGGATGCGTTGTAGAGCTCGAACCACTCGTTGTCCTCGTCGTAGCCGGCTGGGTCGATCATCAGCTCAGTGACGAGCAGATCACCCTCGTCGATGAAGTCCTCATCGTGGTAGCCGTCGCAGTCATTGTCCTTTCCGTCCGCCACCTCTTCGGCGTCGCCATGTATCGAAGTGTCCGAGTCGTCGCAGTCCCTGTCGTTGTTGGCGCAGCCAGCCTCCAGGGGCGGATCGCAGCTGCGCCCCAACCAGCTGTCCGCGAAGCCCCTCTCGTCGCCGTCTTCGTCCACGTACCAGTTGGTGCTGTCTTCATCGGCAAGGTCCTGGAAACCATCGCAGTCGCTGTCGATGCCGTCCCAGCAGGTCTCCTTGGCGTCGGGGTGGACCTGGTCGTCGTTGTCGTCGCAGTCGCCGTTGTTGGGGACGTGTTGGGCCGGGTCCTCGCACCCCAGGGAAACAGAGGGGGACATCTCGTCACCGTAGCCGTCCTGGTCCTGGTCGGGATACCAGTCTCCCAGGCAGCCCTTGCAGGCGTCATCTGAGCCAGGGTGAATAGTGTCGTCATCGTCGTCGCAGTCGTCGGCCAGCAACACGTATTGCCCTCCGAGCTTGTCGCCGGCGTCGGAGGGCTGTTCGCAGTCCGCCACGTTGTGCTTGCCGTCCACGCCGTAGCCGTCCCCATCGACGTCCAGATACCAGGTGCGCTGGTAAATGCCATCACAGTTGTCGTCGCTGTCGCCACAAGTGTCCGGTGCGCCCGGGTGGACGTGGTCGGCGTTGTCATCGCAGTCGCCAGGCAGACGGGCGTAGTAAGCTCCCGGATCAGTGCACTGCGTCAGGGGCCGGTCCCACACACCGTAACCATCCTGGTCGCCGTCGGCATACCAGGTAGGCGCATGAACGTCGCTGTCGTCGTCGTCTGCGGCACCGTCGCAGTCATCGTCCACGCCATCGCAGTACTCCACGGCTTGCGGATAGACGTGACGCGCTGTGTCATCGCAGTCTTCGTCGTTCTCTACGTAGCCCTCGGGCGCGGCGCAGGCTTCGAGCGACACGTTGGCGTCGCCGAAACCGTCGCCATCGGCGTCCATATACCAGGTGGTGAAGGGCAGGCCCTCGTCGATCTCACCATCACCGTCGTTGTCCTTGCCGTCGCACGCCTCGCTGGCGCCTGCGTAGGATTCAGGATCCCCGTCGTCGTGATCGCCAGGCTGCGATACGTAGCCCTCGGGCTGGGAGCAGGCCTCCATCGTCTCCTCCTGAGAGCCATAACCGTCGCCGTCTGCGTCTTGATACCAGGTCAGGGCTCCTATGAGGTCATCGTCTTCTTCATCCACCAGGTAGTCGTCGTCGTTGTCCAGGCCATCGCAGATCTCTCGGTTCCAGGGATGCGCATAGGGGTCGCCGTCGTTGGGATCCATGGCGTTGCCGACGCAGCCCTCCGGGGCCTCGCCATCGTAGTGCCTGGGGTTGTGTTCATCGCCGTAGCCGTCTCCGTCTTCGTCCATCCAGCATGTGTCATGGCCCCAGCCGGCGTTGCAGCCCTGCTGATCGGTGCCCCTCGTGCAGGCAGAGCCATGGGTCAGGACCAGGACGAGCAGAGCCCAGGTCGAGGAGAGGGAAGGGCGGTGCGAAGTGCGATGCATTTCGGCCTCCAACAGTGAACAAGGTCGTTCAGATAGCAAGACCCACCCCCATATCCGCCACGAGGTGGCGGTAGTCTCTGTCCCAGCGCTGGTTGCCGGCAAAGCCCAGTCGGCCGTGCCAGGTGTAGCGCAGCTGGCGCGTCAGCACTCGCTCGCGGCGCAGGGCCACGGCCGTACCGAAGTGCATGGCCAGGTTGAGGTCCCTGGTGGCCTGCCAATCAGCACCGCTCAGATCGTCGTAGCGGATACCGAGCTCGTTGTAGGACTGCAGGGCCAGCAGCCAGCGTGCGGGGCCCTCGGGGTCGGGCTGCAGCAAGGGGATACGTTGGAACTCGAGGCTAAGCACCAGGGGAATACGCAAGGCGGCGCTGGGGTGTCGGTATGGGAAACGGTAGTTCCAGAAGCCGACCTCGCAGGCGAGGCGCGTGTGGGGGGCGAAGCGGAAGCCGTAGCGCAGGTGGGCGCCCGGGGCCGCGGCCCAGGACTGGCCGTCGTGCAGCAGGGCTGCGCCCAGCAGCTCTGCACCAAAGGAGAAACGGGGTTCTCCCAGCAACCAGGTCTTCTCCATGGCCCGAAAGCGGGAGGCAAGCGCTGGTTCTTCGAAGCTGATACGCTCGTGGTCTACCAATACGTGTTGCTCGCGCAGCGTTGGCAGGCCACGGCGTTGCGACTCGCTGCTGTACCTCCGTGACACCCAGACTGCATCGTTGACCTGGACATGGCCCTCGTAGACCGTGACCCGGCCGCTCTCGTCCAGCGCCTCCAGCAGGTAGCGCGTGCCCTTGACGCCGGTGGTCACGTTGCGCGTGACCGCCTGGAACGGTCTATTGACCTTGATGAAGATCGAACCCAGCAGCAGGCGCAGCTCCCAGCCCGGGCCCAGCTCCAGGCTAGACTCGGCGGGTAGGAGAAGGATCTCCTTGCGGAAGAGGCGTGCCCAGGCGCTGGCCTGAGGATCGAGGATGCGGATCCGAACCTGAGCTCGCTGCGTCTCGATGCGGTCGCCGAGCTTCAGTTCCATACCCGAGCTCAGGTCCTGGGGTTCTTCTCCGGGATGGTGCAGCTGGGCCATCGCCGTGCTGTCCACGGTCTTGTAGCCACTGCGGGAGGGGATGGCGATTCCATCCACCACGGCTTGGCAGCCCGTGCAGAATCCAGCCTGGTCGGCATCGGCGGACTGGCCGACCTGCCCCTGCCCCTGCGCCGGGGCCGGCAGGAGCGCCGCGACGAGCAACCAGACGAAGGGCAGGAGGCGGGATTGGATGGGGTGCATGGCTATCCCTTGGAGAGGTAGAGCAAGGGGAGGCTGATGGCGTAGGCCAGGCAAGGCCAGAGAGGATCCGCCGGCACATGGGTCAGCAAGGACACCGCGGCGGTGATCAGCAGGATGGCTGCTGCTGGCAGCAGGCCGAGCAGGGCCAGGTGGGCCATGATCCTGGGCTTGGAAAGGTCTGGAGCGGGGAAGAGCAGCCAGCGCGGCAGGCGCCACCCCGACAGGATGAAGAGCAGGGCGGTCGCGCTGGCCAGGAGGCCGTTCTCGAGGGGCGAGAGGGGACGCTCCAGCCTGCCTTGCAGGATGGCGTGCACGAGGCCGGCCACGTGCTCCACGCCCGGTTCAGGGTGTCGGTCCAGGTCTTCGTCCACCACGCCGACTACGGCGATCTTGCCAGCCACCGGGTTCAGGTCTTCTTCTGCGCGCAGGCTTCGGAAACGGGGCAGAGGACCGGCCTGCAGGCAGCCGTCAGCCAGGGGCAGGCGCAGGTGGCCCAGGCCCAGCGTGCGCTGGTCGATGACCTGGATGGGGGCATCGCCTCCCAGCCAGGACTGGGCGGCGAGCAGGGCGACATGGTGGTACTTGCGCCCCTGATCGTCCTCTGCCACGTACCAGAAACACAAGCCTTCCGAGGTCTGGTCGGCCTGCACCATGCCGATGCGCAGGCCGTCCAGCGCCCGCAGAGGCGCTGCAAGCTGTGCCACGTCCGGCCCCTCGGAAGAGCGCAAGGCCGCGGGGAGCGCCACGGTGACGCCTTGCCGGATGGCATCTTCGAAAGCCGATAGCAGCAGTTCATCGCCTTCCGAGCTCTTCTCCTCGACCAACAGCAGGTCGTAGACGATGCTGGCCACGTCCGCTGCGAGCAGCTCGCGAACCACCCGAGCCTGGTGGGTCCGGTCGAGGTAGCGTTCGCCATCGAGGATCACGGGCACCACGTCATCGGCCTGGCCAGCCATGACATGGTCGAGGTCGCGGATCAGCGCCGGGACACGGGCGTCCAGGTGAAACAGCAGGACGGTCAGCAAGGGGAGCGAGAAGAGCGCCAGCGCCAGGATCCATGGTCGGCGCAGGGGCGGCAGCAGGCGCTGGAGCAAGGGCTCGAGGTGCTCGAAGGGGCGGGCGAGGGCCAATGAGGAAGCGTCAGCACCCTGGGGAGCGCCCAGGTCGGCTGCAGAGGGGGAGATCCCGGGCAGCGCCACCTGCTGCAGGCCTTCCCGCTGGGCCTGCTGCAGCTTCTGGCGCAGCATCTCCACGGGATGCAGCGCGCCATCGGCGCCCAGGTCGCCGCTGAAGCCCCAATGGGTGGGAATGCGACGTCCCTGCAGGGCCGCGCGGGTCGCCACGGCTACGGCCAGCGCCAGCGAGCGCCCGCGCAGCCGCACATCGCGGGCGCGCACGCTCCAGCGAACACCCCAGTGGGCGCCAGCGTGCCCCAGGCCCAGCTCGGCGCCGAGCTGGCAGGCCTCGACGCATTCCGGGCTCATCTCGGTCAAGGACTCTCGGGGCGCTGCGCTGTGGGGGTAGAGCTCCACGTCCACCAGCACCACCCGTGGTCTGGCCTGGGCATCCACGACCAGGCCCCTGGCGCAGGCCCTCCGTCGGGGAGCGAGCATGCGCCGTAGCCAGCCGCCGGCGCGCCGTCGAGGAGATGACGTCTCCGAGGAGGCAGGTGCCGGGGTCGGGGCTGGCGGGTGCTCTCTCTGTGCCGGGAGGCTCACCTGAACGACCGCGATCCTCCAAGCCTCGCGCAGTGCCAGGGCGTCGGCGTGGCGTCGCTGCGGATCCCCGCGTTGCAGGTCCTGTACCAAGCGTTCGGAGCGAGGGGGCAGGCTCAGCTCCACGCTGGCGAACAGCTCGCCGAAGAGCAGCCCCAGCGCACGCACGTCGTCATGGGGATCGGCCTGCGCGTTGCGAAATCCCGCGATCCTGGCGCGTAGGATGTCGGGCTCTGTGTCGTCGAGAAAGATGCGGGCGGGCGTGAGAGCGCCGTGCACCACCCCGGCGCCATGGGCCGCCGCCATGGCCGCGAGGATCTGCTGCCAGAGGTCCAAGGCCAGGGCTGGCTCCATGGGACTCCAGAGCCGCTCGGCCAGGGACTCCCCCACGCAGTCCAGCAGCAGGATGGTGCGCCCCTGGTGGCGCAAGGCTCGCAGGTGGCGCAGCAGCCCGGGATGCTCTGGCAGCTCGGCCGGCTCGGTCCCTTCGCCCAGGTCCGCCAGCAACAGCGCGCGGCCTCCGGCCTGCCGAGCGCGGCAGACGCCTCCGGGTTTCAGGGAGGACTCGAGGCGGCAACCATCAATGCGCGCCCCGCGCTTGATGATGGCTCCTCCGGAGGCGGGGTCCATGGCGCACCGAGGGTGGGGTCAGTCCAAGGGTATCCCATTCATCTTCAATTACAAAAGGCTTTTTGGTGGAAATATTTCTTTGAAATCTCTGGAGTCGAATTGCGCTTCTAGTCGAGATGACGCCTGTCTTCTGCGCATACACCGGGGCTGGATTGCGAGCTTCCCACCAAGTCCCGCGCTCATATCCAGTGGTGATGTGCTACGCTGTCCCGCGAGATTCGCAGCAGGAGACGAACGATGACGAACCTGAACCTCCACTGGGCCGGCGTGCTCTGCCTGACCGGCCTGCTGATGTCCTGCGACCCCGGCGTCCAGGAGTGCATCTGCACCTGCGAATGGGGCTTGCCTGGCGACACCGCCCCGCCCACCGGTGACGGTGACACCGACGACACCGCCGATACCGACGACACCGACTACACCCAGGACACCGACGACACCCAGGACACCGACACC
>CAYVQL010000460.1:1645-6538 GCA_964454135.1 uncultured Enterobacterales bacterium | reverse complement strand
TCGGCGCTGGTTGTCCACCTTCATGCTACCCCATGGCGTTCCGTCGCCTGCTCCGGGGAGCTGCGGGCGGACAACACCCTCAGCTTGTTGGTGCGCTTGCTGCGTCGCGGGCTGCGGGCGCAGGGCAGCGCGGTCTGTCTCGTGCTGGAGGACGCCCACTGGTTCGACTCGGCCTCCTGGGCGCTGCTGGGGCGCGTCTCGCGGGAGCTGGATCCCGCCTTGATCCTGGTGACGACGCGTCCTCTGGAGGATCTGCAGCAGCGCGACTACCGGCGCCTGGTCGAGCAGCGGGGCACCCTGGTCTGGCAGCTGGACGACCTGGCTCCCGAAGAGACCCTGCGGCTGGCGTGCTTGCGCTTGGGCGTGAGCCGGCTCCCCGCAGCAGTGGAGCGCTTCATCCTGGCACGAGCCGAGGGACACCCCTTCTTCATCGAAGAGCTCTGCCAGGCGTTGAGCGAGCGCGGCTGGTTGCGCATCGAGGACGGACAATGCCACCTGACCGTGGACGCGCAAGAGCTGGAGACGGCTGATTTTCCGCGTACCGTGGACGGTGTGGTGCGCGAGCGCGTCACGCGCCTCGCTGCGGGCCAGCAGGTCACGCTCAAGGTGGCCAGCGTGGTCGGGCGCGTCTTCCCCTACCGCGTGCTGCACGACATCCATCCTTACGAAGAAGAGCGCGACCGGCTGCGCTCCCACCTGGAGATGCTGGATCGCCACCAGCTGATCCGGCCCCTCGACAAGAAGCTCCAGCTGACGCATATCTTCAAGCACGCCCTCACCCAGCAGGTGGCCTACAGCCTGCTGCTATTCACCCAGCGCGCCGATCTGCATCGCGCCATCGCCCGTTGGTACGAGCGCAGGTTCAAGGAAGACCTCTCTCCGCACCTGCCCCTGCTGGTCCACCACTGGAGCGCGGCCGAGGACGAGAAGAAGACCCTCTCCTACCTGGAACGCGCCGGGCAGCAGGCCCTGCTGGAGGGCGCCTTCCAGGAGGCAGCGGACTTTCTGGGCAGGACCCTGGAGCTCGATGCCCGCCAGGACCAGCCCAGCCCCACCAACCGCCGCTTGCGCTGGCGGCGCCTGCGGGCCGATGCCCTCTTCAGCCTGGGACAGCTCGATCGCACGGTGGAGGAGGTGGCCGCCGCCCTGGAGGAGCTGGGCGGTCACAGCCCGCGCACGCCTGGCCAGTGGGCCTGGGCCTGTCTGCGAGAGCTGGCGGCCCACTGCGTGCTGCTGCCCATGCCCTCGCTCTTTCAGGTGCGCGATGCGGAACGCCGGGCCCGCATCGTGGAGGAGACCAGGCTCTGGGCCCGCGTGGGCGAGGCCTTCTACTTCACGCTGGATGCGCAGGGCATGATCGCCAGCAGCCTGCGAGCCGTGAACCTGAGCCTGCGGGTGGGCTCCGACACCAGCGTGTCGCGCGCCTTTTCCCTGCTGGGCTTGATCTCGGGGCCCAGCCGCCTGAACGCGCTCTCGGAGCACTACTTTCGACGTGGGGGCAAGCTGGCGCAGCTGGCGGGCAACGCCGCGGACCTGGCCTTCAGCTTCTACTCGGCCACGGCCTACCACATGGGCTACGCGCG
Source organism: uncultured Enterobacterales bacterium (assembly GCA_964454135.1). Taxonomy (GTDB): domain Bacteria; phylum Myxococcota_A; class UBA796; order UBA796; family JAFGLY01; genus CAYVQL01. Next base: position 4,955 of record CAYVQL010000460.1, on the reverse strand, counting down.
CTGGCGCCAGGCCCTGGCCGCGGCCCGCGAGGCGCTCAGCACCCTGGCACCCATCCAGGCGCGCCAGGACAGGGAGACCGCGCTCACCGTCCGCTACATGAGCTTGTACTGGCTCGGACGCTTCGGCGAGTTCGAGCGCGACGTGGAAGAGATGCTCGCCTCCGCTCGCGCCCGTGACAACCTGCAGCACACGGGCTGGGGCCATATCAGCCGCGCACGGGGTGCGTTGCGGCGCGGCAGCGCTGTGCGCGCCATCGCCGAGGCGGATCGGGGCGAAGAGATCCTGCAGCGGGCCCAGGACGGGCTGGCCGTGTCCATCGTGCTGGGAACCCGCGCCATGGCCCGGCTGCGCCTGGGCGACCAGGAGGGCGCGGTGCGGGATCTGCGCAGCTCGGGGAGGAGCTACTGGGGCAAGGTGCCCTTGAGCGTCGCCTCGTTGGATGCCCTGGAAGGCGTGATGGAGGCGGCGCTGGCGACCTGGGATCACGCGCAGCGCCAGGATGCGCCCGCGCGAGCGGAGCGCCGCAGCGATGCGCTGCGCTCGCTGAAGGCGCTGCGCCTCTTCAGCTGGCTGTTTCCAGCGGGTAGGCCGGCGCACTTGCTCTACAAGGGCAGAGTCCGGGAGCTGCGCGGGCTCTTGGGCGGAGCGCAGCGCAGCTGGCGCGCGGCGCAGCGCGCGGCCCAGCGCCTGGAGATGCCCTACTTCGAGGCTCTGGCGGCCTACCACCAGGGGCGCGTGGCCCAGGAACCACAGCGCAGCCGGTTGCTGGAACAGGCGCGCGAGATCTTCGGGCGCCTGGGCTGCCCTGATCAGCTGGACTGGGTCGCCAAGGCCCGCGAGGGGAGCAACGTGCCCGGCTACCTGGGAGCCGGGGAAGAGAACTAGCTGAAGAGGCTCTCGTAGACGGGCTCTTTGAAGCCCACGGTGACCGGCTGGCCATCGATCTCCACGATGGGCCGCTTCAGCAGCATCACCTCGCCCTTGAAGGCCGCGAGCCACTGCTCGTCGTTCCAGGTCTTCTTCTCGGGGCCCAAGGCGCGGTAGGCGCCGCTGGAGGTGTTGCGCATGGGCTTGGCCGTCAGCACGGCCACCCAGCGCTCGACGCGCTCTGGCTCGGGGGGATCCTGGCGCAGATCCACCCACTGGTAGGCGATCTGCTGCTGATCCAGCCAACGTCGGGCCTTCTTGGCCGTGCCGCAGGTGGGGATGCCGTAGAGCGTGACGGACATGAGGCACTCCTCTTCTCGGGGACGGCCTGGCTAACCCGAGGCCATATGCGTCCGCCCGCGTCAGGGGGCAAAGGTCGGGGACCTGTGGGGCAGCCAACGGAGAACAGCCCTCTTAGGGCCACTTAACGCGTTTTTTTCTTGCCGGATTCGATTTGGCCCTTGACCCGGCCGCTGTGAGGCGTCATAGTAACTCAAGAGTGAGTCACTAACTCGCGGAGGATCACCACCATGCACGCGTCTCTCACCCGCCTGAGCCTTCCTTCCGTCCTGGCCCCCATCACCCCCATCATCCTGTTGGCCGCCTGCATGGACTACGAGCTGGCCGTGGGCTCCGAAGGCTTCCCGCCCGAGCTGGAAGACAGTGCCGTGCAGTACGAACCCCCGGCGGACGACACCGCGGTGGAGCAGGAGCCCGAGCCCGAGCCCGAGGACAGCGATCCCCCGGAGGAGGAGGAGGAGCCCGAAGAGCCCGAGGAGCCCGAGGACGACTCCCCTGTGGCTGGTTGCTCGGATGGCGAACGCGAGGGCTTCCAGTCCTGGGACGAACATCCCCACATCGCCGCCTGCGCGGGTGGCTGGAGCGTGGGGGGCGTCACGCGCGCCGATCTGGCGCCCGTCTGCAGCCGCGGATCGGGCGACGACAGCTGGAACACCGAGGGCGACGGCTGCAGCGCCGCCGACCTCTGCGCCGAGGGCTGGCATGTCTGCCAGGGCAAGACCGAGGTGGCGGCCTATACCAGCAGCTGCGACGCGGCCGTGCCCGATGGCACGCCGGACAAGTCCCTCTTCTTCGCCGTTTCCCAGCACTCCTACTCGGACAGCGTCTGTGACGACGGCGCCGCGGAAGGCAACGATGTCTTCGGCTGCGGCAACCTGGGCACGCAGCTGGACTCGGGCAAGAACTGCGGTGTGCTGACCCGCGTGCTGGCCAGCATGAACCCCAACTCCTGCGGCTACAACGAGGCCGAGCCCAGCCACGGCCCCTGGGAGTGCAACGGCGGTGATGACAGCCACTACCACGAGGGCGAGCTGGTCACCAAGATCGGCTGCTGGAGCTCCTCCTGCGAGTACGACGGCAACGCCGTGGGCAACTCGGACAAGGGCGGCGTGCTCTGCTGCCGGGATTCCTGAGGGGCGGGATTCCTGACGGGATAGCGCCGCGCGGGATAGAACCCGCAGCATGTGTCCAGAAGAAATCCGATCCATGTTGCAGCGCGCGCGCACGGCGCTGGCCGAGCTGCGCGACGCCACCTACCTGATGCACCGCACCGAGTGGCATCGCGGTCGCATGCTGGGTCCCGAAGAGATCCGGGTCAAGTACCGGGCTCCCAGCTACCTGCACATGCGCTGGGTCGGCAAGCTGCACCACGGTCGCCAGCTGCTCTTCCGACCCGAAGACGGCGGCCGCATGCGCGTCAAGGCCGGCCGCTTCGTGCCCGAGGTGCGCTTGAAGCCCGACAGCGGCATGGTGCGCCGCGAGTCGCGCCACCCGCCCTGGATGGCGGGCATCGACCAGGTGCAGCGCACCATCGTGACCGAGGACGCGCGCCTGGCCCAGAACCCGGAGCTGCCCGTGCGCTACCGCTACCTGGGCGAGGAGCGGCTGCTGGGCAGCAGGGTGCTCAGCTACGAGGCCGACCTGCCCAAGAACCGGGATCCGGCGGCCTACGCCTCGAGCGTGCGGGTCAGCTTCTCCGCCGACACCGGCATCATCGTCGCCATCCGCGCCTGGGACGTGGAGGACGGCGCCATGCGGCAGGTGGAGGACTACGGCTACGCCGAGCAGGTCATCAACGCGGGGCTGAGAAAAGAGGAGTTCGACCCGCGAGTGCTGAAGAGGCGCTGAGGGGCTCAGCCGGGCACCGCCGGTATCAGTTACGCTTTCTCAGCGACAACATCGCTGCCCTGCAACTCCGAAAAGGAAGGTACTTTCATGTATGAGCTCCGGATTCCCCTGCTCTCCCTGGTCGTCGGCTGCGCTGGCGGTATCAGCGAAGAAGAAGCAGAGACCGTGTTCGCCAGCATGTGGACCGTCAGCAACGACGTGCAGGCACAGGCGTTGACGGCTGTCAGCACAGCT
>CAYVQL010000460.1:0-1545 GCA_964454135.1 uncultured Enterobacterales bacterium | reverse complement strand
GCTCGTATTCGTTCTGAGCTGCGCGGCCTGGTGGGGAGGTCTGGCCCCCAACAGAGGGGCGAAACCCGAGACTAGAGAGGCGTGCGATCTGGCGCCACCTGCCCCCGGTGACAGGGGAGGTGGAGGTGCGAGTGCGAGTGCGGGTGGAGGAGGGGGGGGAGGGGGAGGTGGGGCGGTCCTCCCCTCACCCTTCATCCCTCCACGCGCACTCACCCGTCCCCTGTTCGGCGGCCCGTCAGCGTGGTCGGCCAGCCAACACCCTCTCCACCACCTTCCCCAGATCATCCGCCACCCACGCTGGCTCGACCTCGGACAGCCGCAGCGCGCGCTCCGTGTGCTTGCCCGTGCGCACCAGCACGCCTGGAATGCCCAGCGCCTGCGCTCCACCCACGTCCGAGTCCACGTCGTCGCCCACCATCAGGGCCTCGCCTGGCGGCAGGCCCAGCTCGGCCAGCGCCTCCTGGAAGTAGGCGGCGGCCGGCTTGCCCACCACGGTGGCCTGCACACGCGCCCCGAACTCCAAGGCCCGCATCCAGGCACCCAGGCCCAGCTCCATGCCCTGCGGACCGCGGCAGGTACGCGTGGCGTACAGCGTCAGCAGGCGCGCACCGGCCAGCAGGTCGCGCAGCGCCAGGTTCAGGGGTTCGTAGGCCAGCAGGGGTGGGTGCAGCGCTAAGACCAGCCATCTGGGAGTGGCTGGCTCCTGCCAGCGCATGGCGCCCGGGCCCAGGTCCTCTTCCAGGGCGGGATGCCCCAGCAGCCGGTAGCTGGCCGGCCCGTCCCTGGACATGACGCGCCTGGCCGCCACCGCGGGCGTGAACAGCGCCCCTGCAGGGACCTCGTAGCCCAGCCCCTGCAGCTTGCGCAGCAGGGCCTCCCGCGGCCGGGTGGTGGTGTTGGTGATGAAGCGCAGAGCCAGGCCCGCCCGCTGCAGCCTGCGCACGGCCTGCAGCGAGCCCGGGATGGCGTCGTCTCCCTGAAAGAGCACGCCGTCCAGGTCCAGCAGCAGGCCTTGCACGCGCGCGGGCAGGGGAGGGGAGGCGGGCATCAGTCGCTGCGCGTGACGCCCTGGAAGAGCCAGCTGCCGTCTTCGTTGGGGGTCCAGGTGAGCACCAGCTCGGTCAGGAAGCAGTCCGCCAGCAGCAGGATGGCGGGCAGGCGCTGGTCGTCGAAGTTGTGCACGTCCTCGAAGCTGATGCGGATCTGCTCCTCGACGATCAGGTTCTTCTGCGGGGAGTGCAGCTTGTCCCCCAGCTTGAGGCGAAAGACGGGCTTGAGCACCGATAGCATGCGGGGCAGGGCCACGTGCACGTCGTCCTTGCCCAGGCCCGGCACGACGTTCAGGGATACCCCCTGCTCCAGGGCGGCCAAGGCCGTGTTCGTCAGGCGGTTGCTGGTGCTGCTGGGCTGGGCGGCCGGGTTCCAGGCGCCCTCGGCCCGCCGCTGCATGCGCCGCTCGCGGAACTCCTGAGCCTCGGCGATCTTGTACTCGTCGGTGTCCACCCAGACCACGGCCTCGTTGGAGACGAGTACGGCGCGATGCTG
>CAYVQL010000459.1:0-6562 GCA_964454135.1 uncultured Enterobacterales bacterium | reverse complement strand
GCAGAGCCCGGTCAGGTGACGTGTGGCGGGGACGAGGCGCCGTGGGGCCCTACACACCACCCTGCTCAAGCGCCTGCGCAAGGACCTCGAAAAGAGCGGTCTCGACGGCAAGCAGCTGCTGCAGCGGGCCGCGGGCCGCTCCAGCTTCCAGCTGGCACGAGGCGCCCAGGTGGTGGTCCACCCACCGCGCTAAAAGACATGCGGGGCCCCGATCTGGTCGAAAACCGCTGAGGCGCTTGCACAAAAACTGCGTCCGGATCCCCCTCGTCGCCCCCGAACCCGACCGGTTACGTCCAGCGCCCCTTCGCCCCGGCATGGATCCGTGCAGAAGCCTCTCTCCGTACTCCGTCTCTCTGCCCTGCTGGGGCTGGCCGCCGGCTGCCTCGAGGTGGGCCTGCGGGCCACGCCACGCCTGGGTCTGAGCACGGGCGAGCTGCTGGCCTGGGTGGGGATCTCGGCGCTCCTCTCCCTGGGCTACGTCCTGGCCGCCGCCGGCGTCCTGCTGTCGCTGGCCCGGGTCAGCAAGCGCTTACCCGTCATGGGGCTGGTGGCCGGCTCCCTGCTCTGGATCCACGGCGCCCTGTTCTACCGCTTCGAGATCTTCCTCAACGAGTTCATCAAAGACCCGCGGGTATGGGGCGGCCTGCTGCTCATCAGCCTGGGCTGCCTGTTGGCAGGCTGGCTGCTGGACCGCCCCCTGCGCACCCTCGGGACCCAGCTCGAGCTGGCCTGCGTCGCCCTGATCCTGGTGGGCTTCGTCGGCGCCGTCGTGCGCGGCCAACCCCCGGCCCTGCCCGACCAGCAAGGGCTCTCGGGGCCCAACGTGCTGCTGATCACCCTGGATACGGTGCGTCACGACGCCCTGGAGCCCTACGGCGGACCGGTCGCCACCCCAACCATCAGCCGCTTGGCGGCCGAGGGGGTTGTCTTCGAGCAGGCCGTCTCCACGGCGCCGCTGACCGAGAGCAGCCACCTGGCCATGCTGACCGGCCTGGCTCCCCCCACCTCGGGCATAGTCTCCAACGGCACGAACCTGGGGCAGCAGCCGGCCCTGCTCTCCCACGCCTTCTCCCAGGCCGGCTACGCCACGGGCGGCTTCGTGGCGGCCTTCCCGCTGCACGGCAAGTACGGCTGGCCCCAGGGCTTCCAGGTCTACGACGACGACTTCGGCGCCATGCCCGGCCTGCACCGGCTCTCGCTGGTGAAGGCCTGGGACCAGGTCACCCTGCCGGCCCATGCCCTGCGAGAGCGGCGCGGCGACGCTGTGCTGGATCGGGCCCTGCACTGGCTGGAGCGCGTGGAGCAGGGGCGCTGGTTCATGTGGCTGCACCTGTTCGATCCCCACGGCCCCTACGAGGCGCCCGCCCCCTTCCACCCCCAACGCGCCGCCCCCACGGACGGGGAGCGCCTGGAGCTCCCCTACTACTGGCCCCCGGCCCACCTGGCCATCACCGACCCCCAGTGGCTCATCGACGCCTACCACGGCGAGGTGCGCTACGCCGACCACCTGCTGGGAACCTTGATCGAAGAGCTGGCGTCCAAGGGCCTGCTGGACGACACGGCCCTGCTCTTGACCGGTGACCACGGGGAGAGCCTGGTGGAGCACGACTACCTCTTCGACCACGGCGACCACCTCTACGACGCCTCCCTGCGCGTGCCGCTGCTGATGCGCCTGCCCGCGCGCATACCCGCCGGGCAGCGCATCCCCTGCCAGGTCTCCACCGTGGACGTGGCGCCCACCCTGCTGGACCTGGCGGGCGTGGACGACGGACAGCAGCGCGACGGAGCCAGCCTGGCTGCGGTGGCCGCGGGCCTGCAGCCCTGTCAGGAACGCGACGCCCTGTCCACCACGGTGGTGGGCCGCTTCGTGGCCGAGCCCCCGGTGGACCACAGCCTGCGCGCTCGCGGCCGCAAGTTCATCCAGCACCAGCAGGCCGAAGACGAGCTCTACGATCTAGGCGCCGACCCCGGCGAGACGCGGAACCTGGCCGCCAGCCGAGCCGACGAGGCCGCCGCCCTCGAGGCCGTGCTGGAGTCCCGCCTGGGTGGCGAGCTCGAGCTCAAGGGCCCTTCCACCGACGCCCAGACCGTCGAAGCGCTGCGTGCGCTGGGGTACGTTGAATAGCCAGCGAGGTCCCTCCATGAACGCCGTGACAATACCCCGTCCCTGGCTCGAGGTGCCCTGGCGCGCCCTGGGCCTGGGCGCCCTGGCGGGCGCCCTGGAAGGGGCTGGCATCGCCGCTTCCCTGGCTCTGCAGCTGGACTATCTCGAGGCCCTGGCCCTGATGCTCTGCTGCCTGCTGGCCGGCCTGTTGCTGGGCCTGGGCCTGGGCCTGCCCGCCGGCCTGCTGATGTCGCTGTTCGGGCGCGACAAGCCCCACTCCCATCGCGTGGCCGGGGGCATGGGCCTGGTGGCCATGGGCCTGGCCGCCTGGTACTTCTGGCCCATGGGCCTGGGCCTGCTGCAGCGCGGCAACACCGCGGCGGGGCTGGCGGGCCTGGCCGTACCCATCGGCTTCGCCGGCACCGCGCACTTCAACGCCCGGCACTGGTTGCGTAAGCGGGAGATCGGCTGGGAGCCGCGCGTGGGCTGGTTCACCGTGGCCCTGGGCCTGTCCCTGCTGCTGGCCCTGCTCAACGCCTATTGGCTCGTCCAACGGCCGCGGGGCGGCGCCATGGCCCTGTCCGGCGATCCCAACGTGCTGCTGGTCACCATCGACACCCTGCGTCGCGACCACCTGGGGGTGTATGGCGAGGAAGAGGCCTGTCCCACGCCCCACTTCGACGCCCTGGCCGCCCAAGGTGTGCTCTACACCGACGCCATCACGCCCCTGCCCGAGACCGGCCCCTCCCACGCCTCCATGTTCACCGCGCTGCACCCGGCACGCCACAAGGTGCTCTCCAACAGCCATCAGCTGCAGCGGGGCTACACCACCCTGGCCGAGCGCCTGGCCGACGAGGGCTACGAGACCGCCGCCTTCGTCTCCTCTTTCGCCGTGGACAGCCGCAGCGGCCTGGACCAGGGCTTCGTCGTCTACGACGATGAGTTCTTCCCCACGGTGCACGGCTTCTCCGAGATCCGACTGGTAGGCCTGAGCCTGCGCCTGCTGATGCGCTTCGGCGATCCGCTGCGCTTCCCCTTCCTGCTGGAGCGCAGCGCCAGGGCCACCAATGAACGGGTCTTCTCCTGGCTCGACAGCCGGCAGGAGCGCCCCTTCTTCTGCTGGGTGCACTACTTCGAGCCTCACGCGCCCTACGAAGCCCATCCCGATGTGCAGGCCGCGTCCGCCACGCCCGACATCGATCACCGCCACATCCTGGCCAACGAAGAGGGCTTCACCTACACCCCCGAGGTGGTGGAGGGACTGCGGGCGCTCTACCGCCAGGAGGTGACCTACGCCGACGCACGCCTGGGCGATCTGCTGCAGGCCCTGGAAGACCGCGATCTGGCGGAGGACACGCTGGTGATCGTCACCGCCGACCACGGCGAGATGCTGGGGGAGCACGGCTACCACTTCAACCACCACAGCATCTTCGACGAGGCGCTGCGCATCCCCCTGGCCATCCGCGCTCCCGGCCTGCGGGCTGGCACCCAGGTGGTGGACGCCCAGGTGCGGGTGATGGACCTGCCGGCCACCGTGCTGGACTACCTGAAGCTGGATCCCATGGAGCCCAGCGAAGGGGTGGAGCTGCTGGGATACGCCGAGACCGTGCGCCACATCTCGCTCACCACCACCCTGATCGGCCGCAAGACCGGTTCGCTGGACACCGGTTCCCTCTTCGGCCTGCGCACCGGCCGCCCCTACGAAGAGGAGGGCAGCCCCCTCAAGTACATCCTGGACATGGACCAGCAGCAGGAACGATTGTACAACCTGGAGTTCGACCCCGAGGAGACCGAAGATCTGACGGCAGAGCACCCCAACGTCGTGCAACAGAGCCGCGCCGTGGTGTCTCGCGACGCCGAGTCGGTGGGTGGCAGCGTGCCCGAGGTGGACGCCAGCACCCGCGAGGGTCTCAAGGCCCTGGGGTATATCGACTGATGACTGGGCTGGCGCAGCGCGGGCGGCAGCTGCTGGGGGTGAAATCGCCCCTGGTGCGGGCGGGCCTGTGGTTGGCCCTGCTGGTGGTGGCCTGGGCCCCTGACGCCTTGCTGGGCCTGGGCGTCTACTGGCACCACGACCTGCGCACCCACCACTACCCCTGGCGGGCCTGGGCCGCGGCCAGCTGGCTCTCGGGCGAGCTGCCCATCTGGTGCGCCGGCGCCGGCAACGGCTACCCCCTGCTGGCGGACGGCCAGACGGGCGCGCTCTACCCGCCCACCATGCTGCTCTTCGCGCTGCTGCCCGATCCGCTGGCCATGAGCTGGTCCATCCTGCTGCACAGCTGGTGGGCCGGCCTGGGCATGTTCCTACTGGCCCGCGCCCTGGGGCGCAGCAAGCCGGCGGCCTTGCTGGCGGGCGTCGGCTTCTGCTGCGGCGGTTTCCTGGTCACCCACACCCTCTACCAGGGCATGCAGGCCGTGCTGGCCTGGCTGCCCTTCACGCTCTTCGCCCTGGTGCGGGCGACGCAGTCCCTGCAAGAGGATGGGCCCGCAGCGCCCGCCGTGCCGCGACGCTGGTGGGCGGCCGTGGCCCTGGGCTTGGGGCTGATGCTGGTGGCCGGTCACATCCAGGCCGCCACCTATGGCTGGCTGCTGGCGGGGCTGGTGCTGCTCTGGCGGCTCTGGCCCCTGCGCCGCAAGATCCGCAGCCGCCCGGCTCAGGCCCTGCGACCCGCTGCCGCCTTCGCCGCCGCGGCCCTGGGCGGCGCGGCCCTGGCCATGCCTCAGCTGGTGGCCAGTTGGGAGCTGTCGCGCTTCTCCATGCGCGAGGGAGGCGTGGCCGCCGCGTTCGCCGGCATCGGCAGCCTGCCTCCCCAGGAGCTGATCAACGGCATCCTGCCCCGCTTCTTCGGCATGGACCGACCGGCGGACATCGCCGAGACCTACTTCCACCGCGGTACGGGCTACTGGGGCATGGGCGAGAACCACTGGGAGATGGCCTTCTACCTCGGCATCGCAGTGGTGGTGCTGGCCAGCTGGTCGCTGTGGCGGCGCCGGGAACGCTTCTGGCTACTGGTGGTCGGCCTGGCCGTCTTGCTGATGCTGGGGCGCTTCACACCGGTCTACGGTCTCTTCCGCCTTCTGCCTGGGATGGGCTACTTCCGCTTCCCCGTGCGCTTCGCCCTGTGGCTGTGCGTGGCGGTCAACCTGCTGGCGGCTGCCGGTCTGGACGACCTGCTGCGCCAGGCCCACGCGAACCCCGTCGTGGGCCAGCGGGACTCGCTGCGGCGGTGGATCATCACTGTCGGCGCCATCACCCTGCTGGGCGTGGCGGGGCTGGGGGCGCTGAACCTGGGCTTGAGCGCCGGCGAAGCGCAGCTGCGCGGCGCCCTGATCCACCACTTCTCGGCGCAGATCGAGCTCCCGCCCCCGCCCGACGACATGGGTCCGCTGCAGATGGCCGCCCTGCCCATGCCCGAGCCCGAGGATCCCAGCCAGATCCCGCTCAAGGTGGATCGCATCCTCAAGAGCCTGCGCTGGAGCAGCCACCCCCTTTCGCTGGGCGTGATCTGGCCCGCTGGCCAGGTGGCGCTGCTGCTGGCGGGCGTGGCCCTGCTGCGACGCCGCAAGCTGGCCCCCTACGCCTTCGGTATGGGGGCCGCCATGCTGCTGGCCGTGGACCTGTACAGCTTCGGAGGCCACTACCACCCACGTGTGCCCACCGACCTGGTGAGCGCCCAGCCGGCCGCCCTGCAGACCATGGACGAGGACCGCGAGCGCTACCGGGTCACGGTGCTGGACCGGCGCGTGGATCCCGCCCTGGACACCTCCCTGGGCAGCGCCAGCCTGGGCCTGCTCTGGCAGCTGCAGGATGTGATCATCACCAGCCCGCTGCTGCTGGTGCGCAACGAGACCCTGCTGGGCCAGGCGGGCCTGGACCTGGGGCAGAGCAAGGGGCAGGCCAAGGTCGACCAGCTGCTGGAGAACCTGCACCTGGCCAGCTTGCTGGGGGTTCGCTACCTGCTCAGCACCCACCTGTTGCAGGACGAGCGCCTGGAGCCGCTGCAGCTGGGCGAGGCCAAGCTCTACCGCAACCTGGGAGCACGGCCCCTGGCTACGATGGTGGGCTGCGTGCGGCTGGCCGCGTCGGGGGATGAGGCCTACCAGGCGCTCGGTGGGCTGGACATCTTGCGCGAGGCCGTGGTGGAGGTCGCACCGGGGCAGGCGGCGCTGCCCGAGGCGCTGCTGGGCTGTGAGGGTGGGGAGGGGCAGGCTGAAGTGTTGCGGCATGAGAACCGCGAGTGGCAGATCCGCACGCGCAGCTCCGGGCAGTCCTTCATGGTGCTGGCCGAGACGCACTACCCGGGGTGGGTGGCGACGGTGGATGGGGAGCCGGCCGAGCTCTACGCCGCGGACCTGGCGCTGAAGGGGTTGTTGGTGCCGGCCGGGGAGCACGAGGTGCTGCTGCGCTATCGGCCGTGGTGGCTGCCGATTGCGCTGGTGATGGCGGGGCTGGGGTTG
>CAYVQL010000458.1:0-6613 GCA_964454135.1 uncultured Enterobacterales bacterium | reverse complement strand
TCGAAGGGTGCCTCGACAGCCTGGAGGGCAAGCGGGCCTGGGTCGTGGGGCCACCGAAGCGGGCGTTGCTCTCCCTCCCTCTCCGACAGCAGAGGGCACTGGTCGCGGCCCTGGCGGAGGCCATGGATACGCCGCTCCCTGTGGACCTGGCGAGCGAGCTGTACATGTCCACGGGGGAATGGCAGGACCTCGCTCGCCGGGGGCACAGGATCGGAGCCCACGGCGTCTGGCACCAGCACCTCACTGCGCTCGACGACAGTGAGCTCGAGCCGGAGCTGGAGCGCTCTCTGCGCGGAGATGCTCCCTTCGCCTACCCCGACGGAGCCCACGATGAGCGCGTGGTGGCAGCCGTGCGGCGGGCGGGGGCACGATCGGCCGTCACCTGCGAGTCCGGGCTCATCGCTCCCAGCTCCGATCTCTTTCGCCTTCCGCGCCGCTTCGTCCAGCCCCAGGGGGTCGAATGACCCACCGCATCGTCTGTGATCCGAATCCCTTCTGCTACGGCTCGGTGTCCGCGCTCCGTGCCATCGCAGCAGAGCTCTCCGGGGTCGAGCTGGCCGTGTTGGCCGCCGGCCCGGTGCTCGACCAGGTGGACACGCCCTTGTTCCATCAAGTCATCCCCTGCGACGTCAAAGATCCTGGAGACTGGGCACGCGTGCGCCCCTCCCTCCGGGGCGCGGACCTCTACCTGGCCGTCTCCAACAACACCAATATCCCCGTTGTCGTCGACCTCGGGCTGCCCCTGGTCTTCGTGGACATCCTCTTCTGGATGAAGCGCGGTATGACGCCCGCCATGCTCCACGCCAGGCGCTACGCCATCGAGCGCTTCCCCGGCGTGGACGAAGCGTTGGAGCGCGTCGGGCGACCGGCTGCGGGCCCCACCCTGGTCGGGCCGCTGGTGGCACCCCAGGCACCGCCGGCCCATCGCGCAGGAGGCCCGAAGCTCTTGGTCAACCTCGGCGGCGCCAGCTCACCGGACATCTCTCCCGGCGAGAACACCGACTACCCGCGGCTCATGGTCCAGCTGACCGCGCGCGTGGCCCGGCGCCTGGGCCTGGAGTCGGCCGACGTCCTGGTGGCCATGGGCTCCGAGGCGGTGGCCTCCGTGGTGCAGCGAGGCGAGCCTCCCGTTCCCGTGGCCACCCTGGACCAGGACGCCTACCTGGCCGCTCTGGCGGGGGCCGAGCGCTTCCTGACCGCGCCGGGCCTCAACGCCCCCTTTGAAGCCTTCCGCTTCGGCGTCCCTACCAGCTTCCTCCCCCCCCAAAACCTGACGCAGGTCTGCCAGCTGGTGCACTTCCAGCGGGCAGGGCTGGCCCCCTCCGGCCTGAACCTGACCGAGCTCCTGCCCGAGATCCCCATCGACCCGCGCCCCCTCGAGACCCAGGGCACCAGCCAGGTGCTGCAGTCCCTGCGCGTCCTCCAGCAGCGCCCCGATCTGCTGGACGCCGTAGACGAGCGGGTCTTGCGGCAGCTCTCGCGAGACGCGGCCCGGGACGGGATCCAGGTCCAGCGCCAGCACACGTTCCTGGCAAGCCTGGGCGAGCCTGGCGGCAAAGAGGTTGCCGCCCTGATCCGCGACTGCCTCGAGGAGGCGAGGCGTTGAGCTCCGTCAGCGTGATCATCCCCAGCTGCGACCGCCCCGGCCGGCTCCGCCGCGCCTTGGCCTCGGTGCTGGCCCAGCGCAGCAGGCCCGTGGAGATCCTGGTCGTGGACGACGGGTCTGTTCCACTCGACGGTCACGAGCTCCCCGCGGGTGCCAGGATTCTGCGCGACGCCGGCCTCCAGGGCGCCTGCCACGCGCGCAACCTGGGCGCCGCCCAGGCCCGCGGCCGCTGGCTCGCCTTCCTGGACGACGACGATCGCTGGCATCCGGCGTACCTGGAGGAGGCACAGGAGCTGGCACGGCGGGGTCAGGCGGACGTGGTGCTCACCGCGTTCACCAAGGTGCGCGAGCTCCCTCAGGGCAGCGAGCTCGTGCCGGAGAAGGTGCCCCCCAGTGCGCTGCGCGCGGAGCACTTCTTCGTGCGCAACCCCGGCCTGCGCGGCTCGAACCTCTTCATCCGGCGCCAGCTCTACCTGGCTGTCGGCGGCTTCGACGAGGGCTTGCCGTCGCACAACGACCTGGATCTGGGGGTACGGCTGGCCGACCATCCGGGCGTTGGGTATCGCCGCAACCGCCAGAGGCGTGTCTTCTTCCACGTCCACAGCGGCCCGCGGCTGTCCGCGCCGGGATCGCCAGCCAACGTCGCCGGGATCCGCGCCTTCTACGAGCGCTACGCCGAGCGCATGGGTGCCGAACTGGCGAGCGACTTCCGCGCGCGATCCCTGCAGCTCTTCGGCGTGGATCCCGTCTCCGAGCCCCGGGGTCGCTCGTGATGCCCCTCGAAGCGATCACAGCTGGCGCACGCCGCGTAGGGCTGGGCCGGTACGTGATACCGTACCAGCGCGCGCAGCTCTCCCCTGCCGAGCGCCTGCAGCATGCCCACAGGGCGGGCGAGCTCCTGGTTGAAGCAGAAGAACAGCGCGCCGTCGCAGTCCACCAGCAGCTCCCTGCGCCGCTTGACGCACAGCCCCGGGGCGCTGCTCACGGGCCCGCTGGGGCGCGCCTCGCCCCTGGGGGTGACGTGGCCGAAGCGGGTGATGCTGCCCGTCTGCCGATCGAGGGTGCGCAGGCTGGAGCGGATCTGCTCCGAGGCGGCTTCCAGCAGGCAGTTCAGGTAGACCTCCACGCCTTGCTCCCGCAGACGGGGGACCAACCGTCGCACCACGCGCAGGTTCCTGTGCTCGTCGTCGCACCCGATCTGGACCAGGTCGAAGCACGAGCAGAGAGCCGTCCAGCGTTCGATCACGCGATCGGAGACCTGGCGCCCCGAGGCCATGCGCTCGAAGAGCCGCAGGTTGGTGCCCAGGCCCACGCGCAGGCGCGGCCGAAGCGCACCCAGGCGCCGGGCGATGGAGACGAAGCGTGGGTGGAGGGTGGGCTCGCCGCCGTTGATCAGCAGCTGCCCCCTCCAATCCCCGGGAGCCGCCCGCAGCACGCGCTCGACGTGTTCCCACTCCAGGCGCTCCTTGCGCCCGTGGAAGGTGCAGAAGCGGCAGGCGTTCATGCAGCGCCCGTTGATCTTGACCTTGATGGTGCGCAGCGGGACGAGGTCTGGGTGCTCGTTCGACATCGATCGGAGCATAGCTCATGACCTGCTCCCCCGATGGGCTGCGCTTCCGTGTCGACGGGGTGCTCGTCGAGGAGGGCAGCGCTCCGCCCTGGCTGCCCCTGGCCGAGTACCTGCGAGAGGAGCTGGGCCTCACGGGGGTCAAGCTGGCCTGCGGCAGCGGGGGCTGCGGTGCCTGCACAGTGCACCTCTCGCTCGACTCCGGGCCCCGGATGGCGGTGCTCTCCTGCTGCATGCCCCTGGCCGCGGTGCACGGCTACCAGGTCTGGACCGTGCACGGCCTGTCTCCAAACCGAGAGCGCCTGCACCCGGCGCAGGCAGCGCTGCACCGCCAGGGGGCCGTCCAATGCGGCTTCTGCGCCCCTGGCGCCGCTATGGCCATGGCCGCCGACGGTGTGCAGCCAGAGGCCGCCCTGCACGGGCACCTCTGTCGCTGCAGCGGCTACGTGCCCATGCGCCTGGCGGCCAGGGAGCTGGTCCACGAAGGGGCTCGATCAGCCTGGCACCCCGCGCCACCCTTCCGCTACGAGCACCGTGGAGCAGTCTGGATCCGCCCAGCTTCACTGCCCGAGCTGCGCGCGGAGATCCAGCGACGACCTCGAGCTGTGCTGCTGGCCGGCGGTACCGACCTGGCCCGGGACGAGCGTCTGCAGACAGCCGGCTGCGTGCTGCTGCTGGACGGCGTCCCGGAGCTGCGCTCCGTCGAACGACGCAGCGCTGGTCTGGAGATCGGAGCGGCCACACCGCTGGCGCAGCTGCTCGAGCTGCTTCCCCAGGGAGGCAGCGCCCTGCGCGATGCGCTCGAGGCCTTCGGTACGCCGGCGGTGCGCAACCTCGCCACCATCGGGGGGAGCCTCTGCAGCGCCTCACCTGCGGGGGATCTGGCGCCGTCCCTGATCAGCCTGGGCGCCGTGGTGCGGTTGGAGGGGCCCGAAGGCGCCAAGAAGCTCCCCTTGGAGCGCTTCTTCCTCGCCTACCGCCGCACCGCTCTCGAACCTGGCAGCTTCCTGCGCTCCATCCGGGTGGACGGACCTCCCGAACCTGGCATCTCCAGCTATCGGCCGGTGCGCCATCGCCAGGGGCCCGACGTCACCACCGTCGGTCTCGCCACTACCGTTCAGCTCGACGCACAGGGCAACGTTGAGCGCGCCAGGCTGGGGCTGTCGGGGGTGGCTCCAGTTCCCTACCGGGCCAGGGCCGCCGAGCGAGCGCTCGAGGGCTTGCCGTGGAGCAGTCCTGCCGTGGAGAGCGCTGCACAGGTGCTCTGCGACGAGCTGCAGCCAGTGGACGATCTGCGCGCCAGCGCCGCACGCCGGCGCACGCTCGCCAGAAACCTGCTCCGTCGGCTCTGCCTGCCCGGACTCGAGAGTCAGCAGGACGCCCTCCCCGAAGCTCGAGTGGTTCCAACCCCTCCTGAGGTCCATCCCTCGGAGGAGAGCTGGCTACACCTGGGTGGCGAAGCGCGTTTCGTGGCAGACGAGCCGCCCCCTGCGGACATGCTGCACCTGGCCGTGCTGGGCTCACCCATCGCGCGGGGAGAGATCCTCTCCATCCGGATCCAGGATGCTCTGGCCATGGAGGGGGTTGTCGCCGTGCTCACGGTAGAGGATCTGCCAGGGCCGAACGAGTGCTCGGCGACTCTGCCAGGAGAGCCCTTGCTGGCCGAGCGACGCGTGCACTACGTCGGTGAGCCCGTGGCCGTGGTGGTGGCGCGCACCGTTCGCCAGGCTCGGCAGGCCACTCGTGCCATCGAGCTCGAGAGCCTCGAGGAGCAGCCGGTACTCGGGATCCCGGTAGCCGAGCGCGCCGGGTCGTGGCACGGCCCCTGGGTGAAGCTGGAGCGAGGTGATCCCGACGCCGAGCTGGCTCGAGCCGAGCACGCTATAGAGGGTCGAAGCGAGACGGGTGCGCAGGAACACTTCTACCTCGAGACCCAGTGTGCGCGCGCCATCCCCGGAGAGGGCGGAGTCGTGCAGCTTCGTTGCGCGACACAGCACCCCAGCAAGGTCCAGCGGACCGTGGCCCTCACGTTGGGTATGGGAGCCCATCGGGTTTCGGTGGCCGTGTCCAGGCTCGGTGGGGCCTTCGGCGGAAAGGAGACCCAGGCGACGCGCTGGGCCTGCCTGGCGGCCGTGGCCGCCCACAAGCTCGGTCGTCCCGTGCAGTGCCAGCTCACCCGCCGCGAAGACCTGGTGATGACGGGCAAGCGCCACCCTTTCGAGGCGCGCTGGCGGGTGGGCTTCGACGGAAGCGGGCGGATCCGGGCCCTGGTGGTGGAGCTGCTCGCGGACGGCGGCTGGGCGCCGGACCTGTCGCTGAACGTGATGGACAGGGCCTTGCTGCACCTGGACAACGCCTACTTCATCCCGGCGCTGCGCTTCTCTGGTCGGGTTGCACGCACGAACACGCCGCCCAATACCGCCTGCCGCGGCTTCGGTGTGCCCCAGGCGGTCTTCGTCATCGAGCACGTCATGGACTGCGTGGCCAGGGAGCTGGGGCTGGACCCGCTGGCTGTGCGGCGGATCAACCTCTACGCGCCCGAAGGAGGCCAAACCGCACCATGGGGCGAACCGATGCCACCGCTGCCCCTCCACGCGCTGCTGGACAAGCTCGAGCACGACGCGGGGCTGAGTGCGCTGCGCCGTTCGGTGGAGGAGTTCAACGCCCGGCACGAATGGAGGAAACGGGGCTTGGCCGTGATCCCCGTTTGCTTCGGCATCGGCTTCTCCAACAGTTTCTCCAACCAGGGCGGTGCGCATGTCGTGGCCTACTCGGACGGCACCGTGAAGGTCCACCATGGTGGTGTGGAGATGGGCCAGGGGCTGCGCCCGCGCCTGCAGCGCATGGCGGCCCTGGCGCTGGACATCCCGTTGGAGATGGTGCGCGTGATGCAGACGAGCACCGAGGTGGTGCCCAACACATCGGCGACGGCCGGTTCGACGGGGACCGACCTCAACGGTGCGGCGCTGCTGGACGCCTGCAGGGTGCTGAAAGAGCGGCTGCGGCCACTGGCTCTGGAGCGACCGGAGGCAGACTTCGCGGAGCTCTGCCAGTTGGCCTGGAGCCGGCGCATCAGCCTGGCTGCCAGCGGGTACCATCAGGTGCCTGGTATGGGCTTTGATCGCAACAGGGGAGAAGGGCATCCCTTCGCCTACCAGGCCTGCGGGGCGGCCTTGGCTGTGGTGGAGGTGGATGGTCTGACGGGAGAGTGGATGCTGCGGCGTGCACACCTGCTGCAGGACGTGGGGAGCGGTTCCAGCCTGGATGTGGACCACCAGCAGGTGCTGGGTGGCTTCGTCCAGGGGATGGGATGGGCCACGACGGAGCGCGTCGTGCGGGATGAGTGCGGAGCGCTGCTGACGCTGGAGCCGACGAGCCTTGGGCTTCCCATGATGGCGGCGATTCCAGAGGAGATCCATGTGGAGTTGACGAGCTTGGGA
>CAYVQL010000457.1:0-6679 GCA_964454135.1 uncultured Enterobacterales bacterium | reverse complement strand
CCCCACTTGTTCCCCACCGTGAAAGCGCCAGGTCGCCCCTTGTTTCATAATCCAGGGACGGCCAGGCTGGCCGGCGGGGAACCAACCGCCCCCGCTCCACCTCGTCACCCGGGAGCCGCGTCATGGACGTCGAGCCCGCTTTCCGCTTCCGTTTCGCCCCCAGCCCCACCGGCCACCTGCACATCGGCGGCGCCCGCACCGCGCTGTTCAACTGGCTGCTGGCGCGCAAGCTGGGTGGCGCCTTCATCCTGCGCCTCGAGGACACCGACGCCCAGCGCTCCACCCGCGAGAACGAGGCCGAGATCCTGCGCGATCTCGACCGGTTGGGCCTGCACTGGGACGAGGGCCCCGACAAGGGCGGGCCCTGCGGGCCCTACCGCCAGTCCGAGCGCGGCGAGATCTACCAGGCCGCCATCGAGCGGCTGCTGGCCAGCGGCCACGCCTATCGCTGCACCTGCAGCAAGGAGCGCGTGGACGCCCTGCGCGCCGAGGCCCTGCGTGACAAGCACGATCCGCGCTACGACGGCCACTGCCGGCAGCTGCAGCTGGGGCCGGATTGCGGTCCCCACGTGGTGCGCTTCTGCATGCCAGCCAGCGGCGAGGTGGTGCTGCACGACCTGGTCAAGGGCCGCGTGGTCTTCGGCAACAAGGAGCTGGACGACTTCGTCCTGCGGCGCAGCAACGGCGATCCCACCTACAACTTCGTGGTGGTGGCGGACGACCATGCCATGGGCATCAGCCACGTCATCCGGGGCGACGACCACCTCGGCAACACGCCCAAGCAGATCCACATCTACCGGGCCCTGGGAGCGGAACCCCCGCGCTTCGGCCATGTCCCCTTGATCCTGGGTCCCGACGGCAAGCGCCTGAGCAAGCGCCACGGCGCCACGGCCGTGGGCGCCTGGCTCGACGAGGGCTACCTGGCCGAGGGCCTGGTGAACTACCTGGTGCGCCTGGGATGGGCCCACGGCGACGAGGAGATCTTCTCGGCCCAGGAGCTCTTCGAGAAGTTCGACGTGGCCGGCATCGGCCTGGCCGCCGGCCGCTGGAACGCCGAGAAGCTCAAGTGGGTCAACCAGCAGTGGATGGCGCGTCTGCCCGTGGCCGAGCTGGCGCGCCGCGTGACCCCTCTCTTGCGCGCGCGCGGGCTGGAGCCCGACGATCGCCTGGCCGCCGCGGTGGGCACCGTGCAGCAACGCAGCGCCACCCTGGCGGAGCTGGCCGACAACGCGGCCTTCTACTTCACGCCCGATCAAGACCTGGTCTACGATCCCAAGGCGGTCAAGAAGCACCTCAAGGCGGCGCGCGCGCCCCTGCTGGAGGAGCTGCTGGGCCTGCTGGCGGACCTGGAGCCCTGGACCGAGCAGGCGCTGGAAGAAGCCATCGGCGGCTGGGTGCAGGCCAAGGGGATCAAGCTGGGCATGGTGGCCCAGCCCATGCGCGTCTCCATCACCGGTCGCGGCATCGGACCGGGCATCTACGAGTCGCTGCAGGCCCTGGGTCGCGAGAGCACGCTGACGCGCGTCAAGCGGGGTTGGCAGCTGGCCGCAGCGCGGGCTGCGCGGCTCTGAGTGGGCGCGGCTGGGGTGGTGCCAGGAAGTCTTGACACCCCAGTCCGCCACGGATAAACGCAGGCCGCTCATTGAGGTGTGGTCGAATTGGCAAGACGTCGGGTTCTGGCCCCGAAGGCTCCAGGTTCGAGTCCTGGCACCTCAACCATCTTTGCTCCCATCGTCTAGAGGTCTAGGACGCCGGCCTCTCACGCCGGAAACACGGGTTCGATTCCCGTTGGGAGTGCCATGAAGCCCCGTAGAACTTTGGTTCTACGGGGCTTTTCGCATTCTGCAAGCAACGCGATCCAGCCCGTTGACGGCCCCTGCCCCCAGCGATAGATCCCAGCCCCTCAGTCAACCGGGGCATCCCGCCCCGCACCAGCTCAATAGGCTAGGAGGCATCATGTACAAGATCACCGACGAATGCATCGCCTGCGGCGCCTGCGCGGAAGAATGCCCGGTCGAAGCCATCTCCGAGACCGACGACGAAGAGATGTACGTCATCGACCAGGACCTCTGCACCGATTGCGGCGAGTGCATGGACACCTGCCCCACCGAGGCGATCGAAGAGGTCTGATCGAGCGCCGACCGCGGTCTCGCTCCTATCTCGTGGCCCCTCTTCTGAACGCCAGAGGCGTTCCGGAGAGGGGTTCTCTGCGTGAGTGAAGGCCATCCATCCGCACCCGCTCCCCGTCTGAGCCAGGCAGAGCATCCCCTGGAGTGGGACCCCCGGGGGGGGGATCCCTCTGAACTTCCCGTTTTTCGGAAGTTGGAGGGGGGACCCCTCTGAACTTCCCGTTTTTCAGAAGCTGGAGGATGTTCCTGGGGGGGAGCCCCCCTCACCTGAAGCCCCCCCTCACCGCCGCCCGTGCTTCCCCCAATCCCGCACCAGCAGATAGAGCCTGAACAACCCCATCCCGCCCGTCAACACCGCGAAGGGCCACCAGTAGGTGGCGGCGTACACCGTGATCATGGCGTAGACCAGCACCGAGACGATGCCGATCATGTTGCGCGGGACGCGGCCCATGCTCTACGCCCCCGTCAATACTTCCAGACCACCTGGCCCAGCAGCGTGTTCTCCACGTCCTCTTCGATGTTCTGCGGCGCGTAGTTCTCGAACACCACGCCCGTCAGCATGATGTGCTCGCCGGGCATGTTCCACTGCATCCAGGCCGTGGCGCTGGTGATCCACCAGGCGTCGGGGTAGGGCTCGGCCACGTCCGCCTCCAGCAGCGGGTCGTAGTACATGAAGCGACCCACCAGGGTGACGTTGTCGAGGGCCTCGGCCTTGACGGGCACGGCCAGCGCGGTGGCGGCCTGCATGCCCATGAACTGCCCCTCGCTGTAACTCAGGGCGGTGGTGCCGAACAGGCCCTCGGCCAGCAGGCGGATCATGCCGCGATCGAAGCGCGCGGAGAGGTCGAACTGGGTGACCTTGCCCAGGCTGTCCGCCTCGCGCATGCCGTACTGACCCGAGGCCTGCACCTGGAAGCCGACCTTGGTGTTGAGGGTCAGGCGCCCGATGAAGTCCTTGCCGGCGTTGTCGTCGCGGATGGTGGACTCGGTGCCGTTGAGCACCTGGGCGTCGAAGGCCCACAGGTCGGAAGGAGAGACGTGGTAGGCCAGGCCCATGTCCCGACTGAAGGCGTTGCCGCTGCGCCAGGCCAGGGTCTGGTGGTTTCCGCCCAGGAAGAAGTTGGGCGAGTCGAAGAGGTTGAACCAGTCGCGGGAGCCGAACATGGGCTTCTGCAGACCGAAGCGGATCCACTGGTCAAGGTCACCGATGCCGAGGACCAGGTAGGCGTCCTTGACGGCGGTACCCCAGCCCAGTGGGTAGTCCCGCACCAGCACGCTGCCGGAGCTCTCCGCCCCTTCGGCGGCGGTGTCCGCGGTATCCGCAGTGTCCGTGGTGTCCGTGGTCCCGGTGGTCCCGGTGGTCCCGGTGGTGCCCGTGGTGTCGCCCGTGTCGGCGTACAGGTCGTAGGAGCTGCTGTTGATGTCCTGGGGGAAGTCCACCTGCAGGAAGCTGGACAGGCGCGGAGCCATCTGCAGCTCCACGCGCAGCCTGGCTCGACCCACCTCGAAGCCCGGGTTGAAGGAATCGGCGGGAATCTCACTAGCGTTCTCGCCCTGCATGGCCACGGCGTTGAGGCGGATCTCGCCGCCGACCGAGAGGGGGGACTTGGAACCGCAGCAGCCCGTGGCGGCCTGCTCGGCCGGCGCAGCGGCATCGGCCGTGACCGGCACCGGGGCGACCGCAGGCACGGCGGGCTCGGGCGGCGGGGGCGCGACCGGGGGCGCGACTGGGGGCGGGGGAGGCGCCACAGCCACAGGAGGCGCGGCCAGGGCGACCGCGATCTCGGGAACATCGCCCGGGGCGGCCCAGTTCGCCATGCCCTGGCGCCAGACCAGGTGCCTTCCAGTGGAATCTCCGCGCACCAGCTCGACGATGCGACTGATGGGCAGCTCCTGCGTGGCGCCGTCGGAGCCGACATAGCTGAACACCGGCTCCTGGGGCAGCGCCGGCGGAGCGGGAGGGGCCACCGGAGGAGGAGGAGCGGCAGCTGCGGCGATCTCGGGCACCTCGTCCCAGGCCCGCCAGCCCTCCCAGCCCGCGGCCCAGACCAGGTGCTGTGCCTGTCGGTCCTCAGCCACCAGCTCCGCGATCTGGTCCACGCTGTAGACGCCTTGGCCGCTGGGACCGTTGTAGTGGTAGGTCACCGCCGCTGCGGGAAGGGGCGGCGGCGCGGCAGGCGCCTGGGCCAGCGCGGCCGGCGAGAAAATCGGAGAGAGGAGAAGGATGGCGGTGATCGGCAGCATGGGAGCCTCCCCAGTGATAGCTGCCGCTACCTAACGCCTCGGCCGGCCGACCTGCCAGGCGAGATTCGCAAGCTGTGGAGCGGCCCGCGCGATGAAGCGTTTTTCTTTCGAACTGGACGAATTCCAGATCCAGGCCATCGAGCAGGTGGAGGCCGGCCGCTCGGCCCTGGTCTGCGCCCCCACGGGCACCGGCAAGACCGTCATCGCCGATTGCATGGTCGCCGACGCCCTGGAGCAGGGCCGGCAGGTGATCTACACGGCGCCCGTCAAGGCGCTCTCCAACCAGAAGTACAGGGACTACCGCCGCGCCCACGGCGACGCCAACGTGGGCTTGGTGACCGGGGACCTGGTGATCCGTCGCGAGGCGCCCTGCCTGGTCATGACCACCGAGATCCTGCGCAACATGCTGCTCACCGGCGACTGCCCGCCCGCCCTGAAGCACGTGGTGTTGGACGAGATCCACTTCCTGGACGATCCCGAGCGCGGCACGACCTGGGAAGAGGTGCTGATCTACCTGCCCGAACAGGTCCAGATCCTCGGGCTGTCGGCGACCATGAGCAACCTGGAGCAGTTCGCGGCCTGGCTGGGTCAGGTGCGCGGCCGGGCGCCGGCCGTGATCCGCGAGGAGCGCCGTGCCGTCCCGCTGCAGCTGCACCTCTTCGACGCGCACGGCGGCCTGCAGGACAGCGACGATTTCGAGCGCTCCTGGCAGACATGGAAGAAGAAGCGCAAGGCCGAGCGCAAGGCCGAGCGGGCCGCCAGGCGGCGGGCGGGGCGACGGCCCCGGCAGGAGCGGCCCCGCCGCGAGCCCCCCACCCGTCACGGCCAGGTCTTCGAGCGCCTGCGCAAGCAGCATACGCCCTACCTCTACTTCGTCTTCAACCGCCGACTGGCCGAGCTCTTCGCCGCCACCCTGTCACGCCGCCGCCCGCGGCTGCTGGATGGCCAGGCCTGGCGCCAGAGCCGCACGCTGCTGGACGAGTTCGAGGCCGCGCACGGGACCGGCGTGCTGGAACCCTACCTGCGCAACATGTACGAGCAGGGCGTGGGCTTCCACCACGCCGGACTGCACGTGCAGCTCAAGACCCTGGTGGAGCGCCTGTACGAGCGCAAGCTGATCCGCGTACTCTACTGCACCTCCACCTTCGCCCTGGGCATCAACATGCCCGCCCGCACGGTGGTCTTCGACGGCCTGCGCAAGTTCGACGGCCGGGCGGTGGTGCCCCTGACGGTGCGAGAGTTCATGCAGATGGCCGGACGCGCCGGACGGCGCGGAATGGACGAGCTCGGTCACGTGGTGGTCCGCATGGATCCCTGGGACTACGGCGAGCTGCGAGGCAAGATGACTGCCTACAGACAGGGCTCTCCGGAACGCATCCAGAGCAGCTTCAACCTGTCTTTCCACTCCACCGTCAACCTGCTCGACCGGCACCCCATCGACCGCATCCGCCAGCTGGTGCAGTCTTCGTTTCTGGCCTTCCAGCTGGCGCAACGGGGCGAGGGTCGGCAGTCCTCCATGCGCCACCTCGAGCAGAGCATCCGCCGCGACATGGGGCTGCAGGCGGACGAGCCGCTGCCCCCTACCCAGGCCTTGCCGCCTCCCCTGCGCAAGCGGGCGCGGCAGCTGCGGCGCCTTGCCCGTCAACAGTCCGAGAGCGGACAGCGCTGCTGGGCCGACTTCCAGCAGCGCGTCAGCTACCTGCAGCAGGTAGGCTACCTGGGCCCCGACCTGGACTTCCAGGCGGGCGCCAAGGCCCTGCTGCACGTGCAGATCTCCGAGATCTTCGTCGTGGAGCTCTTCCTACGCGGTGTCTTTCACGAGCTCGAGCCCCAGCAGCTCTTCGGCCTGCTCTGCGCCCTTGTGCAGGAGCTCCCCCGCGCCGCCAGCCCGCGCTTCTCCCTCGACGCACCCACCCGCCAGCTGGCCAAGCAGGTCAGCGCCCTGCGCTTCTCCCAGGTCGTGCGCGGCGCGGAGCGCATCACCGGCGCCCAGGTCAGCTGGAGCCCCGACCTGATCCCCTTCGGCTGCGCCTGGGCCAATGGCGACAGCCTGGAGGACATCCTGCTGCTGGCGGACAGCGAGACCGACATCGCCGGCGACCTGGTGGGCAGCTTCCGCCGCGCCCGGGACCTGCTGGCCCAGCTGGTGGCGCTGTGGTCCGACGACCCCGGCCACCAGGAACGGCTGCGCGACCTGCTGCGCGCCACGGCCCGCGATGAAGTGCAGGTCGTGGGGTAGCCCGTGATAGTCCCCCACCGGCCAGCCTGGTCGTCCCTGGATTATGAAACCAGGGGCGGCCTGGCGC
>CAYVQL010000456.1:0-6690 GCA_964454135.1 uncultured Enterobacterales bacterium | reverse complement strand
CGTCGCCCACGTTGTCGCCCACGTTGTCGGCGATGGTGGCGGGGTTCCGGGGGTCATCCTCGGGGATGCCCGCCTCGACCTTGCCCACCAGGTCGGCGCCCACGTCGGCGGCCTTGGTGTAGATGCCGCCGCCCACACGCGCGAAGAGCGCGATGGAGGAAGCGCCCATGGAGAAGCCGGCCAGGATGGCCACCACGCGTGGCATCTGCTCGGGCTCGGTGCCCGTGCCGAAGAGCATGGTGTAGATGATGTAGAGGCTGCCCAGGCCCAACAGGGCCAGGCCCACAACCGACATGCCCATCACGGTGCCGCCGGAGAAGGCGACCTGCAGGGCATCCTGCAGACTCTTGCGCGCCGCGGCGGTGGTGCGCAGGTTGGCGGCTGTGGCCACGCGCATGCCGAAGAAGCCGGCTGCGCCCGAGCAGAGCGCACCCACGACGAAGGAGACTGCCACCAGCGCTTCGACAGGCGTTCCTTGCAGCCAGTAGGCGACCGCCAACAGGACGGCTACGACGGCCACGAAGATGCCCAGCACCTTGTACTCGGCTGCCAAAAAGGCCATGGCGCCCTCACGGATCGCCTTGCCGATCTCCTGCATGCGTTCGTCGCCCGGATCCTGCTTGTTGACCCAGGTGCTCTTCCAGAACGCGAAGGCGAGCGCCAGCAGCCCCGCGGCTGGCACCAAGTAGATCGCGTATTGCATCATCAACTCCTCGACCTCAAGGGGTCTATTGGGTTTCTGGCTCGACGGAGCCCTGCTGGGCGGCCCTGGATTCCCCGGACCGCACAGCCTCCGCCTCCTTCTGGCCCCGGCACGACCGGGGGCGAGTATTGAATCTGTTCATGGCGCTGGCAGGGCCCTCCCGCAGCACCAGCTCCACGGCGTCGGCTGCACGGTCCACCAGCTGCTCGAGCTCTTGCCGCTGCTCTTCGCTCCACTGGCCGAGCACGTAGTCCGCCGTGTCCCAGCGCGGAGGCGGGCGGGAGATGCCAAAGCGCACGCGCAAAAAATCCCGACCCACGTGGCCGCAGATGTCGCGCAGGCCCTTGTGCCCGCCGTGGCCGCCCCCCTGCTTGACGCGCACCGTCCCGAAGGGCAGGTCCACCTCGTCGTGCACCACCACCAGGCGCTCCACGGGAATGCGATGGTAGCGTTGCAGGGCTCCGGTCGGCCCGCCCGAGCGGTTCATGTACTGCTGCGGCTTGGCCAGCATGGCGGAATTCTGAGCGATGGGCCCGCGTGCCGTGATGGCGCCTGACCGTTCGCGGCCCAGCGAGAGCTGCCAGCGACGCGCCAGCTCGTCGACCACCAGAAAGCCGGCGTTGTGCCGGGTCCTCCGGTAGCGGTCTCCTGGGTTGCCGAGTCCGATCACCAGCCACACTTCACGCTCTCCTGTCCGGCGCGTTCACCGCCCGGATCATTTCTTCGGGGCGGGAGATTCCTCTTCGCCCTCTTCGCCCTCTTCGCCCTCTTCGCCCTCTTCGCCCTCTTCGACTTCTTCCTCCTCCTCCATGCGCTTGCCCATGACCGTGATGACATTGAAGTCATTGTCGTAGAGCAGCTCGGTGTTCGGAGGAGCCTGCATACCGGTCACGCGTATCAGATCGCCCACCTCCAACGGAGTGACATCCACCTGGATGCAGCTGGGGATGTTGGCGGGCAGGCAGCGTACGCGCAGGGTGCGAGCCAATACCTGCAGCGTGCCGCCGATCTTGGTGCCTTCCGCACGCCCGATGGGCTCGACGCGCACGTCGACGATCACCGCCTCGTCTTCCAGCACCTCGTAGAAGTCGAGGTGCAGCAACCGCCGGGTGAGCGGATGCCGCTGGTAGGTCTTCACCAGGCAGGTGGCCGTGCGGTCGGGCAGGCCGATGCGGAAGAGAGCGTTCCGGTCGCCCACGCGCCGCAGCTGGTGCTCGAAATCCACAGGATCCAGCGAGAAGAGCGTTGGCTGCAGCCCTCCGCGGTACAACGTGGCCGGGATGAAGCCCCGAGCGCGCAGCTTACGGGCGGCGCCCTTTCCGGTGGCGGACCGCGGTTCCACAGACAGGTTGATCGCCTCCATCATTCCTCCATAATCCACAAATCGAAGCTGGTACTTCTGGGGAGTCCGAGCATCGGTGAACCGCTTTGGGGCTGGGGCGTCTCGCTTGAGATCGTCCTGCCCGGCGGGCTGCGTCTCGGACTCGGGACCCCAGGGGGCCAACGCAGCGACAAGACCGGTCACCAGTTTTCTGGTTGTCGCCGGCCACGGGGCGCACCCCGGCCAGCATCGGAAGGCCGCCAAGCTAATCCGGAGAAGCGCGGCGTGTCAAGTGCGTCCTTCGAGGGCCATGATCTGCATATCGACGCAGCGCCTGGCGGGGCACGGCGGCCACGCTGCAACTCGGCGTTATCCGTCTTTCGTCGCTGCCTATACGAAAAGCCGGCTCACCGAATCCTGGTAGTGGATAGCCCGAATGGCCTCACCGAAGAGCTCCGCCACGCTGACCACGTGGATCTTCTCGCAGGCTCGCGCCTTCTCCCCCAGCGGAATCGTATCGGTGACGATCACTTTTTCGAGCTTGGAGGCCTCGATGCGCTCGATGGCCGGGCCGCTGAAGACGGCATGGGTGGCCACGGCGATGATGCCCTCGGCCTTTTCGTCATGCAGGGCCTGGGCGGCGTTGCACAGCGTGCCAGCGGTGTCCACCATGTCATCGAGGATGATGGCGTACTTGCCCGCCACGTCGCCCACGACGTTCATCACCTCGGCCACGTTGGGCCCGCTACGGCGCTTGTCGATGATGGCGAGGTCCGCCCTCAGCGCTTTGGCGAAGGATCTCGCGCGCTCCGCCCCCCCCGTGTCCGGGGATACGAGCACGCTCTCCCGGCGATAGGTCTGCCTCCCCAGCCAGTCGATCAGCCTGGGCTTGGCGTAGAGGTTGTCCACCGGGATGTCGAAGAAGCCCTGGATCTGGCCGGCGTGCAGGTCCATGGTGAGCACCCGCGCCACCCCCACCGCTGTCAGCAGGTCGGCCACCATCTTGGCGGTGATCGGCGCCCGTGGCGCCACCTTGCGGTCCTGCCGCGCATACCCGTAGTAGGGCATGATGGCCGTGATCCTGCCCGCGCTCGAGCGCTTGCAGGCATCCGTCATGACCAGCAGCTCCATCAGGTTGTCGTTCGCCGGCGCGCAGGTCGACTGCACCAGGTAGACGTCGCGTCCGCGGACGTTCTCGTGGATCTCGACCCTGATCTCGCCGTCGGAGAAACGACCGATGCGGGCCTGGCCGCAGGGCACGCCGAGGAAACCGCAGATACGCTTTGCCATCTCCGGATTGCCGTTGCCGGCAAGGATCTTCATCTCCCCGTACATCGCACCTCCGCAATGCCGAATTGGGGCGGCAGGATTCGAACCTGCGAATGCCGGTTCCAAAGACCGGTGACTTACCACTTGTCGACGCCCCAGCAACGTCAACGGCAACGCATTCTAAAAGCCGCGGCTCAAAAGGGCAAGCGCACCCATGGTTCGCGCACCCACGCTCCGCAGCACGCCCGGGCCCCTCTTCAGGGAGTATCGCCGAGAAGAGCCTTGACGGCCGGTTCTTCGAGCAATGTCCTCAGCTCGGGCTCCACCTCGAGGCGCGGGCGCAAGGACTGGCCCGCCAGCTCGAGAGCGTGCAGGAGCAGCTGCAGCGCGCGCTCCCTCTGCGTACCGGCCAGCAACCCGCCCAGTACGATGCAGGCCTCCACCACGCAGGTCTGGGAGCCCGCCTGCTCGCAGGCCTGCAGCACCTCGCTGGCGAGCTCCTCGGCCTCGCGCTGCCGACCGCTCCGGACCGCCCGCCGGGCCAGGTCGAGTCCAGCCATGGCTCCCAGCTCGCCGCCAGCCTGCATCACGCGCTCCAGCTGGATCCAGGCCTCCTCGTGACGCCCCTGGGCCTCCAGCAGCCGCGCCAGGTTCAGAGAAGGGAATGCAGCGCCGGGAGCCAGCTCCAGGGCCCGCCGAAAAGAACTCTCCGCGGCCTCGGCGTCTCCGTCGAGGGCCTGCAGGCGGCCCACGTTGTTGTGCCAGTCCGACTTCTGCGCGTGGGCATTCTCGCTGGCCCGGAAACGACGCCACGCATCCGCCACCGCGCGCTGCCGCTCCGGCCCGGGATCCGTCCCCAGAGCGCGCTCCAGGGCCAGGGTTCCAAGAAAGAACGCGGCGTCCGCGTCTTCGCCGGCCAGAGGCTCGAGGATCTTCAAGGCCTCGTCGACCCGCCCCGCGGCGATACAGCTCCTGGCCCCGGCCACACCCCCACCACCGCCACGGATATAGGCGGCACAAGCGGCGGACCAGTCGCCGAGCACGCCGAACAGGCGCGCCGCCTCCTGCCATTGCTCGGGACTGCTCCCGCGCGCCGTGTGCATGCTGCCAAGCGTGCGCAGGGCGACGACGGGGTTGTTCTCGGCCAGCGCCGCTGCCGCCAGGCCCAGCATGGCCGCCGGATCCTCCGGAGCCGCCAACAGCGCCTGCGCGCAGATCGAGGAATCGGGCTGACCCGCCGCCAGCAAGGCGCTGCACCAGTTCACGCCCAGCGCCGGGTCGTCCCCTGTAGCCGCCCCTGTAGCGAAGGCATCTGCCGCCTGGGCTGGCTGACCGCGCACCATGAGAACCAGACCGCGCGCCATCCAGCCGTCCACGCTGAGCTCATCTTCCTCGAGCCCGTGCAGCGCATGCTCCGCGGCCTCGGGTTCTCCCATGCCGGCCAGAGCTCGCGCCAGCCGTTGAGTTCGAACGGCGGAGAGGGCCTGGGCCTGCCGATAGTGATCGGCGGCCTGCTCGAACTCTCCCTTTCTCCAGCAGCGATCCCCCGCCGCGCCGGGACCGCAGCCCCATAGTAGCGAAAGGACGAGCGCTGGTCCTGTCAAAGCCCTTATAGTGCATCTCACCAATCTGATAACTGCAGGTCTCACCCGGGCGCCCCGGCTCAATGGCTCCAAACCGCAGTATCTCGGAGCAACGCGCAGCGCCTGAAAATGCGCGGACATGGGTCCGTCGCACGTCAGCACTCTGGACGACCTGCCAGCAAGGAGCAGAACTTGGAACACAACCTCGCAGTCCTGATCGACTTCGAAAACATAGCAACGGGCACGGACAAAGAGGGCCTGGGGCGATTCGACATCCTGGCGGTGTTCCGCCGCCTGCAGGACAAGGGCCGCATCGTCGTGGCCAGGAGCTATGCAGACTGGGGGCGTTTCTCGCGCTTCAAGCAGACCCTCACCGAGCAGGGGGTCACCATGGTCGAGCTCACCAGCCACGGCATGCAAGACAAGAACCGCGCCGACATCGCCCTGGTGGTGGACGCCATGGAGCTGGCCTTCACGCGTGACTACATCGACACCTTCGTGGTCCTGTCCGGCGACAGCGACTTCACGCCCCTGGTGCTGCGCCTGAAAGAGCTCAACAAGCGAGTGATGGGCATCGGCACGCGTGGTTCCACCAGCAAGCTCATCGTTCGAGCCTGCGACGAGTTCCTCTTCTACGACAGCCTGATGCGCCGTGAAAAACGCAGTGAGCGCCGCAGGCAGCCGCGTGCCAGTGCGGAACAGGCCTCCTCCACGCTCGATCCGGACACGGCCCTGGCCCTGCTGGCCGAGGCCGTGGAAGGCCTGCAGCAAGACGCGCCCGGACCCGTGCTGGCCAGCGTGGTCAAGGCGGCATTGCTGCGCAAGGAACCCTCCTTCAATGAAAGCGACCTCGGGTTCGCCGGATTCGGCAGGTTCCTGGAGGCCGCGCACAAGAAGAAGATCGTGTCCATCCATCGCGACGGCCGCTCCGGTGGCTACCGGGTCGACGCGGCAGGGAGCGATGGCGACAGTGGCTCGGAGCCCGCAGCGCGGCAGCATGCCATCGCCGTCGAGCCCAGCGGCGGCCTCAGCGCCGGCGCCTCCGAGCTGAGGGCCCTGCTGGCCGGTGAGGGGCTGGATCCCCTGCCTCGACCCATGCGGAGCGAGCTGGTCAACCACGTGGTGGAGATCTGCGAAGAGCGCAAGAGCCGCCGATATCGGACCAACCTGCACGCGCTGCGCTCCGGCCTCTCCAGATGGGCTCGCAAGGCCCCGGAGAGCCGTCCGTCCCCCAACGGAATCCGGGCGGCGCTGAGGGCCATGCGCGAGGCCGGCAGCTTCATGCACGCCGACGGCACGCCGATTCGCTCGGAGGGGGCGCTGCTCAATCTCGCGACGGACCAGGCCGACGTCATCTTGAACAGGATGAACGACGCCTACCTGCGCGCGACCAAGAACCTGGGCCTGGAACTGCTCGATTTCGAAGCGCTCGCCGAGCTGCTCTACGGCGATCCGCGGTCGGCGGAAGCCGTCGAGTCCAAGCTGGCCAGCCTCGCCCTGGAGCACGAGGTGCCAGAGGACGTGGAGGTGCTCGCCGACGACCGCAACGAGCCCCCGGCCAAGAGCGGGGGCGACGCCGAGGAGTGACGGAGGCAGGTCGCGAGCCGGTCTCAGCGCCAAGGGCGAAAAGACCTATCGCGAACCGCTCTCTCGTCGGTCGGAGCACCGCAGTCCTGGCTAGTGCACGCGCCTGGAAGTCCATAGCCACCTGCCATCGACGTCGCTGCGCGTGCACTTCCTGCCGCGGTTGCGGCAGGGTGGGATGCGGCGAAGACGGACGTAGTGCGCATGTTGGGGGCGGAGCCCCCACAAAG
>CAYVQL010000455.1:0-6701 GCA_964454135.1 uncultured Enterobacterales bacterium | reverse complement strand
AGGACATGGACCTTGACGGGGGGCTGTGGCGCATCCCCTCCCCCAAGGCTGGGCACCCCCAGGTGGTGCCGCTGGGGGAGTCCACGGTGGAGCTGCTGCGCTCGGTGGAGCGGATGGGGCCGTGGGTGGTCCCGGGGCGCGATCCTGCGCGCCACCGCGCCGACCTGAAGCGGCCTTGGGAGAAGGTGCGGGCAGGCGCGGGGCTGGATGACGTGACGATCCACGACCTGCGCAGGACGTTCGGTGTCCATGTGGCGAAGCGGGCTGGGCTGCACATCGCGTCGAAGCTGCTGCGGCATTCGGACATCCGGGTCACGGAGCGGGTGTATGTGCCGCTGGGGATCGAGGGGCTGCGGGAGGCGCTGGAGGAGACGCAGCGGGAACGGGGGAAGGTGATCGAGCTGGAGAGGGAGAGGAAGAGGAGGGCGGGGGGGTGACTGTGCCATATTGCGACAGATGTAGTGAGTTGCCACAGCGCTGCCCCTGTCTCTGCAGTTGGCAGGCCTGGTACGAAGCCAGATACCCGTCCACTACCTTGGACAGTGGAGCAGTGGTGAAGGTGTATCGGGATCCCCATGATCTGCGGGTGGCGATCCAGCTTCCCCTGAAGCCCTTGACGAGACCAGACCAGAACGATGCGTTCGACGTGGCGAAGAGATGGCAGGAAGCAATTATCGAGCGCGTCGGAACGTCGGTGAACACCATGATGAAATCGCCCATCAAGGTCGAGAAACTTGAGAAGACCTACCCAACCATCGCAAAGGAAGTCAACGACCGGATTGTAGAACTGGCGCGTACAGTATTGAAAGAGGGAGAGTCGACGGACAGCCCAGGGGACTTCTTCGACGAGTTGTTGCGTGCGCTACGCCTCTGGTTTCCCAAGGAGTGGGAGGCGAGGAGCAATGCGGCCGAAGTCTTGGACATATTGGCTGAAGAAGGGGAGCTTTCGACAGAAAGCTATCCCGTGGACGGGCAACGCATAAAAAACGGATTGCAGGGGGTAAACATACCAGAGGACACCTCATGGCGTGGCGACGGAGAGCCCCCGCTTTCTCTCGGGCCAGTATCTCGAGTGTTGAGGGAGCTTGGCCACTCCAGTCTCCTATTGCCGGGGGAGGCTGAACGGCGGCGAGGCGCGGAAATGGACACGGGGGGCATGCCCTCTCTTCTGAGTCCCGCTGAAAGGAGAGAGTTGATGCGCAGCACAGACGATGAGAGACCGCGTAGAAAGAAGTAGGGCGAATAGAGAGGATCTGCAATCAGCCATCAATGCCCCCGTCGATGGCGTGGAGCCTGCTCCGTAAGAAATCGTGGAAGTCCTCAATGACGATCTTGTGACGCCGCATCCACTCGCTGACGTAGGGCTCCAACTCCGCGTCCTCGGACATCGCCGCGTCCTCGGCGCGGTTGGCCAGGTGCTCCTCGGGGGTGATGTTGCGGGGGTTGGCGGCGCGCTCCAGGGCGCGGGCCTCGTCCAGGGCCGCGCGCAGCTTCTGAGCCTCCGAGCGCAGCCGGGCCACCGCCTGCCAGGAGCCCGCATCCCGGGCCGCGGCGATGTCCTCGTGGAGCTCCCCCAGCTGGGCGCGGAGGTATGTTGCGGGCTTCATCTGCGTCCAGTTGCGCCGCCTGGTTCTCGGCCTGGACCCGGGGCTTTGAGACGTTTTCCTGCTCATGTGTGTA
Organism: uncultured Enterobacterales bacterium; assembly: GCA_964454135.1. Taxonomy (GTDB): domain Bacteria; phylum Myxococcota_A; class UBA796; order UBA796; family JAFGLY01; genus CAYVQL01. The sequence goes on along the minus strand of CAYVQL010000455.1, from coordinate 5,021 downwards.
CCCTCCGAAAAAAACGGGACCGGCGCGCGCGCGCAGGTCGACAAAAGCACCTCGCCCCTTTGGGCGGATCCTGATCATGCCCTCTCTCCTTGCCTCCCCGGCACCCCGCTTCCCCCCTTGCTTTTCGCGCCTTCACATCAGAGCTTCCTCCTTGCCTCTCGTCGATACTGCTGAGGGGTACAGCTTTCGGCTGGATCTCGCCGTTATGGTGCTTTCTATGGTTCGTTGCGCGCATGCGTTTCAGGCTGATCCGGGGTCATTCTCTGTCCTTGAGGCATAGCGTAGTCTACCCTGGTGAGAACCCAGGTTCTTCTACGTCGTTCCTTCTTTCGTGCTCTGCCAGCGCCCAGCGGCCGAGATGGCGCGGTACGAGCCCGCGGCATTCATGGGCCGTCAGGTGGCTGCGGGTCAAGAACGCGGGATCGCGGCAGCCCACGTGGGGGCCGCTACCGTCGCCGCGGCTGTCGCTCCACAACCCAGCCAGGTGCGCGAGCCCAGCGCCCAGCACGGCGCCGCTGGACCCAGGGTAGAGCGGGCCTGGTCTCTGGCCTGGCCGCGCATGGCCTCCAGCAGGGTCCGGTCCAGCTCTTCGAACGTGGCCGGCATCGACTGGCCGTCGTCGCAGTCGGCGCCGTCGCTTTCTGGAAGGCGCGACGAGTCGCGCTCGCCGGCGGGAGACGAATCTCCGGCGCCGGGCCTGGTGGGTACATCTGTACCCGCACGGCCCGGAGCTCGGGGCGCTGCCCTGGAGCTTCCCGGATCGGTGGATCTCGCTGTCGGCGTCGCAGGCGCAGGGCGCTGCCCTGACGGCGTCCTCGTCGCAGTCGTTGTTCGCGCCGCCGCTCGCCGCCTCCCCCAGGCCAGGCTGGCCAGGTCGAACACGAGTCGCCCCGGGTCCACCTGGACCGGCCCGGGTTCTGCCTGGCGCGTGCTCTCGGCCTGGGGAGTCACGGCCACCAGCAGCTCCCGGGCTTCCCTGGCCACGTCCGCCAGGGCCTGCAGCACGCGCTCCGCTCGCTCCTCGGGGAGCTTGTCCAGGTCCATGCGCAGGGGTTGAAGGTGGGCGAGGTCGGCCAAGTGCAGGCGCTGCAGCGCGAGGCGCAGGGCCGCGCCGCTTGGCCAGCTCGCGGCTGCGGGCTCTCACCGGCAGCCCTCCTGCAGGTGCCGCCGCCAGGCCTGCTCCACCGCCAGGTCGATGTCAGTCCGCAGACGCCTGCCCTCGGCGCGGTCGCCCACCTCGTCTTTGCCGCCAGCCTCGCAGGCCGGGCAGGCTACCCGGTGTTCGTGCCAGGCGTTCTGAGCCTTCCCCACGGAAGACTCCAGGCGATCCCAGTCGGGGCTTCCCAGGTTCGGCTCTGGCCAGCGCAGCTCCGCGCCCTCGGGCAGCTCCACCTCCAGCACATGCGGGCCGTACAGTGTGCCCCAGTCGCAGGCCTCGGGGGTGTCCTTCACTTCCATCGGCCGCCCAGCGCGATGCAGGCCAGCACCTGGTGGGGCATGCCCTCCAGGCGCACGGGAAGCCAGCGGGCCCTGGGAGCAGGAGCACCAGCGCGGAGCAGGAACGGAATCGTTCGTATCGGATACAGCTGCTATCTGCCAGAGGGGCCATTGCTACTACAACCTCACCAGGTATACTCTCCTGGCCTACAGAGGGATGGAAGAATGAGGAAAATACTGGCTCTTACGCTGCTCCCCGTCTGCCTGTTGAGCGAGCCCGCCTTTGCCCGGGAGCCGGCGCAGCTAAGCACAACCAACGGACTGCTGCTTTCGATCTTCGTTGGTTTTGGAAGCGGCCACTTCTACGCTCGGAACAAGGGCGCCGGAGCCGTTTTCCTGACCACTCAAGCCACCGCCCTAGCGGCAGAAACCGCGATGTACGTCGGCTACAACAGGAAGGCAGGAAGGCTGGACATCGATGACAGAGATCTTCGAAATCTCACGCTCGGGCTCGTGGCCGTGGGTTTGGCAACCGGAGCAAGCAGGATCATCGAGATCACCACTGTCCCCCGTGCCGTAGAACGGTACAACGATGCTGGCGGCCTAGGCAGAATCACATTGGGGGATGTGGAGCGGAGAGCGGCAGCTGTGCCCACCACGACGAGAAGCGAGGCCATCGAAGACGAGAGATACCAGGGGGATTCGGCCTACAAAGACGGTCCAAAGCCACCAGATCCCGAGGAAGCCCGTAGCAGGAATGCCTGGAAGCTGACCAGCCTGATCTACAGCAAGCTCGGCCGCGAGATCGATGACGAGCGGGAGGACGTATACATCTTGGTGTGGGATCTACTCAACGACGGCTGCCTGGCGACTACGATCATCGCGGCCATAGACATCGGGGCGTCTACCATGGCAGATCCCGACGCCGCCTCGGTGTCTTCCATCCTCCGGGCCGGAATCCCGCAGAACGACAGCAACGGGGACTAATACGCGATTGCCTTGATCCGGCAACGCACCCGGCGGCTCCGCTTCGGCCTGGGGGCCGCCCACGATCTTGCCTCGTGGGCGATGAGCTTCCCGCCGCCCCATAGCGAGCGCCCATCCGGGAAGGGGCGGTGCTCAAAGCCCCGATCCTCCCCCTGGCCGGCCCCGAGCCCGAGCGAGGGCCGGGCTGGGACCTATACCGGTCCGGTCCGGACATGCCGACGCCTTCCAAGTGCTTGATTTCCCTCAATTCACGTGGCTCTGCATTGTACCGAGTAAGGGGCTGCATTGTACCGAGTAAGGGGCTGCATTGTACCGAGTAGAATCCGGCGCCCCTCATCTACGCTTCCTGCGAGCCCGCCTGCGCTGCTTCTCGCTCCTGGCAAGCCCCTCCAGGATGAAGCGCAGAAGGTGCTCCAGATCCTCGGGGAGGCTGTACCGGTTGGGCTCCACCTCCACCAGGAAAGGGCGCGTGGAGTCGTCGCCGGCCAGCCAGGCACCCACCACCTGCTCCACGTCGGTTCCCAGCCCCACGCGCTGCGCCAGCCGGCGCCAGTCGTGCCAAGCCAGAGCGATCCCCCCGCGCTCGCGAAGCTGCGGCGCTCTCTGGCGCAGCTCGGCAAGAAAGACCTGCTGCAGGGCAAGCTGTGGCCCGTGCTCCGGCCTGCTTCCAAGCAGGGGCGGCTCCCGCGGTGGCAGGGGCACCAGGTACGTATCCCGGCCTCGCAGCCGGCGCCGTGGCTCGGCTGGCACCAGCTCCCGCGTCCAGGTCCACCGTATGTAGCCAGGGCCCCACCGCGAGCCCCGCTCGATGTACCAGGTCCAGAGGCCTCCCATGGTCCAGCCGGGAGCCTGCAGCTGGAGGTGCTGCCCCAGGTTCAACACGTCCTGCAGCCCCCGCCGCTCCAGTCCCGCCCATTCGGCCAGACCTCGAATCCCGCCACGGCACTCCAGCTCTTCCGGTCTGACCTCGTCTCGGGCCCAGCGCCGGGTCACCTCGGCCAGTCCCCAACGGAACCAGCGGATCGCGTTCACGCTGCGCGTCTGCTGCAGCTTGCCCGCCACCAGGTCGAGCACGTCCGCGCGCACGCGGGCCACCAGCCGCCCACCAGGTGCCAGCACTTCCCCGGAGCCATCCGAAGCCAGGGCCCGCCCTGGAGTCAGGTGGGCGGGCTCGATGGCCTGCAGATAGCCCAGGGGCAGCGCATCGGGCTGAGCGCTGCGGTGCGCCAGCTCCAGGCACTCTCCGCGCACGCGCTCCCACCACAGGACCAGGGCCAGCCGGACCAGAGACCGGCACACCGTCAACCCGGCGGGATCCTGCCGGGTCTGCTGGGCAGCGGGGACACCCGCATCGCCCGTCGCTTCCAGGAAACCGGCGAAGCTCTCCGCGGGCTCGGCCTTCCCGTCCAGGGCGGCGGCCAGCCGTGGCAGCTCGGCCGCCATGGCCTGCGCCAACTTCTCCGCGGCCAGGGCCCCCTGGTACAGCGCATCGCTCGGATCCCGATCCTCCCGTTGCCCGATCTCCAAGGCGCGTTCTACGGCCTCCAGGACGTCCCTGCGCGTGTCGGCCTGCGGGCCTGCCCACCAGGTGGGGATCTCGGCCAGGGGCGCTGTCTGGACGTCCAGGGGCGCCACAGCTAGGCATCCGCCGGCCAGGCTGGCGAGGGCGGCGCCGGACCACGCCCCCGGGAGGAGCTGCGCCCCGCGCTCTCTTCTTCGATGCGCCGGAGCTCTTCGACCGTCGCAGCGCGCAGCCCGCCACCCACAACCCGCGTCAGGACCAGGGGCTCTTCGGGGAAGGCGGCATAGTTGCTCTTCGAGACCAGAAGCCGCGCATGCCTCGCCAGCCGGGTGCCGTCCTTCTTTCGGATGACGGGCTCCAGGTTCGCCACCCACCGGGCGCCGTCCACCAGGGCTGAAGAGCCGCGCACTCCTGCCGCGGCATCCTGGAGGGCGCCACCGTTGCGCGCGTACTTCGCCACATGGTGGGCGAGCACGACCGTAGGAGCGCCTGGAAGCGTCGTGAACCGCTCTACGACCTGGACCAACCGGGTGGCTGCGGAGTTGTCCGTCTCCACGTCGGGACCGGCGAAGCGGGCCAGGGGATCCAGGATCAGGAGATCCCAGCCCTCTCCATTTCGCGCCGCTTGCTCCTCCAGGTGGGCGCGCAGACCCCGAGCCGCGCCCGTCTCCACCCCGTGCCCATGCTCTTCGGGCTGCGTCAGCGCCAGGTCATGGCGGCCAGCTCCGGGCAGGGTCAGGATCCGGGAGGCGGCTTCGAAGCGCTTTCGGTCGATGCCCACGGCCTGCGCCTGGAAGAACAGGCGGCTGCGCACCTCCGCCGCGTCTTCCTCTCCCAGGATGAGCACCACCCGCCGCGTGCCTCCAGGGCCCACCGGGTAGCAGCCCAGCCAGGGGAGCCCCGTCGCCACGGACAGGGCCAGCCCGCAGAGCGCCAGCGTCTTGCCCACGCCCCCCGCGCCGGCCAGGATCCCCACCTTGCCCCGTGGGAGCAGCCCCGAGCCCAGCACCCACGGCTCCGGCCCCCCTTCGTGAAGCAGGTATCTTCGTGGTGGAGGCTTCTCCTCCAGCCAGGA
>CAYVQL010000454.1:0-6826 GCA_964454135.1 uncultured Enterobacterales bacterium | reverse complement strand
CGCTCGTTGGCCAGCACGATGGCGCAGGCGCCGTCGGAGGTGGGGCTGATGTCGAGGCGCTTGACCGGCCAGGACAGCATGGGAGATTCCATCACGTCCTTGACGGTGAGCTTCTTGCCGAGCTGCGCCGCCGGGTGGTTCATGGCGTTGAGCTTGTTCTGCACCGAGACGAGGGCGATCTCTTCTTCGGTGTAGCCGTACTTGGCCATGAAGCGGGACATCTCGATGGCGAAGATGTGGATCAGGGTCAGCTCGAGGGGCTGCTCCGTGGTGTGGTCGAAGATGGTGAGGAAGGCGCCGGCCGGGTGGGGCACGCAGGGCGACATCTTCTCTTCGGTGACCACCAGGCAGGTCTTGAACTTGCCCGAGGCGACGTGCATCCAACCGTGGATCGGGCTCATGATGCCCGTGCCGCCGCCCACGTAGTGACGCAGGTAGGGCTTGTTCAGAGCGCCGCAACCCGCGATCAGGGCCTCGCCGTTCATGTGGATGCCGTCGAAAGCGTCCGGGGCCGTGCCCAGGCAGACGCAGTCGATGTCGTCGATGGTCATCCCCGCGTCGCGCAGGGCCATCTCGACGGCATAGGAAGCCAGCTCGCCGCTGGTCTCTTCGGCTCGACGCACAAAGCGGGTCATGCCCGCACCAATCACTCCAACGCGGCTCATGGTCACCTCCTCTCTACGTCAAGTATGGTCACTGCGGCGGTGTCGGTGGGTACACCGCGCCAGCCGTGCACCAGGGCCCGCTCGGCGTCGGGCACCTGCAGCCTGCCGGCCTCGCCGCGCAGCTGCTGAACGGCGTCGTAGAAGCGGGCGCCGCCGTTGCCGTCGATCAGGTCACCCATGCCCAGGCTGCCGCCGTCGGGGTTGATGGTCACGGCTGCGTCCGGGGAGATGCCCATGGAGGCCAGGTGCATGAGCTGGCGGTGGGCGTAGAGGTCGGAGACGTAGACGATGTCCATCTCGTTGCCGATGTTCTCCACGCCGGCCTCGGCGCAGGCCATCTGCGCGGCCAGGGCAGTGCCCTCGGAGACGTGGTGGGCGCGGCGCTCGATGATGGAGTTGCCGGAGTTCCAGCCCGTGCCGGTGATGTAGATGGGGTGGCGCGAGCGCTCCTCGGCCACGCTGTCGATGCCCAGGACGGCGACGACGGCGGCGTCGGAGTGCTTGGCGATCATGGGGGCGGTGACGGGGCTGGCCACGGGGCGGCCGTTGAGCACGTCGCGCACCGAGATCGTGCCACCGTAGGGGGACAGGGCGTTGTAGGCGGCGATGGCGCGGTTGCGCACGGCCACGGCAGCCACGTCCCCGGCGTCGAAGTCCGACGCGGCCAGGAACTTCTGCATCTCGATCCCCGCCAGGAAGTGGGGGCTGACCCCGAAGCGGTTGAAGATCGGATCGAGGGCGAAGTGCAGCATCTCGTCCTTGTTGAGGATGTTGCTGGCCTTGGAGTAGGCCTCCACCACGATGGTCTTGAACTCGCCCGTCTCGATCTGCATCGCGGCCGAACCGATACCCTGCAGGAAATCGCCGGGGACGGTGTAGATCGGCTTGAGCACCATGCCGATCTGGTCGGGCACGTACTCGTCTGCGATGGAATAGCCAGAGACGAAGTCCTCCTCGACCGAGACGGCTCCGTCGACATCCTCTGGGGCTATCCCGGCATCCTTGTAGGCCATGTCGGCGGCCCTGGCGATCATCTCTCGATATGACAGACCGCCGGAAGCGGGGAACGCCCCGCAAATTCCGACGCCCATTACGCTGACACCCATGAAAAACTCCTTCCGTGCGATTGGTTCGGGTTCCGGGTTTGGAAAGGGGGCCTGGCTATATCACATGGCCGAGCGGCCCGCCTCATGATCCGGCGCCTGCCCGCAGGAGCGACCAGGGGCACTATGTCGCCTCAAGCGGACATTCCCATTTCGACTGGACCAAGCCCGTAATTGCCGGAGCCGCCCCAAGCGCCGCGAGCCTCGGAAGGCGGCGCTGGGCAACCTCAATCCACGGTGAGATGCTCTAGGTCAGCCTGTCGTGCCAAGGGCCGTCATCACCCGGCGTCCAGAACGCTATCCCCCACCCCGCGTCTGCACGACGAAGGAGAAGGCGAACTGCTTGCGCTCTTCTCCCCACAGCGCCAGCGGCCAGCAGCACCACAGGCTGACACCCTGGAAGTTGACGCGGTGCCCTCCTGCGCTCTGGGAGAGGGTCTGGATGGGGAAATGCCAGGCCTTGGGCGCTGGCTCCACGGTCAGCTTGACCCGGAATCCCTTGCGCAGGTCCACCCATGAGAGCTGCCGTACGGCGTCGTAGCTGCCGGTGCTGGTGAGATCCTGGCGCCCGCTGTCGTCGAACTCCAGGTACTGGGCCGGGCCGTGCCGGGAATCCAGGTTCAGGTTGAGCTCCACCGCGAAGAGCGTGCTGAAGGCCTCGCGCAGGCGGTTGGACACCTCGTACTGGACCAGGAAGCCGCGCCGCTCTCGGAAGAAGCGATAGCGCTTGACCACTCGCGCCAGCTTCTTCTGCACACCATCGTCCACCGCGCCGTCACGTGCGAAGTGCACGTCGATGCTGCCCTTGGTCGGGTTGGCATCCGCCCGCAGCAGCTCGTACTCGGCGCCGTGGAAATCGCCGTGCTCCGGATACTGGACGCGCCGCAGGTTTTCGGTTGTGGTCTGCTCGCCAAGGAAGTGGTCTGCGAAGCAGCTCTTCAGCCCGCAATCCGCAGCCAGGAGGTGCACGGGAACCTGACGCGCGCTGGGCTTGGGGCCGGCTTGCTCTTCCTCGACCGTCACCTCGCAGTCTTCCTCCTCGGGCTTGGACGCCGAGTCCAGAGCCACCGAAGCGGTGTCCACCAACGCGGGCAGCCTGGCGTCACGCCGCAGCGGCTCGAGGCAGGCCTCTTCGCGGCGCATGAGCGTGTTCAGCAGGTTGCCGGGCAGAGCCAGAGAGTCCAGCTCGAGCAGCGCCCCGCCCTGCTTGGGATCCAGCAGCGCGCGGAACTGCGGCGTGGTGACCACCACCTCCTCGCGTCGATCCCCGTCGGCATCGATGACATCCACACGGAATCGAGGCCGCTCTTTGAGGGCCGCCATGACCTCGCGCTCGGCCAGCAACGCCGAAGCGTAGGAATGATGTCGCAGGTAGCCCTGGTAGAGGCCGCCCCAGGGGTCGTAGGTGCAGGGCGCGGCCGCCTGGGCCTGGTAGAGCAGCAACATCGCCCGCTCGAGCCCAGGCGCGAGATCCATCCTGGGCTTGTCCCCGGCGCGCCTGTTACGCACCATGGCCGTCAGGCGCTGCACCTCGAGCGAGGCGCGCTGGATGCGCTGAAAGAGCCGGTTGGCTTCCTCGTAGCGCGTGAGGCTGGCCTGCCAGAGTGGACTGCCCTGGGGCCCGGTGAAGCCAACCGGGGGCGCTTCGGACTGGCGTATCCTGCCAGACGCGGCCGCCGGAGCCACCCTCCAACGCGGCGCGACTGTGGTCGGCAGGTAGAGGCGTCCAGCCGGGCGGAAGCGCCGCAGCAGGGAGCTGAAGCTGCTGACCTTGAGCCAGTGGTCCGAGGCGCCGATCAGACCGAAGAGCCTGGGCATCCATCCACCCGCCCGTCCCCAGGCCAAGGCGTGGGTGCCGGACCGCAGGCCGAATTCCCGCGCGTCGAGCATCCACACCAGGCACTTGCGTCCCTTGGATGCGTAGCGCCGCAGCAGGGCGCCGATGCGCGAAGGCTCCATGCCAGGACCCACCGGATCTCGCTCTCCGAAATCCGCGAAGACCGCCAGGGTCTCTCCCGCTCCCTCCGTCACCCAGTAGCTGTCCGCCTGCTCCAGCTCCAGGCCAGCGTGGGTGAACGCGGAGACATCCGCCACCGCGAACTCCAAGCCCGCCGGCGCGAAGAGCTTGGGGATCACGGGATCCCACGCACCATAGGGCAGAAAGCCGCCTCGCGGACGCACCGAAAAGAGCTGCATATGCCTGCGCGTGGAGAGCCGCAGTTGACCCGCTGCGTCGCGCTCCGGCAGAGCGCTGAGCACCGGCCCGTAGTAGCCCCCGCCCACCAGCTCCACCTGCCCGCGTTCGGCCAGGGAGCGGATGCGTTCCAGCACCTCCGGACGCTCCGCCTCCAGGAAGTCGATCAGACGCCCGGAGAGGTGCAGACAGATGGGCACGCCGGGATGCTCGTCCAGCAGGTTCAACAGGGGCAGGTAGGCCTGATCCACGGCCTCGGCCAGCACGACGCGTCGTTCGCCCGGGGGGTGGGTCAGGTAGAACCCCAGAACCAGCTCCAGCGAATTCATCGAAACAGCACCGCTCCCATGAATGGCACACCAGCACAGAGATCGAATACTATACCCCATCCATCGCGGCGGGCGGCGTTCAGCTCGCAGTTCTCGCCCCTCGCGCGGCGCGCAAGCCCCCGCGGACCGGCAGCTTGGCGCAGCTCAAAAAACCGAAATTGCAGGCCAGGTGGTCAACATGCCCTCGCTCGTCGATCAGTTTTGCTCCAATACCCACGACGTGGCCGTCTCCGCGGCCTGCTACGAGCCCAGGAGCGGCACGCTGGCAAGCGCGGATGTCTCCGGGCTGTTGGCCGTCCAACGCCGCGGAGAGACCAGCCCGGGGCTCGTCTTCCGGCCGGCAGGACCCATCAGCAGCGCCCTGACCTTGATCCAGGGCGGCTCCCTGGTGGCCATCGGGGACGACGAGGGCACGGTCGGGGTCTACCGCACCGACGACGGCACGCCCGTCTTCCAGGATCTGCGTGAGGGCGCTCGCGGGCGCGTGCGGGCCATGCGTGGGATCGCGCTCAGCCCCGAGGGAACCCGCTGCGCCACCATCGCTGCGGACGGCCTGTTGCGCATGTGGAACCTGGTGCGAAACGAGCGCGAGGTGGCCTGGACAGGCTTCGGCGGCAGCACCGTGGAGTTCGATTCCCGTGGTGAGCGCCTGCTCTGCCTCGACACCGACGGCCAGATCCGGCTGGTGGACCTGCTCTCTCGCTCCGGAATGCCCGCCGATCGCCTGCAGACGCCCGCCGACCGCGCCTGCTTCACGCCGGACGGCACCCATGTGCTGGCCGTGGGCAAGGCGGGGGTCAGCCTGCTACGGGTGCTGGACGGCCGCATCGTGGCTTCCTTCGCCACGCGAGGCGGCAGCGGCCTGCTCAACCTGCTGGTCTCGCCCGATGGCGAGCAGGCAGCGGTGGTCACCCAGCGTTCCTCCCATATCTTCTCCTTGCCTGAGCTGAACCCTGTCGAGAGCCGGCCCCACGGCGCCCCCGACACCTCGGGCGCAGCCCTCTGGACCAGCTCCGGGATCAGGGTCGGCGGCATCGACGGGCTGTTCCACAGTGGCGGGCGGGGCAGCCCGGGGGCCATCACGGCCTTCTCGGGCTTTGGACCCTACCGTGCGCTGGCCCATGGCAGCCTGCTGGCGTTCTGGGCCCATGGCAAGCGACTGTGGGAGCTGGACCTGCGCCACCCGGTGCGCGATCTCGAGGTGGACCGGGATGGGCGCCTGGTTGCCGTACTGCTCTACGACCGGCCCGTGCAGATCATCGACACCGACAAGGCGCAGGTCGTCTTCGATGGCGGCACCTCCACGTCGGGCGCTCTGCAGGCGGACGTGGGGGGTCCGGTGGTCGTGGTGAAGCTCGCCGACGGGGGCCTGCGCTGGTGGCACCTGTCCCGCAACCAGGCCTACGACCTGGCCTGGCCGCGGGAGGTCATCCTCTCGGGCAGCGGCATCTGGATGGGCGTCGTGACGCCGCGCGGCGCGGTGCGCGTGCTCGATCCGGCCACGGGGGAAGACGCGCTGCACCCACCCATGCCCCTGGCCGATTCGCCCGTGCGCCTGCTGGCCTTCGTCAACCGCCGCGCCGACCTGCTGGTGCTCGACGAGGAAGGCGTGCTGGGGCACTACGACCTGGGCGCCAGCATCCGCGACGACTGTCCGGCCGAGGGTCGGGATGTCATCAGCTTCGATGTCGAGGTGGATCGCATCTGGGGCATCACCGGCAACCGCTACTGCGCCGCGCGCCTGAAAGAGGAGGACGGCACGAGCATCGTCTTCGTCGAGGTGGCGACCGGCGAGGTGATCTCCCACATCACGAACCTGCACCCCCAGACCTGGGTCTGCGAAGAGAGCGGAACGATCCTGGAACCCGGTCGAGCCTCGGCGTTGCTGGAGCGGGACAAGCACGGCCGGGAGCAGCGCGTGCTGCGCGCCCTGACCGACGACCAGTGGATCTCGTTTGGGCCCAACGGCCTGTTGGAGGCCAGCGAGCGGGCCACGGAGGTGCTCTAGGTTCGTGCTATCCTGGGGCTCATGAGAGTCGCGAATCTCCTCTTCTCTACCTGTGCCTGCGCCTGCGCCTGCACGGACTTCGAACCGCCCGTCGATGCCGGCGTCGGCGACCTGGATGGCGGGGCCCAGCCCGCCATCTTCCTGCACCCGGACGAGATCGACTTCGGGCAGGTGGTCGAGGACGAAACATTCCCACCGAGCGAGACCGTGGAGGTCTGCAACGTGGGCCAGGCGGACCTGCACCTGCAGGACATCGATCTGCAAGATCCCGATTCCCCCTTCGCAGTCGTAGACATCCAGGCCATCATCATCACGCCCGATGAATGCTCCTGGTTCGAGGTGCGCTACGAGCCCGACGACGCCAGCAGCGCAGAGGACCACGTGTGGGTCCGCAGCGACGATCCCGACGAACCGATCGCAGAGGTGCACGTCCTCGGCGCGGGGCTGGCCAGCTAGCCGGCGCTAGTGCCCGTGGGGCTCGGTCATCCTTGCGGCCAACCGATGCATTGCCAAGGTTGAAAGCCGAT
>CAYVQL010000453.1:6071-6906 GCA_964454135.1 uncultured Enterobacterales bacterium | reverse complement strand
GTGGTCGTGGTCGTTTTGTTGGCTGCCCTCAGAACCACCCCTCCCACCAGGGAAAGCCGGCAGGAAGGAACCAGAGCATCAGCAGCAGCAGCGGGATCAGGGTCAGCAGGACCCCGATGGCCCGCCACCAGGGCGAAAACGCGCGTCGCAGCGTGGGCCAGGGCGTTGCGATGAAGATGCCCGCGAAGACGATCCACAGGGTGTCCAGGGGCACGCGGTAGCGGCTCAGGCCCGCCAGGGAGCCGATGGCCGCCAGGTGGTAGGCGGTGATCAGGCCCACCACCAGCAGGTAGATGTTGCGCGGGCGCGCCCAGGCCCCCAGGGCCCCCCCCAGCACGTTGACCAGGGAGAAGAGCACGATGGACAGGCAGATCAGCTCGTCGACCAGGTCGGGTAGGCCCTTCCAGCCGCTCTGGCGCAGGTGGCGGGTCAGGAAGGAGTTGGGGTTGAAGAGCTGGGCCAGGCGCAGGGGGACGCGCCGCAGGAACTCGTCGGGGTTGGCGTTGATCCAGGCCTTGCCCGCGGCGGTCTCGCAGCGGTCGCGCTCCACCGGCTCGGTCTTGGGTGCGCAGTGCTCGCGGCCGCGCTGGGTGTGACGCCTGTAGGCAGAGTCGCTGAGCTGGCCGTTGCCGTAGTCGAAGGTGATGGGATCGAAGTCGTTGTTGCCCAGCCACATCATCTGGCCCATGGTGCGGTCCGAGATGATCAAGGTCTCGAACTTGCTGGAGGCGTAGATGGAGTAGGGCGCCACCGCGCAGACCGCGGCTGCCATCAGCAGCAGGGCCTGGGGCCCCGCGCGGGGCGGGGGCCCCCCCCCCCCCCCCCCCCGCCCCGG
>CAYVQL010000453.1:0-6061 GCA_964454135.1 uncultured Enterobacterales bacterium | reverse complement strand
GGGTGTGGGGCGCCCCGGCTCTGCCGGGGGCTGCTTGCTGCTGGGGGGGGGGGGGGGTGGGGGGGGGGGGGCGCCAGCGACCCCAGACCAGGCCCAGGGCGAAGATGGGCAGCATATAGGTGGCCACGCCGCGCAGCAGCACGCAGAGGCCCACCAACAGCCCCGGAGCCAGGGCCAGCCTGGTGGTACCCTCGCGCGCCCGCAGCAGCAGCAGCAACGCTGCGAGCAGCAGGGCGGCGTAGACGGTCTCGCTCCACTGGCGGGCGGCGAAGAAGACGAGGGTGGGGTGCAGCGCGTAGAGCCAGGCGGCGGCCAGGCCGGCGCGCTCGTCGGCCACCTCGCGCCCAAGGCGATGGACCACCAGCACGGCCACGCCGCAGAAGAGGGACTGGGGGATGCGTGAGACGGCCGAGTAGCCGAAGGCCAGCTTCTCGAAGACGGACAGGAAGGCCACGTAGGCGGGGGCCCAGATCCAGCCGTTGCTGGGCGTCATGCCCAGGCCCTGGGCCATGCGCTCGGCCGTGAACATGTACATGCACTCGTCGCGCACGCATTTTTCGTAGGGCCAGAGCACGGAGGCCAGCAGGCGCAGGCCCACGGTCACGCCCACCAGCAGCAAGAGCCGCCGGTCACGCCACCAGGGCGCAACCGAGCCCGGGCTGCTGGAAGGGGGCGAGGGGGAGGCCGTCACGAGAGTGCTGTCAGGGCGTGCGGATCTCGACCTGGTAGGAGGCGGCCAGCTTATCCAGGCTCTGAGCGGTGTAGCGCTTGCTGGTGGAGCGGGGCAGGACCACCATCTTCCAATAGGCCTCGTCCGTGGTCAGGCTGCCGTCCTCGTTGCGGAAGACGCAGCGCACCTGCACCGTGACGTCCACGTCGGAGAGGTTGGTGAGCTCCAGCTCCACCTCGAGCCGGTCGTCCTCGACCCGCTCGGCGCTCAGGCGCTCCAGGCCCACCAGCTTCCAGGCGGCGCGGTCCATGGACAGCACGGACTCGGTGGGCTCCAGGCGACCGACGGTCTGGGCGGGCACGGCGTGCCAGGCGCAGCCCGCCAGCAGCAGCGCCAGGGCGGTCAGGAGCAGGTTGCGGGTCGTCACTGGTACATCACGCCCCATGAGCCCTCCTTCTTCATCTGGTAGGAGTTGGACCAGCCGACGATCCCGGTCTCGGCGTCGGTCAGCTGGAAGCGGATCACGACGTAGTCGCTCTGCGCCGCGGCGTTGGAGGCCGACAGGCTCTTGACCTCTCCCTCCAGGAAGAAGTCCGCCCCGGCCAGGGCCTTGAGCTGCCCGGCGTCCACCTGGCCGCTGCGCTTCATCTCGCGCTCGCGCATGATCTCGTCCACGATGTCGCGGTTGAGCACGGCCAGCTTGCCGGCCGCGTTCTGGATGAGGATATCGGTGATCAGGGTGGTGAAGATCTCCTGATCGATCAGGAAGCGGGAGCGGTTCTCCACCGGCAGCACCGCCAGCCGCGGCACGCCCTCGAAGCTCTGCACGGGGGCCGCTGCCAGCAGCTCGGTGGCCATCTCGGTGGAGACGGCGCGCACATCGCGGGCCTCGATGCCGGTGCCTTCGACGGCGCCGTAGGCGTCGGGGTCCACGTAGGTGGTCTGTACGGTCTTGACGCAGCCTGCCAGCAGCAGGCTGGCGCTGATGGCCAGCAGCAGGCAGCGCCAGCCGTTGACGAGGTTGTTGGGTGAGCTTCGCATAGGATCTCCTGGGGGCAGGGCTGGGGACGGCGCAGTCTTGCCAACACGCTCTTGGGGTTCAGGGAAACTCGACATCGCCCCCGGGGGGGAGGCGCGGGATGTAGCGGAAGATCTGGCCCTGGGCTGGTACGTGCACGGTGTAGTTGTAGCCATCCAGGGTGAGCAGGTGGTCGCCGGGGGGCGGGTTGGCCGTCAGCAGCCAGAGATCGTCGGGCAGCATGCCCCAGTCGCGGGTGTCGGCCTCGGGGTTGGCGACTGCGCCGGCGATGGTGGTGGCCAGGCCGGCCAGGTAGAGGACGCCGGCGGCGGTGCTGTTGTCGGCATAGGCGGCCGCATCGCCCAGCTCCAGCAAGACCAGGCCGGTGATGGCGGCCGTGTCCTTGAAGACGGCCTTGCCCTTGAGGAAGCCATCGACCTTGCGTCCACCGCGCGTGGTGGCCTGCCAGGCCAGGCTGTCCAGGGGGACCAGGGAGAGCTCGGCGGCCTGCAGGGAGGCCTGGGGCGGGCCTGGGGGCCCGGCGCGGGGCACGATGCGCAGGATGTGGTTGTAGCGGCCTTCTGCGGTCTTGCGCGGACCGGGGCCCCGCTCCACCAGCAGCACCAGCGAGGGGGGATCGGCCAGCAAGGCCTCCAGCAGCGCGGCGTCGCGGGCGGGGCGCTCCAGGGCCTGGGGGGGGATCATCTCCGCCATGGAGCGCCAGGTTTCGGCCAACGGACCCAAGACCTCGTAGGCCCGCTTCAGGTCCGCGCTGGAGAAATCCTGCAGAGAGGGCAGGCGCTCCTTGCGCGACAGCTCCCGCTGGACGCGCAGGATGTCGCCGGCCTGGGAGACGGCCGCCCGCGTGGCCTCTGCCGGATCGCGGGGCGCGACGCTGATGCCGGCCGGCAGCCCGGTGAGCAGGGCGGCGCGTGCCGCGTTGAGCGCGTCTGTTGGGCCTTCGACGGGCGCCTCTGCCAGCTCGCGGGAGAGCAGCTCCACCAGCACGCGGCTGTAGAGGCCGTCGGCGGCGCGCTGCAGGGACTGGCTGGCATTGCCCTCTTCTCGGACCGCGCGGTAGGCCAGGGCCTGCATCAGGTAGGCCGGGATGAAGTCGGAGCGGTAGCGCTCTTCGACCGTGCCCGCGTCGGCCAGCACGGCGGACTTGAACATGGCCAGGGCGTTGCCGTAGTCGCCCTTTTCGAAGAGCAGCACGCCCAGGTACAGGAAGGCGGCCATCTTCTCGTAGGGCTCGCCTTTCCAGTCCTTGGCCTCCTCGGCGCCCAGCGCGGCCCGCCACTCCCCCTCGGCGCGGAAGTCGGTCATGATCGCCACGGCGCGCCGCAGGGCCTGCTCGGCCAGCTGCTCGTCGCCCTGGGCCAGGGCCATGGAGGCCAGCCGGCAGTTCTCCAGGGCCGTGTTCTCGTCGGCGATGGCTGCCAGCTCTTGCTGGGCCAGCAGCGCCGCCTGGTGCTCGCCGTTCAGGTAGCGGGCGTGGGGAGGTGGCGCGCGGACGCAGGCCGCCAGACAGAGAGCTGGGAGGAGGGGGGCGATGGTGCGGGGCATGGTTCCGTGCTTGACAGGCAGGGAGGACGGTGGGGAATGGTAGCCCAAAGGGGCGCCAGGTGCATCACCCGCCGCCCATCATTCCCCGTCCAGGCAACATCGGAATCCCCGCGCCGAGGGCGTCCAGCTGGTGGGGATGTAGCTGCACTGGTGGTAGGTGGGCGAGTCGCCGCAGTTGTAGGCGCCGCCGCGCACCGTGTAGTCGCTGCCGCCGGCGACGTGTTCCCAGAGGTTGCCGTTCAGGTCCAGGGCGCCGTACTCGTTGGTGCAGGCCGGGAAGCTGCCGGTGACCTCCAGGTAGATGCTGCCGCCGCAGTCGAAGTAGCAGTCCTCGTAGACCGATCCGTCCTTGCAGGAGCAGTGCGTGTCCAGGCCGTTGCACGTGGCGGCCTCGTAGGCGTCGCCATAGCTGTAGACCGTGCCCGCGCTGCCGCTGCAGGCCTGATACCACTCGTCTTCGCTGCACAGGCGCTTGCCTGCCGCCACGCAGGCCGCCTCGGCCGTGGCGTTGTCCGCCACCTGCCAGGGGAGCACGCCGGCCTGGGACAGTGCCGCGCTCTCGTCGGAGCCGGCGGAGCTGGCCGAGGCGTCCGGACGGGAGGCTTCGTAGGTGTCGATGCAGAAGCTGTCGGCCACCGAGACCATGTCGGAGGGGCAGGAGATGAGCCCGCTGTCGGCGCCGCTGTCGCCGGGCGTGCCGCTATCGGTCTGGCCGCTGTCCGCCTGGCCGCTATCCTGCTCGGCTCCGCCCGTGTCCCCGGTGTCGCCTTCCTCGTCGATGTCGCCGTCGCAGTCGTTGTCCACGCCGTCGCAGACCTCCTCGGCGTCTGGATGGATGCTGGCGTCGCCGTCGTCGCAGTCGCCGCCCACGGCCACGTGGCCCGAGGGAGCCTCGCAGGCCTCGCTGCTGCTGGCGCTGTCGCCGTAGCCGTCGCCGTCGCCGTCGGCGTACCAGGTGCTGGTGGCGCCCTCGTCCACGTCGCCGTCGCAGTTGTCGTCGATGCCGTCGCAGCTCTCCTTCACGCCGGGGCGGATGTTGGCGTCGCTGTCATCGCAGTCGGAGTCGTCGCTGGTGGTGCCGCTGGGCTGGGTGCAGGCGCTGGCGCCGGTGGCCGGGTCGCCGTAGCCGTCGCCGTCCTGGTCCGCGTACCAGGTGCCGGCGTCGACGGCGTCAGCCTCGTCGGTCACTCCGTCGCAGTCCTCGTCGCCGCCGCCGCAGCGCTCCTCGGCGTCGGGATTGATGCTGGCGTCGCTGTCATCACAGTCCGTTTCGTCCGCGACCCAGCCGGAGCCCGGATCGCAGGAGCTCATGCCGGTGCTGGCATCGCCAAAGCCGTCTCCGTCGGCATCGGCGTACCAGCTCTCCATCAGATCCTCGTCCACGTCTCCGTCGCAGTCGTTGTCCGCCCCGTCGCAGCGCTCGGCCGCTCCGGGCCAGGTCTCGGGATCGGTGTCGTCGCAGTCGGTGCCCTCGGAGACGTAGCCGCTGGGCGCCGTGCAGGCTCGCGCGCTGATCTTGGCATCGCCGAAGCCGTCGCCGTCGCTGTCGGCGTACCAGTCGACGGCGTCCTCGGCGTCGTCCTCGTCGATGTCCCCGTCGCAGTCGTTGTCGAGCTCGTCGCAGAGCTCGGCGTGATCCGGGTGGGCCGTGGGCTGGGCGTCGTCGCAGTCTTCGGCGTTGTCCACGTACATGTCCGGGGCCTGGCAGGCCTGGACCGGCGTGTGCGGGTTGCCGAAGCCGTCGCCGTCTTCGTCGCCGTAGAAGGTGCTGGTGACCCCCTCGTCGGTCTCGTCGTCGCAGTCGTTGTCCGCGCCGTCACAGACCTCCTGCGCGGCCGGGTTGACGTCCGCGCGGCTGTCGTCGCAGTCGGTGGCGTTGGCGGCGTAGCCCTCGGGCTTGGCGCAGGCCTCGGTCGTGGACTCGTGGTCGCCGTAGCCATCGGCGTCGGCGTCGGCGTACCAGAGCTGGTCCAGGCCTTCGTCGATGATGCCGTCGCAGTCGTTGTCCACGCCGTCGCAGACCTCGTCGGCCTGCGGGTGCACGGCGGGATCGCTGTCGTCGCAGTCGTCCGTCGCGGCCCAGCCGTCGTCGTCCTCGTCCACGGTCGGGTCGTCGTCGTCGGGATCGGGCGTGGTGGGATCGGTCTCGGGCGAGACCTCCTTCCTGTCGACGGAGACCTGCGGGCTGGGATCGCAGGCCGCCAGCAGCAGGAGGGGAGCGACGAGGACGCAGCGCGGGATCATGGGGCCTCCGAGCCTGCATCATAGCGGCGGGCGCTGCGGCCCGCTGGATCAGCAGCCGTCCAGCTCGGCGCTGGTTCCATCGGCGCCCGGATTGCCTTCGCTGGCGCCGCCAGCGCCGCCACCGCCGATGGTGAAGCGGGTGTCGTCGTCGAGCTGGGGCGTGGAGTTCCGTTCGCAGCGGATGCCGATGCTGGGACCGCCGCCGCCGCCGCCGCCGTGGCCGCCCTGGCCGCCCTGGCCGCCGCCGCCACCGCCGCCGCCTGCGCCGGAGTCGTCCTCTCCGCGTCCGCCACGGGCGCCCGCGCCACCGGGGCCGCCCGAGCCGCCTGTTCCGCCTTCGCCTCCGGCGCCGCCGCTGCCGGTGACGATCTCGCAGTCCCGCAGCTCGATGGAGGAGGCCAGCAGCAGGATGGCCACGCTGGCGCCGCCGCCGGAGCCCGCGCCGCCGCCGCCGCCGCCGCAGCCGCCGCCCCCGCCACCCCCGCCGCCCCCCCCCAACCCCCCCCACAACCCAATGCCCCCCCCCCCCCCCCCCCCCCCCCCCCCCCCCCCCCCCAGGCAGC
>CAYVQL010000452.1:0-6985 GCA_964454135.1 uncultured Enterobacterales bacterium | reverse complement strand
GGGGGGAAGAATCTGTCTTCCCCCCAAAAAAGCGGCGCCGGCCGTTTCCGCCGACGTATGTCGGCGGAAATGGTCGGTGCCGCGGTTGACTGCGAGCGAGCAGCGGGGCATAAGGGCCCTGCCCCACCTGGGGCACGCAAACCCCACGGTTTCTGCGGGGAGGCGGTTTGGGCGCATAGGCCCTACGCCATGGTCACCTGCCTGCGGTCACCGATATCAAAGAGGGAAGACATCATGGCGATGACAGCAGAGAAAAAACGCGAGATCATCGAGAAGTACCAGACCTCCGAGGGCGACACCGGTTCGCCCGAGGTGCAGGTCGCGCTGCTCACCGAGCGGATTGTGTACCTCACCGACCATTTTCGCACCCACGCCAAGGACCACCACTCCCGCCGCGGTCTGCTGAAGCTGGTCGGCCAGCGCCGGCGCCTGCTCAAGTACCTCAAGAGGGGCAGCCCCGAGCGCTACTTCGCGCTGATCAAGTCTCTGGGGCTCAGGCGTTAGCCGGGCCTCTGGCGTGCCGGATCCGCCGGCGCGCTGCGTTCTTTGACCAATACTCTCACCACCGGGCCTGAGGTCTGAACCTCGGGCGCGACCGGGTTGTCTCCCTCCCTCACTTCCCCGCGGGTCTCCCCGGGCTGAGCGCTGGCTGCCAGGCATCGTCCAGGCCTCCGCTCATTCCTGGAAGGCCTACGGGAATACGTCGGGAACCCTGCGAGCTGCGCGCTGGCAGGGGCGAGGTGGGCATGGCATGGCTTTCGCCCGGCGCTAGACGAAACAACGGCGTCTTCACCCTCTTCGCAGGGGAGACGTCCGTACCGGGCGGGTGCGCCTCCGAACCAGGAAGCTGTCGGAGGACTCCGCGCTGCAATGGAAATGAAATGACAGAAACTCACTCCGTATCCGTCGATATCGGCGGTCGTCCCCTTATTTTCGAAACAGGTAAGTACGCCCAGCAGGCCACAGGCGCCGTCATCGTGCGCCAGGGCGACTCCATGGTGCTGGTCACGGCCGTGCTGGCCGAGGCGCGCAGGGTGCTGGACTTCTTGCCCCTGACCGTGGACTACCAGGATCGCGCCGGCGCCTACGGCCGCATCCCGGGCAGCTACATCAAGCGCGAGGGTCGCTCCAACGAGCGCGAGACCCTGGTCAGCCGGCTCATCGACCGGCCGATTCGGCCCCTCTTCCCGAAGCACTACCACAACGAAGTGCAGGTGATCGCCACCACGATCTCCTACGACATCGACAACGACTGCGACGTGCTGGCGCTCAGCGGCGCCTCGGCCGCGCTCTGGATCGGTGGCGCGCCCATCTCCCAGCCCATCGCCGGCGTTCGGGTGGCGCAGGTGGCTGGCGAGTTCATCACCAACCCCTCCCACGACGAGATGGACAAGGCCGATCTGCAGCTGGTGGTCGCGGGCACCAAGGAAGCCGTGATCATGGTGGAGTGCGGCGCCAAAGAGGCCTCCGAGGCCGTGGTCATGGACGCCATGGAGCACGCCCACGAAGAGATCAAGCGCATCATCGCCGCCATCGAAGAGCTCCGTGAGCTGGCCGGCAAGCCCTTCATCGAGATGGGCCCGGCTCCCCAGCCGCCGGAAGGCTTGGCGGACAAGGTCCAGGCCATGGGCATGGACTCGCTGGTCGAGGCCATGAGCGTCTCGGGCAAGCACGAGCGCAGCGCGGCCACCAAGGCGGCCCGCAACGCCGTCATCGCGGACCTGATCGAAGGCCTGGAAGAAGCGGAGGGCCTGGCCCTCAGGGACGAGATCAAGGGCATCTGGGAGAAGATGGTGCGCGGCGAGATGCGCCGCAACGTGCTCGAGAAGGGCCTGCGCGTCGATGGCCGGGCCACCGACGAAGTGCGCGAGATCTGGTGCGAAGCGGGCGTATCGACGCGGGCCCACGGCTCGGCGGTCTTCACCCGCGGTGAGACCCAGGTCTACGCCAACATCGCCATGGGCACCGAGTACGACGCCCAGCGCCTGGAGTTCGCCCATATCCCCGACGGGCGCCGCAACTGGATGCTGACCTACTACTTCCAGCCCTACTGCACGGGCGAGGCCCGCCCCCTGCGCGGCCCCAAGCGGCGCGACGTGGGGCATGGCGCCCTGGCCCACCGGGCCATCGAGCCGGTCCTTCCCACGCAGGACGAGTTCCCCTACGTGCTGCGCTCCACGGCCGAGGTGTTCGCCTCCAACGGTTCCTCCTCCATGGGCACGGTCTGCAGCACCAGCATGGCCCTGATGCACGCCGGTGTGCCTGTCAAGGCCGCGGTGGCCGGCATCGCCATGGGTCTCATCAAGGAAGGCGACCAGTTCGCCGTGCTGTCCGACATCCTCGGTGCCGAGGACCACATGGGCGACATGGACTTCAAGGTCACCGGCACCGCCGAGGGCATCACCGCCCTGCAGATGGATGTCAAGATCGCTGGCGTCTCGCGCGAGATCATGTCCAGGGCGCTGGCCCAGGCCCGCGAAGGCCGGCTGCACATCCTGGGCGAGATGGCCAAGACCATCTCCGCTCCCCGCAAGGAGATGTCCGACTACGCGCCCCGCATCACCACCATCCACATCAAGTCCGACCGCATCCGCGACATCATCGGCCCCGGGGGCCGCATCATCCGTGGCATCCAGGAGCAGACGGGCACCAAGGTCACCGTGGACGACCACGGCAAGGTGGACGTGGCGGCCAGTGACGCCGAGGCCGGCGAGAAGGCCATCGCCATGATCCGTGAGCTCACGCAGGAAGCCGAGATCGGCAAGCTCTACGTGGGCGTGGTCAAGCGCGTGGTGGACTTCGGCGCCTTCGTGGAGATCTTCCCCGGCACCGACGGCCTGATTCACATCAGCCACCTGGCCAAGGAGCGGGTGGACAAGGTCACCGACGTGGTGAACGAGGGAGACGAGGTGCTGGTGCGCGTGATCGACGTGGACCGCGCGGGCAAGATCCGCCTCTCCCGCAAGGAAGCCATCGAAGCGGCCGAGTTCTAGGCGGAGCATGACCGTGCGCCCCGCATTGCAGGTGCAGGTGGCCGTGCTGCCCCACGGCAGGGGCTTGCCCCTGCCAGCCGCGGCCTCGGAGGAGGCCGCTGGCCTGGACCTGCGCGCGGCGGTGGAAGAGGCGCTGGAGCTGGCGCCCGGCGCGTGGACGCTGATCCCCACCGGCCTGCGACTGGCTCTGCCCAGCGGCTACGAGGGCCAGCTGCGGCCCCGCTCGGGTCTGGCCCTGCGCTATGGCGTCACCCTGCTGAACGCGCCGGGCACCCTGGACGCCGACTACCGCGGCGAGCTGGGGATCATCTTGATCAACCACGGCGCGCGCCCCTTCCTGGTGGAGCGCGGCATGCGCATCGCCCAGCTGGTGGTGGCGCCGGTGGTTCGGGTGCAGCTGCGCGAGACGGAAGAGCTGCCCCCCAGCCAGCGTGGCGGGGGCGGCTTCGGGTCGTCTGGCGTAGATTGATGCGCCGCCGCGGCGTGGCTACTCTCCGGTCAAGTAGGCGCAGTCTCCGTAGCAGACGTAGGTGCTCTGGTCGCCGTACAGGTCGGTGCACTGGTATCCTCGAGGACAGGGGTCCTCGGCGCTCGGCTCGCAGCTGATCAGGCAGCGGCTGTTGTAGCACCAGTCCTCGTGGCACAGGCTGGCCACGCATTGGCCGTAGAGACAGTCCGCACCGTCCGGACAGTCCTGGGCGTTGATGCAGGGATCGTGGGAGACCAGGAACATGTCGCAATCCTGGCCATCTGGACAATCCATCGGTCCTTCGCAGTACACGGGCGGATCATCGGTCCACGCGCCGCAGTGCTCGCCCGGGGCGCAGCCCAGGTCACCCTGGGAAGAGTCGCACTGTGTGGTGAGCTCCCAAGGGATGCAGTTGCCCCCAAGGCAGCCACCGTCGCAGACCTCGCAATGGGGCTCGGTCGCCTCATAGCAGTCGCCGCTCTCCTGGTCGCAGTACTCGCCGTACTCGCAGTCGAGGTTCGTGCTGCGGCAACCGTAGTCCTCGCAGGTGCCGTATTCGGGGTGGCACTCTTCACCGGCGATGCAGTCGTCGTCGCTGAGGCAGCCCGCGGTGCAGACATAGCGGTCCTGCTCCGTGTCGCAGTAGTTGTGCAGCGCGCAGTCGTCTGACACCAGGCATTCCACGTCCGTACAGACATTCTGGACGCAGGCCTGCATCTCTGCGCAGCCGCCGTTGTCGGTGCACTGCGCACCCTCCTCGTTCTTGTCGCAGGCCAGCTGCAGGCCAGCTGCCAGGCCAGCGGTGAAGATGAGAGCGGCTATCGTTCGGATCGGCATGTTCATGGAATCCTCCTCGACGGCGCAGCGGCGCCCTACTCCTGCTCGCTCTCGCCGCTCGCGGGGCAGAAATCTTCGGGGTCACCGGATCCTGCGTAGTACCGCACGGCGATTTGACTATTTGTGGGCGGCATATACTCGTCCAAGAAGACGACTGCGTGCTGTTCGACGCCGTACTCGTCGGTGACAACCTGGAAGCTCCATTCCCCCTCTTCGCAGGGCTTCTCCGTCTCGTCCACGCTGACCTGCAGCGAGCTGACATCTGGGATGGCGCTGAGGTAGAAGGCCTCTCTGAGCCGGCTGGCGTTGAGGGAGAGCTCGGTGACGATGGCGTCGAAGCTCTCGGCGCAGATGTTGCCCATCACGCCGTTGGTCTGATGGGCCACGTCGATGTAGCGCTCGCCGTAGGTGGACCAGCCATCGGGATCGTCGCAGGCGGACTCGTCGGTGACCACCAGGGCCGAGGCGTTGAAGACGTCGCGCTCGCGCTGGCCCTTGATCTCGCGGAAGGCGTTGATGTAGTTGTTGACCGGATCGGGAGAGGAGTCCTCTTCGTCGCTGACGAAGATCAGGGACAGGCTGGCCTCGTCGCGCAGGAAACCGGCGTTGGTGGAGTTGATCAGGGGATCGGTGAGGGCCAGCTGGGCTGCCTCCAGGCCCATCTCGAAGCCCGAACCCATCACCCCTACCGAGACGATCTCGGCGAAGACCGCCTCGGCGTCCGGAGTGGACGAGGTGATGATCTGACCCAGAATCTGCCCGGCGTCATCGGCAGCCGTGTCCGTGGTGGTGGTGGCGATCTGGTAGTCGATGTCAGCTTCGATGAAGTAGCTGATGAACTGGGAGAAGTTCTGGCCCAGTTCCTCCTGATAGGGCTGCATCGAGCCCGAGTTGTCCACCACCATCAGGATGTCCACGCTCTCGACGGGATTCTGGTAGAAGATGTCCACGTAGTCCCACTCGTGGTAGTGGTACTCCTGTTCGCAGGCCGTGCCGAGGGCGGCCAGCGCGAAGAGCAGGGGGGGCGACCAGCGGGAGGGTCCCATGTTCTCTCCTGCGAGAGGGGTTCTGCGGCCCTGGGGGAAAAGGCGCCCCTAACATTCCCCTGCCGGGCCGCGGTGTCAACATTTTCAAGGGCCGTTTGAGCCCGCCCATCCGGTGAGGCAGGCTGATGGATGGCCCGCCCCTTGACGTGTCTGCCGGAGCGGATACCCTCCCGCTGATCGAGCGCCCGGCCCATGGCCGAGGCCGCTGGTGCGCCATCGCAAGGGAGCCCTCTATGCTCGAGACCCTCACCCGCGGATTTCGCCAGGCCCGCCTGAAGCTCCAGGGCAAGACCATGCTCACGGAGGAGAACGTCTCCGCCGCGCTGCGCGACGTGCGCGTGAGCCTGCTCGAGGCCGACGTGGAGCTCTCCGTGGTGCGCTCCTTCCTCGACAGCGTGCGGCAGCGCGCCGTGGGCGAGGTGGTGGCCGTCAAGGCCCGCCGCGGTCCCGACGGCATGCGGGTCTCACCCTCGGACCACTTCGTCAAGATCTGCCACGACGAGCTCATCGAGCTGATGGGCGAGGAGGAGGGGGAGCTGGACCTGGGCGCCAACCCCGCGGGCGTGATGATGGTGGGCCTGCAGGGCTCGGGCAAGACCACCACCGCGGGCAAGTTGGCCCGCAACCTGGTGCGCGCGGGCAAGAAGCCCATGCTGGTGGCGGCCGACATCTACCGGCCCGCCGCCGTGGACCAGCTGATGACCATCGGGCGCAAGGTGGGGGTGCCGGTCTTCTACCTCAAGGGCATGAAGCCCGTGCAGCTCTGCCAGATGGCCATGATCCAGGCCCGCAACGTGGGCCGCGACGTGGTGATCTTCGACACGGCCGGGCGCTTGGCCATCGACAACGAGCTGATGGACGAGGTGGCCGCCATCAAGGCCGTGACGCGGCCCGCCAACGTGCTGTTCGTCTGCGACGCCATGATCGGCCAGGACGCCGTGCGCACCGCCGCCGAGTTCGACCGGCGGCTCGATTTCTCGGGCTTCGTGCTCACCAAGCTCGACGGCGACGCCCGCGGCGGGGCCGCGCTCTCGATTCGTCGGGTCACCGGCAAGCCCGTGCTCTTCGTGGGCATGGGAGAGGCCCTGGACAAGCTGGAGAGCTTCCGGGCCCACGGCCTGGCCGGGCGCATCCTGGGCATGGGCGACGTGGTCGGCCTGATGCGCGACTTCGAGCAGGTGGTGGACGAAGAGACCGCCACACGCGACGCCGAGAAGATGCTCTCGGGCGATTTCAACTTCGACACCTTCATCAACCAGATCCACACGATCCGCAAGATGGGGCCCCTGAAGGACATCATCGCCAAGATGCCCTTCCTGTCCGACATGATGGACCAGCTGCCCCCCGAGGCCCTGGACGATCAAGAGCTGGTCAAGGTGGAGTCCATGGTGCAGTCCATGACCCGCCAGGAGCGCATGCAGCCGGACCTGATGAACGAGTCCCGCATCCGGCGCATCGCGCGGGGCAGCGGC
Organism: uncultured Enterobacterales bacterium; assembly: GCA_964454135.1. Classification (GTDB taxonomy): domain Bacteria; phylum Myxococcota_A; class UBA796; order UBA796; family JAFGLY01; genus CAYVQL01. The sequence goes on along the minus strand of CAYVQL010000452.1, from coordinate 168 downwards.
CGCTCCCCCAAGGAGGTGCGCGAGCTCTACGAGCGCTTCCTGGTGGCGCGACAGGCCATGCGCCAGGTGGGCCAGGCTTCAGGCATGTTCGGCTCCCTCAAGCAGATGAAGCGCGCTCGTCGCCAGATGGGGAACCTGGGCGACATGGGCGGCATGGGCGGCATGGGC
>CAYVQL010000451.1:0-7014 GCA_964454135.1 uncultured Enterobacterales bacterium | reverse complement strand
TCAACTCCATAGCCAACGACTCGCTGAAAGAGGCTCGGTTCATCGTTGCCTCCATCCACCGCGCTGCCCACAAGAACAATCTCGAGCAGTGGCGCAAGGAATCTGGCTCCTGGGACATGATCATCGTAGATGAGTGTCACCACTGCTCCGACTGGGCTGAAGACGGTTCGAACCCACTGAAGCAGATGAGGCTGGTCCGCGATCTTGTCGGAAAGCGCTTGAGTCCAGATGGGCGTCTGGTGTTGATGTCCGGTACTCCTCACCAGGGCAAGGAGGTGAAATTCCGCAACTTGCTCCGATTGCTCTCAGACGAGGGCTACAAGAGCTCAACTGGATCCCTCGAGAGTGTCGCTGGACGCGTTGTGTACCGAACGAAAGAGGACGTCCAGGATTGGGACGGTGAACCGTTGTTTTCGCGGCGAAAGATCAATGAGCCGACATTGTTGACGCTAGGTGACGAATACCACAGCTGGATGAACACCATAGAGAGGGTCTTCGTTGATTCCGACGCGGGGCCAGCCGCATGGCGCAAAGCCCAGGCACTCCAATGGGCAGCGTCCAGCCCCAAAGCCGGGCTCGCTTACCTTGCCAGGCTGGCGCTGCGGAGTGGCTTCGACTTCGACCAGGCCCCAGTACTCTGGGATGTGGCCAGCTCACTGAGGCCCTATCGACATGTCCCTGCAGGCGCGCCCGTCGAGGCGGTCTGGGCCCTTCTCGAGAAGCAGAGCACTCAAGCTGCCACTGACGATGAGGATGTCGACGAAGTCAACACCCCCCTCCCAGTCGATTCCGCCGCTCTCGAGGAAGCCCTGCGTGGCGGGCTTGCACTGATGGATTCCGGCGCGATGCAGACCAAGCTCGAGCCGCTGGTCAGGTGGATCGAGGACGAGTCTCCCTCGAAGTTCGTAGTGTTCGCGTCACCGATCGAAACAGTGGACGAGATCCGGTTGGGCTTGGAGCGCATCCTTGGAGAAGTGGGCGTCGTCTCGATCACAGGCAGCATGAAACCCCACGAGCGGCGCAAACAGATGCAGGCCTTCCGAGAAGAGGGCGTGCGTGTGCTTGTCTCCTCGAAAGCCGGTAGCGAAGGTATCAACCTTCAGGTTGCACATCGCCTCGTCCACTTCGATGTCCCGTGGAATCCCATGGAGTTGGAGCAACGAGTGGGGCGAGTACACCGCTACGGTAGTGTCCAGACAGTCATCGTCGACACGCTCGTCGTTGAGAATAGCAAAGAAGCGAAGATGCTTCGCAGGTGTCGCGCTCGTCTTGCCCAGATCGTCGAGCAGCTATTCGGTCCACAGGAGTCGAGCGAGAAGTTCGAGATGATGTATTCTCGTGTGATGACCCAGGTGTCGGGCGAGGAGCTCGCTAAACTCATGGTAGCCGAGGGCTTCCAGTCGCAGAGCGAGGAACGCCTCGACGAACTTGTTCAGGCCGGCTTCGAGGGCTGGAAGGCATCGGACGATGCCATGCGAAAGGGCTCCTCGGCCAGCGTTGTCGAGATCCCCGACGGGGGGGAAGCGAAAGAAAGCGACATGGAGGAACTTTACGAGCTTCTTGGTGCGCAGCAAATGGCTGGCTGGCACCGCGTCAGTCTTGTCGAGGCTGCTGATGGGGAAAGACGGGAGGTGCTTCAGCCGGCGAGGGTCTGGGAGTTCCCGGCGGAGGGGCCGGACGTGCGCCGTGTCGCCGACCGCGTCTCGAGTCTGACTGTGCGGGGACCGAGTGGATTTCAGGGATATGTCGAACGCGCAGGGCTCAACCTGCCCGGCGTCGCAGCGAAGCTCCGGGAGCTCGTTGGCGGCGCCAACCCTGACGTGGGGCGCTCTCCTAGAGCGGTAGGGTTCTGCGATGGGGTTGGTGCTGCACGAATCCCAGAATCCGACTGGAACGCGTGGATCCGCGACTCGAGGATGGATGATGCCACCTGGCGAAAGGGTGGCGTACTCCTCGCATGGGCTGTTCGTCTGCTCCACCGGGGTACGCGGACGCAGACCTGGTCGGGGGTGCAGACGTGGCTGGCGCCGCCGGATGCCTCGACGGGCCAGTGGCTCCCCGCGTCGTGTTCCGCCGAGCTCTTCAGGTTGTTGTGGCGCCATCGCCGGCGCCAGAACCTTCAGCTTCCGCCCCACAGGCGAGCACACGCAGCAGGCTTCAACCTGACCGGACTGAAAGAACAGGCCCGAAGGCTCCCACGTGAGGTGCTGCGAAGTATCCCGGAGTTCGAAGTGAGCACGCACGACTTCGAGATCGTGCCGATCAGCGCACTCACCATCGAGCCGATGAGGGAGATCGCAGCCAGCGAAGTAGAGGAGAGTGACGCAGCAGACGAGGCCTATCTGGCACTCGACAGCACCCACCGCCCTGGCCCGGACTTCCTGGAAAAGGTGATGACAGCACTGGCGGAGGTGCCGTCCAGTTCTTCTCCGGGCCACGAATCCGTGTACGTCCTGCTCCTTGTCGATCCCAGCCTGCTTGCGTCAACTGACCCCAGCGAGCATATGCGCGCATTTGGGGTCTACGTGGGCACCACCAAGCAAGATGTTCTCGATCGATATGAGCAGCATCGCGATCCGACCGCCTTCCTTCGTGCAAGCTCTCTGACCTGGGAAGGTGTAGAGCCTGTCGGCGTATTCCGGCTGGAGGAACGATTCCGGAACATCTCCTCGGAGAGTGCGTCGTTGCTCGAGGCAGATGTCGCTGCGGCACTCCGAGACCAGGAACTCCGCGTACTCGGAGGTCACTGATCGGTAATGGATCGTCTCTTCGGCCGGCTGCCTGTTCCGTCACAGCCAGTCCAGACCAGAAGCTTGCCCCGCACCGGTAGGCGAACTCGCCCTGTCGGCGCTGCTCGGCCCTATCACCATCTGCTCCTGTCCTTTCATATCAGTCTGTTCATTCATCCTCTCCTCCTTCTACGGTCTACGGTTCGGCCCGCACTGATGGCGAATGATGAACGGAGCATAGCATAGGGCGACTGCTGGTCGGCAACCGACCAGACCACGGGGTAGCATCCCTTCCCATGGAGGCGGTGCTCGAGATCCAGAACCTGCGACAGGCGTACAAGAACTTCACGCTGGAGGACGTGAGCCTCACAGTACCGGGCGGCTCGGTCATGGGCCTGATGGGCATGAACGGCGCCGGCAAGAGCACCATCCTCAAGGCGGTGATGGGCCTGGTCCGCCCTGACCGCGGAGCCGTTCGGGTCATGGGCCACGATATCGCCATGGGACCTGCCAGCTACAAGCAGGACATCGGCTATGTCAGTGAGGAGCCATTCTTCTACGACCAGCAGTCCGTGGAGTGGACCGGCCAGCTCGCCGCAGGGATCTTCCGCCGCTGGGACCAGCAGCGTTTCGAGGCACTCTGCGCGCTGTTCGAGCTCCCCCCATCCCGAAAGACGGCTGACCTGTCCCGCGGCATGAAGGCCAAGCTGGGCCTGGCCCTCGCACTGTCCCACCACGCCCGCCTGCTGGTGCTCGACGAGCCCACCTCCGGCACCGATCCCCTCACCCGCCGCCAGATCCTGGATCTGCTTCGGCAGTTCATGCAGGCCCCGCGGCGAGCGATCCTGTTCTCCTCGCACATCACCCAGGACGTCGAGGCCATTGCAGACCAGGTCACGGTGCTCCACCGCGGCCGGGTTCTGGCCAGCGAACCCCTGGAGTGCTTCCGAGCCCGGATGCCCGGGGCCAGCGTCGAGGATGTGGTAGTCCACCTGGTCGCCGGCGAGCACAGGCCTTGAATCCCCTGCTGCTCACCTTGTTCAGGAAGGACCTCCTCGTTCTGAGGAAGATGGCCCCGGGGCTGTTGGTCACCGGGGTGCTGGTCACGGGCCTCGCCCTGGCCCTCGACCACCTGGAGCTCATCGTGCCCCTGCTCATGGCCCAGCTCGCCTCAGGCTTCGTCATGGTCAGCTCCTACCAGGACGAGCGGAACAACAGCTACCGCTTCCTGTTGTCCATGCCGCTCGAGCGCAGCGACCTGGCCAGGGCGCGCTACCTCTCCATCGCGGCCGTGCTGCTCGGCGCCACTCTCCTGCTCGCCCTGCTACAGCTCGGCCTCGCAGGGCTGATACGCGGCCTGGCCCTCGATCTCCACACGAGCCCGATGTCGGCCGCCCTGCTGCTCTACACCCTGGCCGCAGTGCTGGCGCTGGTCTCCGTCCTGGCACCCATCAGGTTCCGCTACAGCATCGTCGACGCCGAGCAGGCCCTACGCATGATCACGCTCTGCGTGATCGCGCTGGCCTTCGCGCTCGAGTGGCTCTTGCGAAAGCTGGCTGAGCTGATCGACCCGGGCCTGCTCGGCCGGCTGGGGGAGCAGTGGGCCGAGCTCGACCACGGGCTGGCGGCTTCGCTCGTACTGCTCGCGGCCGTGGGCGTCTTCGGCGCGTCCTACCCCATCTCGGTGCGCTCCCTCGAGCGCCGCGAGTTCTGATCTTGGTACTCCGTCGCCTATGCGATGCGCTCTGCCGGCCGGTAGCGCTCGAGATGGCGCCGCCCGTGATGCACCGGAGGAGGCGTCAGAAGGGCATCTCGTCGAACACTCCGCCGTGGTACGGCCCGTCACCGTACGGCTGTGCACTATCGTAGGGCTGCACGCACCCTCTGTAGTGCGTGATCAGCGCCAGAGTGGGCCAGTAGAGCGTGGCCTCCGTGAGCCAGCGCAGCTCGTCGAGCGACTCTGGTGAGCGCGTGTCCTCCGGAACAGGCGGGAGGAGCCCCTTCAGCGCGCGCTCATTGTAGGCCGCGAGCCAGGCCTGAACCGCGGCCTGCAGATCGGAGCTGACCTCGCCGTTGCGGGAGCCATTCAGCTCGGCGAGCTGGTGGCACCTGCCCTCTGCAGGGACGACCCAGGCGGTGGCGCGCTGCTCGCCTTGCACACCCTGCAAGCGGATGGAGTAGCCGTAGCCGGAGCCCCCGGCCGCCTGCAGCAGGTAGGAGCGGTTTCCCACGCAGTGGCGCATGTCGAAGCCCTCTTCGACCAGCTGGGCAGGCGTGCTCAGGGGGAGGATCCGTACCTCGGGGGTACGCACTGCCGGGATGGGCGGCTCGGGGAAGTGCTGGCGCTCACCGCCCCACTGGTGGATCTGGGCGCCGAGCAGGGTGCAGGCCTCGAGGTAGAGCCGCTCGAGCTGCGCCAGGCTCCGCAGGCGGGGTAGAGGCCGCTCCGGGTTTGCCAGGGACCAGGCGCCGATCAACACCTGGAGCTTGGATTCGGCGTGGGCGGCGAGGCCGGGCTCGAGCCGGGACAGCTCAAGGGCCAGGGCGTTGGCCTGCTTCACGGGACTCTCGGGATCGAGCAGGGAGCGCAGCAGGAGGAAGACGGCGCCGTTCAGGGCCGGCAGGTGCATGAGCAGTCGGTGGGTGTGGAGCTGGCCCAGGGCCCGCTGCATGAGCTGGAGGTTCCAGGGCGTGGCCTGATCGTGTCGCAGCTTGCGCAGCGCGCGCACCACGGCGCGGGAGGGATCGAAGCCCAGCCACTCGGCCACCCGCTGGGCGCTGCGCGGGCCGGGCTGGGCCAGCAGGCGCCGGGCGGAACGCAGTGGGCGCTGTACCGGAGAACGCAGGCTACCGCAGAATACGAGCCCCACGGCCAGGGCCGGGTTGGCCCGCGCCAGCTCGAAAGCCCCCGGTACGCGCGAGAGGAGCACATGCACAGGCCAGGCACGGACACCGAAGCGCGCCGCCAGCAGCCGCTGCTCTTCGGGGATGGCGGCGAAGGCCGCGGCCTGGTTGCGCAGCCGGAGGAGCCTACCCCTACGCAGGCCGTGCCTGGCGGGCAGGGCGGCGGCCTGCTCTGGGGAGTCGAGCTCCAGCTGCAAGGGCCGGGCGCCCCTCCAGGGCTCACCCTCGCGCCTCCACCAGGCCCGCGGGCGGGGCCAGGCCCGCACCACCAGCGCGCTGTCGTTCGAGAACAGGTAGAGCTTGCCGTTCTTGTAGGCGCTTCCAGGGTTGAAGGGGCGATCTTCACGGGCCACGGCACTGCTCCCCATGCGACGGGTCTGCCTACTTTGTACGACGCGCTCTGGTCGGGAACCGACCGAAGCCACGCAAAGGCTCCTGCGCCTGGTCGTGGCAGCAAAGCCGGACAGCCCCTGGGCCTGGCTGCTGCGCCGCGCCTGTGTAGTACCCGTTCTGCCCTCAACTGCACTGTGGTGGGATGGCCAGTCGGATCGTGCTGTTCAAGGCCGGCTGCTCGCCGCGCTGATCTGGCGGAGCGCCTCAGTCCGGCCGGCTTCAGTGATCTGCCACTTGCCGTATGGAGTTCCGTAGGCGACGAGCCCCTGAACCACGAGGTCTTCGCGCGCTCCGCGCACTCCGATCTCCCAACGGACTCCACCTGAGGGGACCTCCTCGAGGTCGAGGGAGGTGAAGTGGGGGCCCAGGACCTCGAGGACCACGCGGTCCATGAGCTGCTTGGACGCGACGCCCCCCGTGAGGAAGAGCACGCGCAGAATGACCTGCCCGATGAGCGGGCGGGGAATCAGGCAGCCTCTCACGGCACGACCGTTCCAGTCCACAGCGGGCGAGCTGCGAGCGGCCAGAGGACCGCGAATCCATGCCGGCAGTCGGCTTGACGGAGGATTCGGCAAGGTGCCAGCACCCAGGGCGAGGTGCCCTTTCTCGGCGAGCTTCACCGCACACGCCTTCATGGCAATGATGGGAGCCTCATCGAGAGACTTGCAAGACCAGAGCAGAGCCACGGCGAGCATGATCGCGCTGTCAAGCGCCTGGATCTTCTTGTTCATGGAGTTCTCCAGTTCGTTGGGATCTGAGGATGGAGACAAATTCTCTTCCCGGGCTGGGAGCCGATCCCGTTCATCCCAGATGGACCACGAGTTCGCTCCCGAAGGCGACGCCGGCGATATCGCAGGCCTGGCGTATGAAGCTGGCGATGGCCTGCTTGGAGTGGTTCGTGGCCAGCACCCAGCCATCGGTGAGCGGGAGGTGCTCCCTACCCGTTCCGGTTCCATCAACCCGCTCCTCCAACCTCCGTTCTCCGCGA
>CAYVQL010000450.1:0-7081 GCA_964454135.1 uncultured Enterobacterales bacterium | reverse complement strand
TGTATGGGCAGGAGGTCTTCTAGTAGATCAGCGATCCCATGTACACGGACACGGACGGCGACGGCCTGTTCGACGGCGACGAGGTCAACGTCTACGGCACGGATCCGAACAGGGACGACAGTGATGGCGACAGGCTGCTGGACAACGAAGAGCTCAAGCTGGGCAGCGATCCGACCAACGAGGACACGGACGGCGACGGCTTGGTGGACGGCCACGAGACCTTGATGCACGGCACGGATCCGCTGCTGGACGACACGGAAGGCGACGCCCTGGGCGACGGTGAGGAGGTGAAAGACTAGGGCACGCACCCGCTGGACAGCGACACGGACGACGACGGCCTGCTGGACGGCGAGGAGCTGAACGAGCACGGCACGGATCCGCTGGACGACGACACCGACGACGACGAGCTCAACGATGGCGACGAGGTGCTCGTCTACGGCACGCATCCGCGCAACGACGACTCGGACAGCGACGGCCTGGAGGACGGCGAAGAGGTCAATGTGCACGGCAGCGACCCGTTGGATGACGACACGGACGACGACGGCCTGGGTGACGGCACCGAGGTCGACGTGCACGGCACCGATCCCACGCTGGCCGACACGGACGGCGATGACCTGAACGATAGCTTCGAGCTGTACCTGACGGGCACGGACCCGCTGGACGACGACAGCGACGACGACGGCCTGGGCGACGGCGAAGAGCTGGGCGAGCAGGGCACGGATCCCCTGGATCCGGACACGGACGGCGGTGGCACCAACGACGGCTCCGAGGTGCTGCTGGACGGCACCGATCCCCTGGATCCCTCCGACGACCTGGCGGACAGCGACGGCGACGGCCTGACCGACTGGTACGAGGCGAACGAGTCGGGCACCGATCCCGCCGAGCCGGACAGCGACGGCGACGGCCTGAGCGATGGCGACGAGGTGCTGCTGTACGGCAGCGATCCCCTGGTCACGGACAGCGACGGCGACGGCCTGGACGACGGCGAGGAGGTCAATGAGCACGGCAGCGATCCCACCGTGACGGACAGCGACGGCGACAGCCTGGAGGACGGCGACGAGGTGCTGGTGCACGGTACCGAGCCCGCCCTGGCCGACACGGACGGAGACGGCCTTGACGACGGCGGCGAGGTCTTGATCCATGGCACCGATCCGCTGGACGACGACAGCGACGACGACGGCCTGAGCGACGGCGACGAGGTGCTGAAGCACGGAACCGATCCGCTGGACGCGGATACGGACGGCGGCGGCACCGCCGACGGCTCCGAGGTGCTGCGGGACGGCACCGACCCCCTGGAGCCCTCCGACGACCTGGCGGACAGCGACGGCGACGGCCTGACCGACTGGTACGAGGAGAACGTCTCGGGCACCAATCCCGGGGCCGCGGACAGCGACCGCGACGGCCTGGGGGACGGCGAAGAGCTGCTGGAATACGGCACCGATCCTTTGAACGAGGACACGGACGGCGGCGGCGTGGGCGACGGCGACGAGCTGCGGCGGGACGGCACCGATCCCCTCGATCCCTCCGACGACCTGGCCGACGAGGACGGCGACGGCTTGAGCGACTGGAACGAAGCCAACGTGCACAACACGGATCCCACCGATGCCGACAGCGACGGCGACGGCTTGGATGACGGCGACGAGGTGCTGACCTACGGCAGCGACCCGCGGGATCCCGACAGCGACGACGACGGCCTGGACGACGGCGAGGAGGTCCACGAGCACGGCAGCGATCCCCTGGACGCCGACAGCGACGGCGATGGCTTGCTGGACGGCGAGGAGATCTACGAGCACGGCAGCGATCCTGTGGACGCCGACAGCGACGACGACGGCCTGGACGACGGCGAGGAGGTCCACGAGCACGGCACCGACCCCGTGCGGGCCGACAGCGACGGCGACGGCCTGGACGACGGCGCCGAGGTCCGCGAGCACGGCAGCGATCCCCTGGACGCCGATAGCGACGACGACGAGCTGTCCGACGGCGCCGAGGTGGACGAGCACGGCACCGATCCGCTCGATCCCGACAGCGACGGGGGCGGCGTGGACGACGGCGCCGAGGTGGAGCTGGGCGACGACCCCCTGGATCCCGACGACGACCGGGTCTTCACCGGGGGCGGCGGCCTGGGCTGTGCGCAGGGGAGCGGCGCGGCCAGCCCGGCTCTGCTGCTGGCCCTGCTGCCCCTGCTGCTGCGTCGCCGCCGCGCGGCCGCCCATGAAGAGGCGCCGCTTTGATCCGCCTCTTGCTGCTGCTGGCCCCGGCCCTGGGACAGGACGCCGTGCATGTCCCGGCGCTGAACGCGCAGCTCTTTCGGCCCTCGCTGGACAGCCGCGGCACCCTGTGGACCGACGACTCGGCCCTGGCCGCCCACGGCAGCAGCGTTTTCCGCCTGGCCGCCCACTACGTCGACGATCCCCTGCTGGTCCGCTACAGCGACGGCCGCGAGCAGGCCTTGCTGGCCAAGGCCCTGGAGCTGGACGCCATGGCCGGCGTCACCCTGTGGCGGCTGCGCCTGGGGGCCGTCATGCCCAGCTACCCGCACGCCAGCGGCGAGCTGGGCAGGGAGGGCGGCCTGGGAGACCTGGGCCTGGACGCCAAGATCTGCCTGCTGGACGGCGGCACGCGCGAGCAGGGCCTGGCTTTGACCGGCCGCCTGGGTCTGCCCACCAGCACTATGGACCTGGCCCTGGGCAGCGCCGGTCCCAGCGGCGAGCTGGCCCTGGTCAGCGACCATCGCTGGGACCAGTTCAGCCTGGCCGCCAACCTGGGCACGCGCCTGCTGCCCGCCGCGCAGCTGGCCGACCTGACCCTGGACGACCAGCTCTTCATGCGCCTGGGCGCGGCCTGGGCCATCAGCGACGCCGGGGGCGTCAGCCTGGATGCAGCGGCCGCCTTCACCTACGCCGAGGGCCTGATCGCGCCCCACGCCACGCCCGTGGAGGCGCTCTTCGGCGGCTGGTTCCGCTTCGGCGAACGCGGGGCGCTGCGGGCCGGGCTCGGCAAGGGCTTCAGCAATGGCATCGGCTCCCCCGACTGGCGCGCCGTGGCCTTGATCAGCCTGGAGCCGCGGCCGCCTCCCAGGGACCAGGACCTCGACGGCCTGGACGACCACCAGGACTCCTGCCCGCTGCAGGCCGAGGACGCCGATGGCTGGGCCGACGACGACGGCTGCCCCGATGCCACGCCGCGCGTGTCCATGGTCTTCCAGGAGGAAGACGGCACGCCCATCTACGGCGTGGAGATCTCGCTGAAGGGGTCCATGGGCGAGCAGCAGGGCAGCGGCGTGCTGAACTTCGAGCTGCAGCCCGGCAGCTACGCCCTGTACGCCCAGGCCGAGGGCTACCACCCCCTGCAGGCCGAGGTCGTGGTGCCCGACCAGCCCGAGCTGCAGCTGGTGCACGAGCTGGCTCCGCTGACCGGGCTGCTGCGCCTGCACGCCCAGGACAGCTTCGCGCTGCCCGTGGAGGCCACCTGGCGCGTGGGCCCGCTCGCCGCCACCGGCAGCGACGTGGAGCACGAGCTGCGCTTCGGTAGCTGGGACGTCTGGGTGAGCGCCGAGGGCTTCCGTCCCCAGGTGGCCCAGGCCGAGGTCAAGGCCGGGCGGACCCAGGAGCTGACGGTGACCCTGGAAGTGGCAAGCGTGGCCCTGATCGGAGACCGCATCGACATCGGCGGCGCCATCCGTTTCCTGCCCGGCCTGGCTGTCCTCGAGCCCGACAGCTTCACCCTGCTGGACGAGGTGGCCTCGCTGATGATGGCCCACCCCGAGATCACGCGGCTGCGCGTGGAGGGCCACAGCGACAGCCGCGGCTCGGCCCAGAGCAACCTGCTGCTATCCGCCGACCAGGCGGCCGCCGTGCGCGAGTACCTGGAGGACTGGGGCGTGGCGGCCGAGCGCCTGCAGAGCGTCGGCTACGGCGAGTCCCGCCCCCTGGACGAGCGGCAGGTGCCCGAGGCCTGGGAGCGCAATCGGCGAATCGAGTTCATCGTGTTGGAGCGGGAGTAGCAACGGATGACGAAAAAACGCGGCGATCCACCGTTCCGGGTAGCGCCGTCCGACCGCCGCCTCTTCCTGCAGCAGCTGGGCGCGGCCGGGTTGGTGCTGCAGGGCAGCTTGTGGGGTCTGCCCCTGGCCTGCAAGCGCGCCGAGGACACGGGACAGGACCAGGTCTTCTACTTCGCCGTGATCACCGATCCCCACATCCAGGCCGACCCCGAGCACAACAACAACAAGCACCTGGCCACCACCATTCAGATCCTGAACGACTTCGAGGTCCCCCTGGACTTCGTCGTCCTGACCGGCGACCTGGTGGACGAGCTGCCCTCGGACGATCCGGCCTACTACGACGAGCACGACGACAGCGAGCTCCATCGCCTGAAGGAGATCCTGGCCCAGGCGGCCATGCCCTGCCACCTGGTCATGGGCAACCACGACTACTACATCGACCAGGACGACATGGAGAACCACGTCACCGCAGACGTGGCCGCCCGCGAGGCCCTCTTTCAGCAGCTGCTGGACATGCCCGGTCCCTGGCATCGCTTCGACAGCCAAGGCATCGCCTTCTACTGCCTGAACACCATGCAGCAGGACGATGAGGCCAGCTGGAGCCCCGGCAGCTGCGGCAGCTTCGGCCAGGAGCAGCTGGCCTGGCTGGAGGAGCAGCTCTCGGACGGCATGTCCGCCTTTCTCTTCTTCCACCACCCCCTGGCGCTGGACAACGCCGTGGAGGCCGGCCTGACCATGCTCTTCCCATTCGAGGTCCCGCGGGCCGAGGGCGACTACGACAAGTACGAGGGCAGCGAGTACGAGGACTGGACCGACCCCATCTACGCGCTGCTGCAGGAGCGCGCCTCCCAGGTGCTGGCCGTGTTCGTGGGGCACGGCCACTATTTCGTGGAGGACCACTACCAGGGCATCCCGGTGATGATGACCGACTCGGTGGGCAACTCCTACCAGGCCAGCTCCATCGGCGAAGACGAGCAGCCCATGCGCTACCACATCGTACAGGTCAACCTCAGCCAGGGCAGCTTCAGCATCTACAACCGCAGCTGGTTCGTCTACAACGCTTGAACGGACAACTCCGCGGAAGAAGTGGTAGTCTCTCCTCATCCAAGGAACGGAGAGGAGGATCCATGGACGAGCGGTCGAACCTGTTGGGGATCGCGCTCTTTGCGCTGGCCGTGGTCAGCTGCGACGGCAAGGACGACAGCGGAGAAGGGACCTGGGAGGGTAGGAACTCCGGCGAGTGCGCCGACGGCGCCGACAACGACGGCGACGGGCTCTACGACTGCATCGATCCCGACTGCGCCGGTGTCCCCGATTGCGAGGCCGAGGGGGATGCCGACGCGGATGCGGACAGCGACACCGACAGCGACAGCGACAGCGACACCGACAGCGACACCGACAGCGACACCGACGCCGACGCCGACACCGACCCGGCCAAGGACTGCCCTTGGGATTGCGTCCTGTCGGAGTTCTGCGAAGACTGGGATCCGAAGTTCAGCTGCGGGGATGAGATCCTCGTTTGCTGCTTTTCAGTGGGGAAGGTGTAGCTCGAGGTCCATGGCCCGTCGCGCGATCCTGCTGCGGATCCCGCCTTGACGCCCGCGCCCTGATGAAGAGGCCCCCAGGGCAGCTCGGCGCTGTCGACGCTGAGCGGCGAGAAGGGCATAGGGGCGCCTGAGGAAGAGGAGCGCCCGCCGAACACGTGCACCTGGGCGCCGTCGGAGGAGCAGAGGACCTGGCGCCTGCATGGGGTAGGTGGTCCCCGAGATCGCAGCTCTCGATCTCGCTGGGCTCCTCAACCCTCTACATGGTCAAGGGCCTCGCCCACCTCGTCTTCGATGACCTCCACGACATGCTGCACCTTCAGCCGCCGCTTGGCGTCATCTGTGATCGCGCGGGCCAGCTTCTGGAAGCGAGTCCGTATGCGAGCCTGGTCCTTGGCGAGGACATGGCCCGCACCCTGGTCGGTGAGCAGCTCCCGCACGTCGGCCTCGGCCAGGATGCCGACGTTCTCCTCGATGCGGACCAGGTGGTCACGCTGGTGGGACAGGCGGGCCAGGATCATGGCGATCCCGGATGACAGCGCTTCCGCCAGAGCGTTCTCTTCCAGCGCGTCTTGGGCCGTCTCCCACACCCTGTCGTAGAAGGCCTGGGCGACGGCTACGAGGTCTTCGGGCCTGGACCCGTTGATCCTGATGAAGGCGGGCCCTTTGGCGTCGATGTTCGAGCGCCCCTCGATGGTGACATCCGTTTCGCGGCCCAACACCTCGCCGATGAGCATGTCGAATGCGGCTGGGTCGAAGCGGTGCAGGCGGGTGTCGAAGCTGATGGTGAGACCAGGCTTGGCCAGCGAGCGGACGTGTTCGAAGTGCAGCTCCAGTCGCCGAAAGGTATCCGGCGAGATCCCCAGCGCCGCGGCCGCCGCCTTCTTCGATGGGTAGCGCCTGCGGAACTCGGCCAAGCCCCCGACGGCCCTCTCCCTGCCCACGGTGCTGGCCCATTTCTTGAGGACAGCGTTGCGGTTGCCCCGGCTCCTGGTGCCGGGCCCCGGACAGGCCGCCATAGCCACAAGAAACACTGCCTCGAAGGTCCACTCCGGGTCGATGTTCACGTCAGCCAACAGGTCCTCCGAGAGCCGAGGCCGGGGGGCAAGGAATGCGAGCGCGAGAACCCTAGCCGCCTGAAGGCATGGCGCGCCAGCTTTCCCAACGCTGCACGGAGCGGCCTGCCCCAGCTATCGCCAGGCAGGTCATTGGGGCGTACCTTGTCCGCAGCGGCCAGGCAGGCGCACACCTGCTCGGGCTGCCCCTGCGGCTTGGCCAGCACGCGTCGCACAGCGCCCTTGGCCACCTCAGCCGTACCATCCCCCCCGCCACCCGGCGTGCCGTATTCATCCGCGACAAGGGCCGCTGCACGGTGCCGGGTTGCCGCAACCACAAGCACATCGAATTGCACCATATCAAGCACTATTCCCGCAATGGCTCGCACGACCCCCTGAACTTTGTCTCAATACGTTCGACGCAGGCCTTGGTCATCGTTGCGGCCATTCGGCCGCAACGATGAGTCGGCCTGTTTTTT
>CAYVQL010000449.1:0-7117 GCA_964454135.1 uncultured Enterobacterales bacterium | reverse complement strand
CCCACTACGCCACCCTCCGCCCCCTGTCCCGTGCGGAGACCGCCTCCTACGTGGAGCTCCCGCCTCCGCCCCGGAGCCCGTCTCCGCCAGCGAGCTGGTGGCGCGGGCGGCGGTTCTGAGTGAGCTGTACACGCCCGCGACCCAGAAAGAGGCCCACGCGCTGCTAAGGCGCGCGCAGGCCCTGGAACCCGACAATGCCGAGGTCTGGCTGGCCTGGGGCCGCTTCATGCGCGGCTCTCCCCCCGTGGGTGACGAGCCTTTCGCCGGTATTGGTGGCCAGGAGGAGGGGGAAGACGGGCGCGGCGAGCGAGCCATGGCCTGTCTCGAACGGGCTCGGGCGCTGGATCCCGAGAATGCCGAGGTGCAGGTCGAGCTCTCACGCCACCTCTTCACCATGGGCAGGCGGCAGCGCGCCGACGAGCTGATGGCGCAGCTGCTTGAGCGCCAGCCCGACCACGTGGGGGCCCTGCTACGTCGCGGTGAGACCCTGGTCAGCCTCGGACAGCCGGACCTGGCCGCGGTTCTGCTGGAGCGCTGCATCGCGCGAGCCCGCGAGGAGGGCGACCTGCTGACGGCGTTTCAGGCCCAGGGCGCCCTGGGCCTGGCCTACGACCAACAGGGCCGCAGCGCCGAGGCCGAAGCCCTGCTGGTGCGAGCGGCGGCCGACCTGGACGCCCACAGCGCGGCCCATCCAGGCCAGACCACGGTCAACTGCCCCCACATGTCCCTGGTGCGTCTCTACCGGCTCAGCGGCAGGCGCAGCCAGGTCACGGAGCACGCGACGCGGGCCGCCGACCTGCGGATCTGGGTTCCCAAGCTCCAATACCTGGCTGCCAGCGAGCTGCTGGAAGAAGGCGACGTGGAGGGTGCCCGTGTCTACCTGGAGCGGGGTATGGCGCGCGATAGCGCTGCGAAGATCGATCCCAAGCGGGCCGAGCTGCAGCGGCGCCTCGCGCAAAGCGAGCAGCTGACGGGCGGTGTCGGCGATGCGTTGGCAGCCGCGCTGCGACTGGTCGACCTGTACCGCTTCGATCTGGCTGTCGCGCGGCTCGACGGGGAGGGAGACCTGGCCGACTGCGTCGACTGCCAGGTCTTGCGGGGCTTCGTGGCCCTGTTGGAGGGCCAGTTTGACCGCGCGCACGCCAGCTTCGAGGCCGTGTCGGATCGCCAGCCCGGGCACCTGGGCGCACAGGTCGGTCTGGGGCACCTGGCCCTGGAAGAAGGGGAGCACGGCACCGCCCTGGCCGCCTTCGAGGGGGCGCTGGTGTGGCTGTCCGGGGAGGCCTCCCTGGCTGGGGAGGGTATGCAGTGGATGGTACGCAAGATGGCCCTGTTGGGCGTGGCCTGGATCCATGTGGCCCAGGGGCGGAACGAGCAGGCCTCGGCGAGCTTCGCCCAGGTGCTCGCCCATCGGCCCGACGACGTCCAGGCGCTGCTGGGCCAGGGGAACGCCCTCAACGGCCTGGGGCAGCCCGCCCTGGCCGGGGAGCACTTCCAGCGCGTGCTCCACCTGGTGCCCGACCAGCCCCAGGCCCTGGCCGGTCTGGGCACGGCCCTGCTCAACCAGGGCGAGCACGAGCTGGCTGCGGCCGTGTTCCGTGGAGCGCAGGCGGTCTCCCCCACGGCGCACTCCTGTCCCTACGAGGGACTGGGCCTGGCCTACCTGGCCCAAGGCAGGAGCGGCGAAGCCCGGGAGCAGTTCGAGCTGGCCATCACTGCGGACCCGCGCAGCGACTACCGCAAGTACGACGAGCTGGCGGCCCTGCTGATCGATGAGGGGAACCTGCAGGAGGCTGAGCGCCTGCTGCGCCGGTCCCTTCAGAACCACCCCCAGGGGGAGCGGGCCCGCGCCATGCTCGAGGAGCTCGGGAGCCAGAGACGGCCAGAGCGGAAAGCCGCCGCGCAAGAACCTCCTTGAGCATGCCATACTGGACCCTGGCCCCGGGAACGCAGGAGGCGTGATGCGAGCTCTGTTGTTCGGCGGAATTGCGGTGATTCTGGCTCTGATCGGCGCTTGCGCTTCCCAGGAGCAGCCCAGCGCAGAGGTGTCGGGCGATCCCTCTCAGCAGCCCATCGGCGTGCCCCCCATCTCGGGCTTCGCCCTGCGAGGCGAGGTGCTGCGTGCCGATACCAAGGATCCCCTGGAGGGCATCCAGCTGTCCATGCCCGGTGCCACGGCCCGCTCCGACGCCCAGGGGCGCTGGGTGCTGCGGGCCTCTCTGCCCTTGGGCTGCGGCAAGAGCTGCGAGGTCAAGGCGGAGGACGTGGACGGCGCCGCGGGCGGGGGCCGCTTCTCCAGCGGCGTCATCCGCTTCCACGAGCCTGTGGACGGCGAGGCCTGGAAGGCGCCCAAGACCACCACCTTCGAGCTGCGAGCCAAGTGAGCCAGCCTGGAGTTCTCCTCGTGCGAAACACGCTGCTCTGCGCCCACTTTCCCGACGGCGGCTAGGGCGGCCACGGCGTCCGCCGCAGCATGTCCAGCGTGACCTCGTCGGCGTCGCGCCAGATCTCCAGCACCTGCTGCTGCAGGGACTGGGGACGAGGGGAGCAGGCCAGGGCGCGGTGCAGCAGCTCGGCCGCCGCCTGCGGACGGTCCTGGGCCATGGCGGCGCGGGCGGCCAGGGCCAGCCACAGGTGGCGCTCCGCGTGGGGTGCGCTCAGCGCATGGCGCTCCACGACCAGCGGATCCGCCAGACCCAGGCGCGCCAGCAGCCAGGCCTCGCAGGTGACGCCCAGGGCTGCCGCCCCGCGAAAGAGCGCGTCCGATGGTGCGCCCAGGCGCTCCAGCAGCTGGGCCGTAAGCACGAGTCCGCGCTCTGCGCAGGCCGGCGGCGCGTTGCGCAGCACCAGCCAGCGTTGCGCGAGCTCTTGCCTCGCCGGCGGGCCCTGGGGCTCCGTCACCAGGCGCAGCGCCGTCTCCAGCCAACGCGCGGCCAGCGTGCCCCCGCCCTGCAGCATGGCGTCGACCTCAGCCGCGGAGGCGCTGGCCGCCCGGGCCTGGGCCACGCGGGCCAGGGCGCAGGCCCTGCGCCGCTGCCCCTCGTCGAAGAGCGCCTGCAAGAGGGGGACGGCCGAGCCGCCGGCCGCCCAGCGCCGCAGCAGCAGCACCTGGGCTACGCCCGGCTCGCCCAGCCGCGTCCGCAGTTCGGCCAGCAGCTGCTCCAGCGCGCAGCGGCGTTGGACCGGGAGGCGAGCGGGCTCGACCTGGGCGCAGCGCCGCAGCTCCTGTTCCACCGCCAGCTTGGCGGCGGCGAGGCGCTCCGCGGGGACCTGGCGGGCCAGGCGGCGCACGGCGGCCCAGTCGCGTCGCGCCAGGGCCTGGTGCAGGACGCCTTGCCAGGCGTCGGCGGGATCGGACATCGCGGGTGTTGACGCGCGGTTGCGCGCGTAGGTCGGAAAGGGGGCGCTCTTCGCGCATTCCAGCATGGCCATCTTCTCTCTCCCTGGGTTCGAGACGCCTGGGGAGAGAGCAATGGTCGTGCCGGGCGAAAAGCGGCTTTGCACGGTTGGGTGGTCGACGAATCGTCGAAAAAGCGTCGAAACTTCGACGCTTTGGGACCAGGCGTGAAGTGGGCGTCCCTCGGGATCGTCTCAAAACGCGGAATTCACTCGGTGAAGATCGAGTGTCGAGTCTGCGGTCGACCAGGGCCGTCCGTCCTCCGCAGCGACCCGATCAGATCTCTAACCAGCCGTGCTCCACACCCACCTGGACCACGCCGAGGCACTCCCCGGTCTCCGTGTCCTGCAGCAGCCAGGCGCCGTTCTTGGAGGACTCCCACCAGCTGTCCAGGCTCTGTGAGCCGCCAGGTTGGCCATCGGTGCCCAGAAAGCGCCTGCCGATACCCTCACCGGGATCGGGCGTGTAGACGTAGATCTCGTTCTGGCCCCGCTCGGCGCCCACCTCGCCCAGCAGGGAGCAGCTCTCGAGCTCCAGCTCCTCGTAGCGCTCGATGTGCTCCCAGCGGGTCTCCAGCGTGGACTGGCAGGGTTTCGGGCGGGCCGAGATGCAGCTGGGCGAACAGCTGATGTCGATGGTCATCTCTCCGCGCAGCTGCTGGTCGCCGCGCCCCTTCAGCTTGAAGCTCGCCAGGTGCAGCTCCTGGCAGCTCCCTCCGTTCTCTTGCCAGGTGACATCGTAGAGCGTGGTCGGCTCGCATTCCCACGCCTCCGGAGCGCCCTGGCAGCTGGTCGGCTCGCCGTACATGAAGGGCAGATCGAAGCGGAAGCCGCTCTGCGTGGCGTCGCTCACGGTGGCTGGGGTGTCCTGCCACAAGTCGTCCTCGCAGTCGCCCGCCAGCTGCTCGCCGGCCGTCACGAACCACCCGCCTTCCTGGGGTGGCTGGTTCGCGCAGCTGGCGAGCCATGCCGATGAACAGAGCAGCGCTCCGGCGGTGTTTCGCATCCTGGCCTCCGTAGGCCAGCGTAGCACCGTGCAGGGCGAGCCTCGTCAGATGCACAGCTCCTGGGTCGTGTCCAGCTGCAGCGTCATGGTCTGGGGCTGCACGTGGCAGCCGTCGGCGGTCATCTCCACGGTGACCGTCTCGCTGGCGCTGTCCTCGTAGGAGCACAGGGGATCCTTCTCGTGCTCGCGGTAGTAGGTGGCCGTGACCGTGATCTCTCCCGACACTTCCCAGCCGGCCACGTACTCGGTGCAGGGATCCCCGACGCAGTCAGCATCCAGCGCATCCCCGCCGTCCACGGTGTAGCTGACGGTCTCGGGGACCAGGGCGGCGCCGTCCTGATCCACGATGCTGACGTTGACCGAGCCGGCTGCGCTCGCGGTGCAGTCGACGGCGCTGGTGTCGCCGGTCTCCGTATTGGTGGGGTCGCAGCCGGTGGCGGCCATGAGAGCGAGGGCGAGCAGGGAAAGCTGTGTGCGCATGGGTTCTCCTTTTCATCGGCCCTGAGCCGGTGCGGGGAGTAACGCAAGTGTCGTGCCAACGATGCAAGGTAGGTTTCGCCGCGCAGTGCTGCGCGAATCCTGACATCGACGTCGCGGATCAGTCGTCTTCGTCCACCAGCATGCCCGCCTTGACCGACGAGACCTCCACCGCCTCGATCAGCGCGATGGGCAGGCCGCGCTCTTCCAGCTTGGTGATGCCGTCGATGGTGCAGCCGCCCGGCGTGGTGACCTCGTCCTTCAGGGCGGCGGGGTGGCGGCCGGTCTCCAGCACCAGGTCGGCGGCGCCGCGTAGCACCTGGGCGGCCATGATGCGGGACACGTCTCGCGGCAGGCCCATCTTGACGCCGCCCTCGGCCAGGGCCTCGATGATCTTGAAGGCGAAGGCCGGGCCGCAGCCGCCCAGGCCCGTGCAGCTGTCCATGTGGCGCTCCTCCAGCCGCACCACGCGGCCCACGGTGGAGAAGACACGCCGCGCGATCTCCTGGTGCCGCCGGTCGGCGTGGCGCCCCAGGCAGATGGCGGTCATGGAGGAGCCCACCACGGCCGCGATGTTGGGGGAGGCGCGCACCACGGGGAGCGGCCGCTGCAGCAGGCGCTCGATACGGCGGGTGGGCGCCCCGGTCACGATGGAGACCACCAGCGCGCTCTCGGCCAGCCCAGCGCGGATCTCGTCGATCACGGTCCCCAGGCTGCGCGGCTGCACCGCCAGTACCACCAGCGAGGCCCCTTCCACGGCGCCGCGGTTGTCCAGCGTGTGCCGGATGCCTCGCTCGGCGGCCCGCTGCTGCGAGCGCCGGTGGCGCGACGTGGCGGTGATGGCTGCGGGTTCGTAGTGGCCGGCAGCCACCAAGCCGTCGATCAGGGCGACACCCATCTTTCCCAGGCCGCCGATGACGGCGATATGGTCTTTCATCAAGGTGTTCTCCTGGTGGAGGGGGAGTCCCTACCACAGCACCGGGTTCGTGGTGGCGCCCCACCAGCCCTGGCTGGTGTGCTCTACCAGGCTGGAGTTGGCGTCCTCGGGCGAGATAGTCACGATCTCGCCGCCGGAGCCGAAGCCGTAGAGCTGATCTTCGTGGTACCCGACGCCGAAGAGCTTCTCGTAGCCGATCACGCCCAGCCAGGCCGCGGAGCCGTTGTCCGGGTCCACGCGCACCAGCTCGTCGCCGCCCCCCGAGCCCCAGACCGTCCAGTACAGGTAGCCGTCGGGCAGGCCTACGATGTCGCCCGAGGTCTCGTAGGGGGAGTCGCTCACCAGGCTCTCCTGGGTGCAGGAGCCGATGTCAAGGCGGCCCAGTCCCTTCTCACCGCCAGCGATCAGCTCCCCCTGGGAGGTGAAGGCCAGGGCCATCATCTCGACGCTGATGTCGCAGACCTTCTCCACCTCGGCGGTGTCGGGATCGATGCGGTAGAGCGCGTCGAAGGTGCCGCCGTACATATGGCCCGCCAGGTTGATGGCGATGTCGGTGAAGTACTCCACCACACCGCTGTGGTCGTGGAACTGGCCGATGGTGATCAGGTCGCCCGTGGCCGGATCCACCTCGAAGAGCGTGTCGGAGGTGTTGGCGTAGACCGGGGCCGAGGCCACCACGCCCGTGTCCTCCGGCGGCGAGGTGTCTTCCGGGGGGGATGTGTCCTGGGGCGGATCGCTGTCGCCGGGCTCGACAGCCGTGTCCACGGGGGCCGCTGGCGGATCCTGGTTTTCATTGATGGCGTAGTCCACGCAGCCGAGGGTGATGAGGAGCAGCAGCATGGGGGCTCCGGGGGTGGGACCGGGCCTGTCTAACGCGCCGCGGGCGGGCCATGGGGGCGGATTCGGGGGGTGTGCGCTCGAGGTGGGGGATGCAGGGGCTGCGATTCCACCCCCACCTCCGGGCCAGGCTTGATAAGGGGCTCCCACGCCACGCCTCAAGGTGCTCTTGAAAAGAACTCAGCGTTTCACCCCCGGGGAAGAGAGAGCCAACGCCCTCTCGGCGGGGATCGGCATTCCCCTCTCCCTGGCCGCCTTGGCCCTGGTGGTCCTCTCACCCGCTGCCCAGCAGAACGGGTGGCACCTGGGCAGCGTGATCGTCTTCGGAGTGGCGCTGGTGGTTCTCTACCTGTCCTCCACGCTCAATCATTCCCTTCCCCCTGGTGAGGGCAAGGAGTTCTTCCACAATTTCGGTACCGCGTCAGACAACGGTTGGTGCGATGTCAGCTCTGCCACTTGGAGGG
>CAYVQL010000448.1:0-7155 GCA_964454135.1 uncultured Enterobacterales bacterium | reverse complement strand
TCCTCGTCCGCGCCGGGGTTGATGTTCGGATCGCTGTCGTCGCAGTCGTCGGCGTCGCTGACATAGCCCGAGGGCTGAGCGCAGGTTGTCTCGTAGACATCCGCGTCGCCGTAGCCGTCGCCATCGACGTCGGCGTACCAGGTGTTGGCGTCGCTGGCGTAGTCGTCGTCCGCCACGCCGTTGCAATCGTCGTCGAAGCCGTTGCAGCGCTCCTCGGCGCCGGGATACACGGTGGCTTCCAGGTCGTCGCAGTCCGTGGCCAGCTCCGCCCCGACGCTGCCCTCAGGCTGCTCGCAGGCCGTGAGCACGGCCAGGGGATCGCCGTAGCCATCGCCGTCCACGTCGGCGTACCAGGCCTGGGCGTCCACGGCGTCGTCCTCGTCGATGTCTCCGTCGCAGTCGTTGTCGACCCCGTCGCAGAGCTCGTCCGCGTCCGGGTTCACAGCGGCGTCCTGGTCGTCGCAGTCGCTGGCCAGCTCGACCGCCACGGCGTCCTCGGGCTGCTCGCAGGCCGTGAGCGCGACCAGGGGATCGCCGTAGCCGTCGCCATCCGCATCCTGATACCAGGTCGCCGCGTCCGCGGCGTCGCCTTCGTCTGTGTCTCCGTCGCAGTCGTTGTCCAGGCCGTCGCAGCGCTCTTCCGCCCCCGGATGGATGCTGGCGTCCGTGTCGTCGCAGTCCTCGGGGGCGCAAAAGCCGTCCAGATCCGCGTCTGCGCAGGAGGCGGTGTCTCCGGGGAGCACCTGGCTGTCCGTGGGCTTGGAATCCGTCGGGCAGGCGATGAGAAACAAGCTCAGGAGCGGGATGATGGCGCGCATGGAGACTCCCGGTGGCTATGACCTCTCAGAGCATAGCCGGATTCCGGAGTCAGGTGCGCGAGGCGGAGAAAACGCGTGGTGCGCGGATCCTTGGCTGCCCTCCATCACCGGGCGGCCATGCCAGATGAGGATATGCTCCCCCCATGGCGAAGGACCGGGCCAGCCGCAAGACACGCTACCCCATCGTGCTGGTGCACGGAGCGGGCTTTCGGGACGTCGGTGGACTCGGCCACCTTGGGGGGAGCTGGCCGGGATCCTGAGCGGCTCGGGCCGCCGGGGCGTCTCCCACGGAGACGTGGCGGACATGTGGCGCAAGGACATCCCCGGAGCCCCCATCCCGAGGTTCTACGCCGGGATCCTGCGCGCCCTGCGGGAGAGGGGCCTTTGAGGCTGCCGCCCGTCGCCAGCTAACGCATAGGCAACAAAGCCGGGTTGTACACCGCGTCGAAGGACTGGGCCCGAGCATTGGGATCGAAGCCGCTGGCGCTGGTGCCCAGCTCCCAGTGCAGGTGGCGCGTCTCGCTGCGGCCGGAGTTGCCCATCATGGCCATGGTGGCGCCCTGCTGCACGCTGTCGCCCACGCGCACGGTGACCGAACCCGGATCCAGGTGGGCGTAGCGGATGTAGACGCCGTTGCCGTGATGCACCACTACGTGGTTGCCCCAGCCCGAGCCGCACTCGCGGGCGCTGCCGTTCTTGCCGAACAGGCTGCTCTGCGGGCAACCCAGGCGCACGTAGACCACCTCGCCAGCGGCGGCCGCCTGCACGGGCACCTCGGGCTGGCTCGAGTCGTTGTGCACGTAGTCCATGCCCTCGTGGACGGCCTTGCTGCCCGCCGCGCCCGAGAAGTCCACGTAGAAGGTGTAGCTGGAGGGACGCTGCCAGCTCAGGGAGCTGGCGCCCGGGGGCAGGCCGGAGGCGGCGATCTGCACCGGCGCATACTCCTGCTCGCTGGAGACGTAGGCTCCGACGGAGTCGTGCTGCGTGGGGTTGGGCTCCTCGGTCGTCTCGGGCTCCACCACCGGGGTGGACTCCTCTTCGGCCGTGTCTTCCTCCTCCTGGGTCTCCGCGGCGGACTGCAGGTCGTTCAGGATGTCCATCAGCGAGCGCCTGCCCGTCTGGGAGCAGTCCTGGGCCTGGACCGGCGGGGCCATGGCGAGGAGCAGGGCGAGAAGCATGGGCTTTCCTCTGGCGTACGCCAGAGCCCGAGAGCAAATTCCATGCCAGACCTCGACACAAGGGGCAAGGCCCTTCTCGACGACTCTCGAGTGCCAACTCCTGGGTCATGGGGGCCCGTGGGCGGACAGGTCCGCCCCAGGCCTCTCGGTTCTAGTAGCTCTCGTAGGCCCCCAGGTCATAGGCCAGCCCCAGGGGCCGCGCCGTACCGTCGATGTCGTCCGTCACCCCGTAGCCGCTCATGTCCTGGCCGGCGTCGATGCAGATAGGGCGAGGGCCAGCTCAAGGTGAAGTCCAGATTGGACTCATCGGTGAAGGCCGGATCCTGGGAGACGTTGTTGTTGCTGCCGGTCTGGTCGTTGTAGCTGTAGCCACTGCCGCCGTAGACGTCGTTGTTCTGCCAGGTCACGTGGGAGAAGACCGAGGAGTAGCTGCCCGAGACGTAGACATCGTAGCTGCCCGAGCCGTAGATGATGTTGTTGATCACATCCGAAGCCGAGTAGTACTGCGTGCCCGAGGACTGGTAGTAGTAGTCCAGGTAGATGCCGTAGCCGGTGCTACCCACGATGGTGTTGTTGATGATGTCCGAGTCGTCGCGGGTGGAGCTGCTGGTGGTCTCCAGGTAGATGCCGTGGCTGCTGTTCTCCAGCAGCACGTTGTTGGCCACCAGGGCCGTGGCCATCAGCCACAGGCCGCCACCGTAGGTGGCCGAGTTGGTCTCGAACCAGTTGCCCGAGATCTCAGGCGAGCCCGTGTACAGGTAGAAGCCCCCGCCGCTGGTGGCGCTGTTGTCGCTGACCGTGTTGCCCTGGAAGATCCCATTGTAGTCGTAGGCGTAGACGCCGCCGCCGCTGGTGCCCGAGTTGCCGTCGATGATGCAGTCCAGGATGCTGGGATCGCTCTGGTAGATGTAGACGCCGTGGGTGGTGCCGCCGGTGATGGTCACCCCCTCGAGCACGCTGTCCGTGCCTTCGCCCGAGCTGAACGTGACCACGTCACCGCCCACCGAAGGCTCGATGATGGTGGCTTCCGGGCCGCTCTCGGAGGAGACGGTCACCGCCAGGCCGCCGAAATCCACCAGCTCGTCGTAGGTGCCGGCCTTCAGGATCACCTCTTCACAGCCACCGGAGGCGGCGTAGGCCAGGCCATAGGCGATATTGGGCAGGGGATCGTCGTACGCCCCGGTGCCGCCGGGGGCCACGCTGGAGTCCACGTACAAGGGGCAGCCCTCGGTGACGATGGTGACCGTGGCCGTAGCCGTGGACCCGTCATCGTCGCCGTCGTTGGGCGTGGCCGTACAGGTCCAGACCTCGCCCGCACTGGTGTCGGCGGCGGCCACGGTGTCGCCTGTCCAGGTGGCGGTGCTGGCGGAGCTGTAGGTGGCGCCATCCACGGTCCAGGCCATGGTGTAGGTCACCGTGTCGCCGTCGTCGTCGGAGGAGGCCGTGTCCACCTGGCAGAGCAGGTCGTCGACCACTTCCACGGGACTGCTCGGTGAGATGGAGATGCTGGGCGCTTCAGGCGCCGTGTTGAGCACGGTCACCGTGCTGGAGGTGACAGCCGTGCCGTCATCCGTACCGTCGTTGGGCGTGGCCACCACGTACACATCCTGGCCCTTGTCGAACCAGCTGGCCCTGTCCAGGCTGGAGCAGGTCTCCGAGATCAGGCTGCCGTCCACGAACCAGGCGTAGCTGACCGTCACCGCGTCGCCGTCGCCGTCGCTGGTGGAGACCGTGGCCGTCAGGGTGTCGTCGGTGGCAGGGCTGCTGGGCGACAGGCTCAGGCTGTCGATGACGGGCAGGGCGTTGCCCGCGCCGATGGTGACCGTGGCCGTGGCAGCAGCTCCGTCGTCCTCGCCGTCGTTGGGCGTGGCCGTGCAGACCCAGACCTGGCCCGCGCTGGTGTCGGCAGCGGCTGCGGTGTCGCCGGTCCAGGTGGTGGCGGACGCCGAGCCGTAGGTCGTGCCATCCACGGTCCAGCTCATGCTGTAGGTCACCGTGTCGCCGTCGTCGTCCGCGGAGGCGCTGTCCACCTGGCAATAGAGGTCATCGACCGCCTCGATGGGGCTGCTGGGCGTGATGGAGATGCTGGGCGCCTCCGGGGCGGTGTTCAGCACGGTCACGGGGCTGGAGGTGACGGCGGTGCCATCCTCGGTGCCGTCGTTGGGCGTGACGGTCAGGTAGACCTCCTGGCCCTTGTCGAACCAGGTGGCGCCGTCCAGGGTGCTGCCCGTGGCCGAGGCCAGACTGCCGTCCACGTACCAGGCGTAGCTGGCCGACGGGCTGTCGCCGTCCATGTCCGTGGCCGTGTAGCTGGCCGTCAGCGTGTCCGCGGTGTCGGGCGAGCTGGGCGTCAGGCTGACGGCCGTGGTCTGCGGTGCCGTGTTGCCCACCGTGATGCTGTCGCTGACCGGCGTGCCGTCAGCTGTGCCGTCGTTGGGAGTGACCTCGCAGCTGACCGTGTCGCCCTTGGCATGGGAGCCCGCCAGCAGGGCGTCGCCCGTGCCCACCGCCGTGCCGTTGACGCTCCAGGCGATGCTGGAGCTGTCCGCGTCGCCGTCCACGTCGTAGAAGACGTAGCTGCAGCTCAGATCGTCCTCCGCCGTGGCGTCGCTGGGGGCGATGGCCACGTCGCTGACCTCGGGCAGGCTGTTGCAGATGGTGACGCTGTCGCTGACCGCGCTGCCCGTGTGTGTGCCGTCGTAGGGGGTGACCTCGCAGACCACGCTGTCGCCGTTTTCGAAGACGCCCTCGAGCGTGGTCTCGCTGCCCGCGGCCACGCCGTCCACGGTCCAAGCCACCGTGGACTGGTCGCTGTCGCCGTCGGCGTCGCTGAAGGTCCAGCTGCAGGTCAGCGTATCTTACACACCCGCCGAGGAGGGATCGATGGCGACGTCCGCGACCGAAGGCGCGGCGTTGCTGATGGTGATGGAGGCCGTGCCCGCCTCGCCGTCGATGCGGCCGTCGTTGGGCGTCACCTCCACCGTCCAGTTGTCGCCCCTGGCCGTGGACGACGAGGAGAGGGTGGAAGAGGTGGAGGCCGAGGAGAGCACGCCCTCCAGATACCAGGCGTAGGCGTAGCTGATGCCGTCGCCCTCGGGATCCGCGGCCGCCGTGTCGATGCTGACGCTCAGGTCGTCCTCGGTGTCGGCCGGGTCGGGCGTGAGCGAGACCGCCGGCGCGCCAGGGGCGCCGTTGATGCTGATGTCCGTCGTGGCGATGGCGGTCATGCCGTGGCTGTCCATCACCTCCACGGTGATGGCGTGGTCGCCCACTGAAAGATCGTCGTACAGGAAGGACACGCTGCCGCTGCTGTCCGCCCCGGCGGTGGAGAAGATCCCGTCCAGGTCCGACTCCCAGGTCAGGCTCAGCTCCGTGGCCGCGTCCTCCTCGTCGAAGACCTCGGCCTCGAAGTAGAGATCCTCTCCCTCGTCGCCCGTCTCCCCGAAGGCCGGGGCCGTCAGGCTGATGGTGGGCGCGCTGCCCACGGTCAGCACGATGATGTCCGAGCAGGTCCCGCCCACCTCGTCCGTCACGTCCATGGTGATGACGTGGGTGTCGGCCGACAGCTCGGACCAGGAGAAGGCCACGTCACCGGCGGACGAGGGCGTGGACGTACCCAGCTGCCCGTCCTGATCGCTGGTCCAGGTCACGCCCAGCTCGTTCTCGGGGATGTCCGGATCGTCCGCTACGCCCTCGAACAGCAGCGTCTCCCCCAGCTCCACCACCTCGCCCGAGGCCGGGGCGGTGATGCTGCAGCTGGGCACCGTGTTGGGCGGCCCCACCTGGATGACCACCGAGTCGGAGCCGCGCTTGCCATCCAGATCCTCGGCCCACAGGCTCAGGGCGTGCTCGCCCTCGGAGAGCAGGCCGTAGGACGAGACCGAACCGTCCGAGTCCACGTCGATGTCCGGATCCAGCTCCCCGTCCAGGCTGCTCTCCAGGCCAACCGCCAGGTCCGTAGGCTCGTCCTCCTCGTCGCTGACCGTGCCCGCGAACTCGATCAAGCTGTCGGAGTAGAAGACGCCGCTAGCCACGGGCGCGTCCAGCGTGACTACGGGGGCGCCCGATGGCAGCACGGTGATGGACACGTGGTCCGAGCCCGTGGCTCCACCAGGATCTTGCACCAGCAGCGTGATCTCCTGGTCGTCCTCGGTCAGCTCCACGGAGCAGCTAGTCTCGCCGTCCGCCCCCACCGCCACGCCCACGCAGAGCTCACGGCTGGCCGAGGACCAGCTGGCGATGAGCGTCTCGGGCGTATCATCGGCATCGTCGGTGTGCCCCATCAGGGAGAGCAGCACCCCCTCCTCCACCTGCTCGCCCTCCGAGGGGTAGACGATAGTGACCTCTGGCTCGGCATTGTGCGTGGTGAGGCCCTGATCGTTGCAGGCTGACAGGGCCATGAAGAGCGCGGGAAGAGAGCGGGCTGAAGGCATATTGAAGCCCCGTTTCGTTATTAGGAGTATTCTCCCAGCATCCCGTCATCAACGAACAAGAGACGGATGGTGAGGCCCGACGGCGGACCTCATCCACATGCCCCTCGGCGCCTGTGGTATGCTCTCGTTCAGGTCCCACGCGGTCGACGAGACGAATGCCAACCGGAGCCCCCATGACAAGGCACCTCCCCCACCTGCTCGCCCTCTTCAGCCTGCTGGTCCTGAATGCCTGCCGCAGCGGGTTGATCGACAGCGGGGCCACCGACCTGGATCAGGATGGCCACGACAGCAGCGTGGACTGCGACGACGAAGATCCGGCCATCCACCCCGACGCCGAGGAGGTCTGCGACGGCATCGACAACGACTGCGACGAACTGATCGACGACGACGATCCCGACCTGGCGGACGTGCCCACCTGGTATCTGGACAACGATGGCGACGGCTACGGCATCCTCGAGGCCACCTGGAACACCTGCTCGGCGCCCGAGGGCTACGTGGACGAGGCCGGGGATTGCGACGACGACGACGACACCGTCTACCCCGGCGCCACCGAGGACGACTGCACCGATCCCACCGACTACGACTGCGACGGCCTGACCGAGTACGAGGACGAGGACGGCGACGGCTGGGCCGCCTGCGTGGACTGCGACGACGAAGACCCGGCCATCCACCCCGAGGCCGAGGAGTACTGCGACGGCATCGACAACGACTGCGACGGAGACACCG
>CAYVQL010000447.1:0-7181 GCA_964454135.1 uncultured Enterobacterales bacterium | reverse complement strand
CCTCCAAGTGGCAGAGCTGACATCGCACCAACCGTTGTCTGACGCGGTACGAAAAAAGTCATCCTTCCAATCATCTCACGTTGAGCGGGTGTTGGAAACAGGCCGGCGCCACGCATTCCTGAGACACATCCGCTGCGGCGTGGAAAACGTACAGCCCGGGCTGCTCGAAACGGTAGGCGATCAAGCCCTGTTCGCCCTGCAGATCGATAGGTTCTTCCGTCGCTTTCACCGCAGCCACGGTCTCAACGCCCCCGGGAGCCACCACCCAGACGGTGACCTCGGAGGGCGGGCTGGCGTCCACGCGGAAGAAGACCCGCTGCCCCACCTGCACGGTCTCGTTGCGGGCCACGCGCCGTGCCTCGCCCTCTTCTTCCAGGGCCAGTCGCAGGTTCACCTCGAGGCCGGCCGCCGCTTCCTCACCTCGCAGGCCCTCTCTCCAAGGGGGCAGGGGCTCGCCCTCGCCCCCACGCTCGGGCTGCGCGAACAGCACGGCGAGCAGCAGGGCAGCGGCCGCAGCCATGACGCCGCCGGCCCAATGCCAGCGCCTGCGACGCCGGGCCTGTGCTGGGAAGGGCATGACCTCGGCGCTCTCTTGCTCCTCATCCGCGGGCCAGGGCGGGGCCACCAGCGGGGGCTCGGGCAGGAACTCCAGCTCGCGCAGCAGCTCTTCCGGTTCGGGGCTAGGCGTTCTCGGCATGGGTCCTCTCTCGGATTCTGCGCCGGGCGCGGCTGATGCGCTTGCGGACGGCGGCCGGCTTGAGCGACACCATCTGGGCCACTTCGGCCGTCTTGAAGCCCTCGGCTGCCAGCAGCATGATCTTGCGGTCCGTCGGGCCCAGGCCGTGCAAGGCCGAGACCAGGGCGTCGCGCGCGGCCTGGGTCCCTCCACGCTGGGCGGGAAGCCGAAACAGCGCGGGCTGCGGGCGCATGGCGTCCCGTCCGGCGTTGGCCGCCAGGGTGTAGATCCACGGACGGAAGGGCCGCTGCGGATCGTAGCGCCGGCGCCAGCGGTAGACGCGCAGCCAGGTCTCCTGGTGGGCCTCCTCGGCCTGCTGCAGCGCGCCCGTGCGGCGGCCCAGGAAGCGGAACAAGGGCCGGCTCCAGCGCGTGTAGAGCGTCTCGTAGGCGGCGCGGTCATCGCGTTGGACCAGGACCATCAGCTCCTCGTCGCTCAGGGCCTGCAGGGCCCCCGGCGGTGGGGTGCGGGGAGGGGAGGGGCTCATCGTCCTGTAGTACCGGTGGGGAACCCGAATTGTGACACAGCAGGGCCTGCCGTGGCCAATCTCTCCGAAAACGGCCCCTCGTCGTCACAAACCCGACGCTCCCCCAGTACTGCCTTGTGGAAAGCACAGGAAACCCCGAGGGAGTGAAGAACCATGTCCCAACAGCCCATCCTCGTCCTCGCATCGCTGACCCTGTTGGCCGCTTGCAGTCCTTCCGGCCAGGTCCATGACAGCGACCCGGGAAGCCATGTCTGGGATACGGGCGAAGCGCCACTGGTGGAGGATCTGGACGACGCCACCGATCACATCCCCGAGCTGTCGATCAACGAGTTCATGGCCTACGACTCGCCCGATCCCGACTGGATCGAGCTCTACAACGACTCGGACGAGCTGATGGACCTGTCCGGATCGGTGCTCTCCAGCGAGGACGACGATCCGCAGGATCCCTGGGTCTTCCCCAAGGGCGTGACGCTGGAATCCAAGGGCTTCCTGCTGATCTACTGCGACAACGGCGTCAACGAGGGCGACGGCGAATTGCACGCCTCCTTCGCCCTGGAGCGCCACGACGGCATCATCTACTGGCACGACGCCCAGGGCGAGCGCATCAGCGCCATCAGCTACGCCTACCAGAACACCGGCATCTCCGCGGCGCGCAGCCCCGACGGCGGGGGGATCTGGTTCTTCGACGACAGCCCCACGCCGGGCGCGTCCAACGTCGCCGACTGAATCCTCAGCCCGGCTCACCGATCCTCTCCAACCTGCCCGCCAGGAACAGCGCCATGGCGTAGGCGACCAGGGCGATGGCGAAGGCCAGGTCGTATCCCATCAGGCGCGAGGCGTAGACCGTGGCCAGGCTGGCCAGCACCGAGGTCCAGCCGTTGAAGGCCCAGGCCCAGGGCACCATGCCGGCGGCCTCGGGGCGCAAGATGCGCAGGGCCGAGGGGAAGGGCATGCCCATAACGAAGCCCAGAGGGGCCAGGGCCAGGGCCGTCAGGGCGATGCGCAGGGTCATGGGCAAGCCCAGGGCCAGCTGGTGCAGCAGGGGCGGCACCACCCAGGCCTGCAGGGCCCCCAGCAGCAGCACCAGGCCCAGCACCACGCGCAAGCAGCGCGTCAGGGCGGCCGCCGGGAAGCGCCCCACGGCGATGCTGCCCAGGCCGGAGAAGAGCAGCATGCTGAAGATCACCGCGGTGACCGCGTAGGTGGGATGCCCCACGTAGAGCACCAGCTCGTGGATCAGCACGGTCTCGATGGCCAGGTAGCCGTAGCCCAGGCCGCAGACGTAGAGCAGCCCCCAACCCACCCCGCGCACGCCCTTCAGGCCCACGGGACCGCGGCGCAGCAGCGGGATCAGCACCAACAAGGACCCCGACAGCAGCACGAACAGGGTCTGCAGCGCCAGGTTGTTGTAGACGATGTCGATGGGCTTGGCCTTCTCGTCGCCTTCGCCGTCCAGCTTGGCCACCACCTTCTTCAGGGATCGCCAGAACTGCCCTGGCGACTCGAAGTAGGGGCGGTTGTCGGTCATGATGGCGCCGCGCCGCAGCAGCTTGTCGCGCCGCTCCTGCTGGGTGCGTGCGGTGGGATCCAGGCCCACGCCCTGCTTGCCGGACCAGTTCTTCAGCAGCTCCACGGCCCGGTTGCGCTCCACCACCTTCCAGGGGCGCTTCTTGACCAGCATGAAGGTCTCGTTGCCCGTCACGTAGAGGATGTGATCGCCCGGGTGCTTGGCCCCGCGCTCCTCCAGGGCACGCGCCGCCGCGCGGGCGAAGTGCCGGGTCTGGGACGAGGCGGCGAAGGACAGCGTGCCGTCGGGATTCAGCTTGTCCAGATAGGTGTGGAAGGCTTCGACGGTCTCAAGCAGGTTGGGCGACCAGGC
The DNA here is from genome assembly GCA_964454135.1 of uncultured Enterobacterales bacterium. Lineage (GTDB taxonomy): Bacteria > Myxococcota_A > UBA796 > UBA796 > JAFGLY01 > CAYVQL01. The sequence goes on along the minus strand of CAYVQL010000447.1, from coordinate 4,079 downwards.
ATTGGCCAGCATGCCTGCCGAAGAGTGCAGGTTGGCGTGTACCATCTGGATTATGTCGTAGGGCTGCTCGGCGTGCATGATGGCCGCACGCCCGTCAGACCAGATCCGTCGCGTCCCCTCGCCCAGGTAGGGATTGACCAGCGAGTTGGGCCAGCGCGTGGCCACCACCTCGCCGATCTCGGCCGCGATGTCGATGGCGTCGATCTGGTGGTAGCCGAGCCGCTGGGCGGCAGCCACCTCGGGGCCGGCCGAGGCGGCCAGGATGGCCACACGGGCTGGTGGTTCGTGCAGGTGGTAGACGAAGGCCCGCGCCGCGCGCCGCGCCATGAAGTCGCGGCGCGGGATGGTCAGGATCACCTCGGAGGCCGAGGTGTTGTCCAGCAACATGAAGGTGCCGCGCTCGTCCTCGTGGACGGCAAGGCGCGTCAGCGGCGTCCAACGCGTGTAGGTGACGTTCTCTTCGGAGTAGCCGGCGGCGTAACGGATCTTGAAGAGCTCCAGGCCGGAGAAGGAACCCGCCAGCAAGGCCACTGCCAACGCGCAGATCCCTCCCGCCACGGCCAGGGAGATTCCCCGGCGGTCGTGCAGAAAGAGCGCCAGGGCGCTGCCAGCCGTGGCCAACAGCACCGCCCAGGCCACGTCGGCCGCCGGAAAGGTCTTCAGCAGGGGGATGAAGAGCAGGGCGCCCAGGGCGCCGCCGATCAAGTCGGCTCCGTAGATCAAGCCGATATGGGCCTTGCGGCGCTGGAAGGCGCCGGCGAAGACCAGCCCGGTGACCGTGAAGGGTACGGCCAGGATGGGCATCAACAGGGCGAACCAGAGCGGATCCACCAGGTCCCAGGCCACCGTGGAGCGCTCCCCGAAGGTGGCGGGGGGCTCATCGAACTGCACCGTGACCGGGAAGGACACGCAGGCCCAGGTGGCCAGCGCCGTGGCCAGGCCCTGCAGCAGAGAGAGCCAACCCAGGCGACGCTCCAGGCCCTGCTCCGGCACCAGCCAGGGCCAGAGGTGCTGCAGCACCGCCCCCAGGCTGATGCCCAGCAGGGCCAGGGCCAGGGCCAGGTGGGCCGAGGAGGCGAAGAGCACCACGCCGAAGAGGCGGGTCAGGGCCAGCTCGAAGAGGACCAGGCCAAAGCTGAGCAGCAGCATGGAGAGCGCTACCGCATAGGGGGGCCGGGAAGGCATTCACAGCGCCTTGGTGCGAGTTCGTTTCCGTCTAGCACCACGTTCGGCCCTGGGCCAGCCAGGGCTTGCGCAGGCGGCGCCAGCGAGACAGGAAGGAACCTGGCCTCGTGGAGGAAACCATGCCCAGCTCCGCCCCCCCTGCCCTGCCCTCGGTGGTGGCCTATACGGACGGCGGCTGCCGCGGGAATCCCGGACCGGGCGGCTGGGGCTTTCTGCTGGTGGATCGACGCAGCGGAGGCGCCCTGTCCCGTCGCGGCGGCGAGCGCCGCACCACAAACAACCGCATGGAGATGAGCGCCGCCATCGAGGCGCTGCGCGCGCTCAAGCAGCGATCGCGGGTCGAGATCCGCACCGACAGCCGCTACCTGGTGGACATGTGCAGCCGCTGGATCCCCGGCTGGAAGTGCCGCGGCTGGAAGCGCAAGGGCGGCCCCATCAAAAACCTGGACCTGGTGCAGCTGCTGGATCTCCTGATGGAGGAGCACCAGGTACGCTGGACCTGGGTGCGGGGCCACGCGGGAGAGCCGGGCAACGAGCACGCCGATCGCCTGACCAACCTGGCCATGGACGCCGTGCAGTCCGGCGCGGATCCCGCGGCGGAGAGGCGCTACCGGAAGAGCCCGGTGGGGATCTGAGCAGGGCCCGCCGAAAAACGTGGTAGGCTCTTTTTTGGAGGCGTTCATGCTCACAGCAAGCTTGCTCCCGTTCCTCGGACTCGTCGCATTCTCCCACGCCGCGGACTGTCCGCAGGCCTCGACCGCAGAGGCTCTGAACAGCTCGATGAGCGCGGCCGAAGAGGCGTTCTCACGTCGCGACAAGGAAGCCGTCTTGGAGCACGCCCAGACCACGGCCTTCGACTTGCCCTGCCTGACAGAGGTCGTGGAGCCCAGCCTGGCGGCCCGGCTCCACCGCACCTGGGGCCTGCGCCTCTTCCTGGAGCACGACGACCAGGGCGCCAAGGCCGCCTTTGCCGCCTCGCGGGCCCTGGAACCCGAGACTGAGCTGGCCGAGGGCATCGCCCCGGCCGAGCACCCCCTGCACCAGGTCTACGCCGAGCTCTCGCTCGACATCCTGAAAGCGGAGACGCTGCCGGAACCAGCCGCAGGAGCGCTGAGGCTCAATGGCGAGCCGACCCTTGAACGGATCTCCGCGCTGCCCGTAGTGGTGCAGGTGCTCGACGAGGCGGGGGCCGTCGCCAGCACGGCATACATCGCCGCGGGAGAAGCGCTGCCGAGCTACGAGGCCAAGCCGGACCTGACCGCGGCCGCGCCTGCCTCCGTTCCCGAAGATCAGGGCTTGCAGGACGCCCAGGCTCCCCAAGAGCAGTCCCGCAGCGGCGCCGGCCTCTTCGCCGCGGCGGGCGGCGCCGCGGTGGTGGCGGGCGTGTTCTACGGGCTGGCATTCAAGACGGAAAAAGACTGGAATGACGCCTACGATGCCGGAAACTCCGACGATCTGGACACGGCCTACAAGCTGAACCACGCCTTCTGCATCACCTCCGGCAGCGCGGCGCTGTTGGCGGTGGGGCTCGGCACAGGCGGGATCCTGGTGGCTCGCAGGTAGACGATGGAGCTGCAGCCCGGGGAGATCGTAGACCGCTACACCGTGGAGACGCGGCTCGGACACGGCGGCATGGCCGTGGTCTACCGGGTGCGGCACAACACCTTGGAGACGAGCCACGCTCTCAAGGTGCTCAGCGTCGGTTCGCTGCGCGTGCGGGACCGCCTGATCCAGGAGGGCAAGGTTCAGGCCCGCATGCGGCACCCCAACGTGGTGGCCGTCACCGACGTGCTCGAGGTGCACGGCTCGCCGGGGCTGCTGATGGAGTGCATCGACGGTCCGCCCCTGGACACATGGCTCTTCGAGCAGCGACCCGGCATAGACGAGGCGCTCGGGATCTTCCGGGGCATCCTGGAGGGAGTCAGCTTCGCCCACGACCTGGGCATCATCCACCGCGACCTCAAGCCCGCCAACGTCATGCTGGCACCTACCAAGCGCGGCCTGGTCCCCAAGGTCACCGACTTCGGACTGGCCAAGGTGCTGCTGGAAGAGGGCGGCGTGGAGCGCACGCGCACCGGCATGCCCATGGGCACGCCCGCCTATATGTCGCCCGAACAGATCCGCGACGCCAAGAGCGTGGACCTGCGGGCCGATGTCTTCTCGCTGGGCTGCATCCTCTACGAGCTGGTCTGCGGCCGCCGGCCATTTGGCGGTCGGGACATGCTGGAGATCTTCAACGCCGTGGCCACGGGCAAATGCCCGCCCGCCAGCAGCCTGGTGCCCGATCTGCCCGCCGAGGTGGAACAGGCCATCCACGGCTGCCTGATGGTGGACCGGGACAGCCGCATCGGCGACTGCGATGTTCTCTCATCGGTCCTCTCGGGTGAACGCCGCTGGATCCTGGCGCCCTCCCCTGGACTGCCGGCCACCTTCGAGATGGACGAAATCCCTCCTTCCCTGGCCTCGGGAGGGGGGCAGGTCTCCAACCAGGGGGCCATCCCCTCCGCGGGCTCCTACCCGACGTCCCCTAGCGGCGCCGCAGCGCCGGGATCCGGCATGCAGGCCCAGGGGGGCATGGCCGCGGGGGGCGTTGCGCCCACCATGGGGCTCACCGCGGATCACATGCCTCCGCAGCCGCAGCCCCTGCCGCAGGACAGCGGCACCTGGATGCCCGACGATGACGCGGAGCCTCCTGCGGACTCGGGCATCTCCATGAGCCCGCCCTCGGCACCCCAGTCGGACTGGTCTTCCCAGCAACCGGCGGCGGACTCGGGCCAGTCCATGAGTCCGCCTTCAGCCCCCCAGTCGGGCTGGCCACCGCAGCAACAGCAAGCGCCAGCCAGCCAACCCGGCGCACAGCCATCGGCACCCCAGTCCGGCTGGCCACCGCAGCA
>CAYVQL010000446.1:0-7262 GCA_964454135.1 uncultured Enterobacterales bacterium | reverse complement strand
CTCCCCCCCATCTTCGCCGCTTGATGAGCGGCGCAGGGCTGCATACGCAGCCCTGGAACAGCGCTGCGGAAGCTCCTCGAACTGTCGGCAAGACTGGCGGCTTCTGTTCGGTGCCGTTTTTTTCTCGGCGCGGGGAGAGCTGCAGTCCTTTCCATCTGACAGGAGCGCGATCGCTAGCTTGTCCGCGAGACGCGTCTCCATGTCAAGGAATTCATCGCGATTGACCTTCCGCGGATATGCCCCCAGGTCTCCCCGGAGGGAACATGGGAGGACGAGCAGAGGAGCGACTCCGCTGGAAGGAGCCGCTTCATTCCCTGGAGATCGAGCTGCAGCGTGACTATGGCCTGACGCCGGTGAGCGCGCGAGCGCTCACCCGCCGTCTCGGCGAGTACCTGGACACCTACGCGGGGCACTCCGACGGCGCCCGAGGTCCCGGCCAGATCTGCTACCCCGCGGTCGCGATGGGTGAGCGTGCCGGCAAGCCGCTGCGGTACTGCCTGACGGCGCCGGTGTCGCTGACACTGGTGCACCCCGCCGACGCGGAGGTGCTGCAGTCCAGCGGCAGCCCGGCGCTGCGGTGCGCCCGGCTGGCCCGGCTGTGCGAGGAGGCGGTACGGCAGGGCGCGGTGCTAAGCCACGAGGACCTGTCGCTGCTGCTTGGCGTGGAGGTGAGCACGATCCGTCGTCAAGCCCGGCTGTGCGCGGCCGAGGGCGGCCGTCCCCCGACGCGCGGCGTGGTGGAGGACATTGGCCGCGCGGTGACCCACAAGGAGCAGGTGCTGCGGCTGTACCTCCGTGGCCTGCTGCCTTCGCGGATCGCGTCCCGCACCGGCCACGCCCTTGGCAGCGTGGAGCGCTACCTGCTGGACTTCGCGCGGGTGGCGGAGCTGTCCCGTCAGGGGGCCAGCGAGGCGACGACGGCCCGGGTGACGGGGCTGAGCCCCTCGCTGGTGCGGCGCTACCTCGAGCTGCTGGAGGAATTCTCCGCGCCTAAGCATCGGCCCGTACTGGAGCGCCTACTGCGGCGCTTCGGCCCGCTGGAGCCCTCAGCCGAGGAGGTGAGCGATGGGTAGCCCCCAGCGAAACTGGCGCGAGGAGCAGTACGGCCCGGAGCGAGCTCGGAGCCTGCGGAGCCGGCTGTTCGTGCTGTTGCGGGACGAACTGGGCCTGGGCCGGCAGCCCAAGGTGGCCCGCCTGCTGGTAGACGAGATCGTGGCCGTGGTGGACAGCACCCTGGTGGACGGCTCGCGGGTGAAGCCCGGGCAGGTGCATGTGCTGGCGCCCGAGTTGGGGCAAGGCCCGAGTTGGTCTCTCCGGAAGCTGGAAGACAAGCGGATGAAGGCCGTGACCCTGACCCTGGTGGCCGAGGAGGACATCGAGCGGCTGGTTTTTCCTCGGAGTTGTCCCCGCCGTCCCTGCGGTACTCCAGGTGGTGCAGGTCCAGCCAGAGGCGGTTGCTGCAGCCCGGCACCTGGCAGCGGTGGCGGTCGCGTTGCAGCACGGCCCGGCGGGTGGCGGGCGGGATGAAGCGCGAGAGGTGGCCCCGCTTGGGCCCCTGGCGCATCTCAAGGATCTCGGCGTCGCAGAGAGCCTGACCCACGTGGGTCTCCGAGACCTCGGCCTCGGGCGTGGAGAAGTCTCCGCAGCGGGGGCAGTGCTCGACTGCGATGCGGAAGCGCTCGCCCGTGGGCGCCTCGGAGCTGTCCATGTCTTCCAGGACCCTGGCCGCCAGCTGCGCCAGCAGCGCGCCGTCCCCCACCTCTTCCCGCGACACCCCCGTGGCGGCACGGAGGGCGGCCAGCGCGGCCTTTACCTGCTCGGCCTCCACCGACTCCATGGAGAAGCTCAGCCGCGCGGGCCCGGCCTCCTTGGTCGTGTCGCCGCTGGGAGGCTCGCCCGGGCGGTGCGCGGCTACCATGCGCTCGAGCTCGCGGTTGGCGCACCGGCTGGCCACCTCGATCCACTCCGCCTCGGTCTCGGGCGTGATCACGGAGAGCAGCTCCCGGGCCTTGGTCCAGCCCAACGCGCCCAAGGCCAGGGCCTCGTCCAAACGGGGCAAGTCGGGCAGGGCCCGGCCGATACGGACGAGCGCGCTGGTCTTGCGCGCCTTGAGCTGCAGCTTGGTCTTGGCATAGTCGCAGACATGGGCATAGCCCAGGTCCAGGAAGCGCCGCTTGTCTGCCATCTCGGCCAGCAGAAGCGCCAAGTCGCGCTCGGCGCGGCAGAGCTTGGCGTGGGTCGCTTGGATTCGCTTGTCGAGTTCTTGAGCCTCGGTCAGGTGATGGGGCATCGTCCGCATCGCTTCTCCCGTTGTCCAGCTACAAAGAACATAACTCGCCGTTTTTCGCCTCTCTGAGCGCCTCATGGAGGCGTCTTCGGGCCCTCTGACCCCGCGAAAAGGATGGTTCATCTGTTCTGAGCGCCCCTCCGTCACGTCATTGATGGCAAGGGAAGAACTCAGCCCCCTACCAGAATGCCGTCAGGTTGCGCCTCTCTGGGGCCCCAACCGCCTCCTGACGCCGTAGGTTTTCCATCTGGCGTATCGATGACTAGAGTGGGGTCTGTTGATCTCTCACGGGTTCTGCAGAAGACTTGTCAGCATGCGCTCCAAGCCCTCGAACTCTTCGCTGTCCGGGTAGGCATCGAGCCCGGACTGAAGCTCGGCCATCGCACGAATTTTCTGGCCCATGGCCACGAGGATCCTCGCCTTGAGCTTGCGGGCCATCATCGACTCCCGCGCCCGGTAGTCCCCCTCGTATGTCTCGATCCACGCTATGGCCTGATCGCAGTGACGCAGGGAGATGTTGTACAGCCTCTTGTCGAGGCTGGCAGGGGGCGGCCGCACCTGGCCCATAGCGCTGCCGGGGTATTCCCCCAATGCCAGGAAGGCCGCCAGGTCTCGGTGAACCTGCTGCTGGTTCAAGAACGGCCATTGGCCAGGAATCCCGCCGATCAGCTTGGAAGCGGCCACACGATCCTCGTCTGGCAGCCCGTGGAAAGTCGGCGCCTCCAGGCCAAGGGCCTGGCGTGCACCCAACTCAGCTTGCAAGGCGCTGGTGTTGGCTGAAAACTCTGCGACGAGGTCCAGGTATTCCCGGTGCCGGGCCTCGGGCACCTGACCGATGAGGCCTCCAGGCGCCAACTTCTTGATCTTGGCGATGAACAACTCACCTCGTACGATGCGGTAGTCAAAGGTGAATTCTGCGTCGCGGCCCTTCGACGTCGGATCGTGTGAGGCGAGCCAGGTGTCGATGCGCTCCAAGAGCTGCCTCTCATGTTCGTCCAGCATACCGGCGCGCCGCTTCTTGGCCTCCATCAGCGCCTTGGGCACTTCTTCGGACTTGTTCTGGGCCAGCTTGAATTCCGGTTCCTGCTTGACCAGGATGGCCAATCGCTTGCTGGCGTTCTCCAGGTCCCCGCGGTCCGCGTCATCCAGCGCCCGGCCGTACTCAGTTTTCTCTCTATGGCGCCGGCCACCAGCGCAGGATCGCGCCTGGCGAACTCGAGGGGGCATTATCTGTCGTACCGAAACCACTGCAGGCCAGAACCAGCAGGGTCAGCGCAATCGCAGGCAATGCGAGGACAGAGCGCAGAAATCGGGACACGGGCGCGTGACAGGATTGACTGGCAGTGGGGAGATGGCGTCGCTGCGGGTCGATATTCCGGCTCACTCGCTGGTCCGGGATAGACAGGAAACAGGGCTTGGGAAGCATGAAGAGCCTCTCGTTTGCAGTCAGCCACCGTAATCCAACAGCTCAATTTATTACCGAGCCCCCTACATCCCATCCTCCCCCAGATACCGCTCCGCACACCCATAATCCCCCACCACCAGGCAAGCCTGTCCGACTTTCCGCAGCTCCGACGCATCCCCACTCTCTTCCGCCCCCTCCCTCTCCGCCTCCAGAAACCGCCGCGCCTTGGCGATGGCCGCCTCGGTGGCCGCCAGGTTCTGAGCCGCCGTTCCGTAGTTGGGATTGGCCTGCAGCGCCCGCTGGTAGAAGTCCCGGGCTCGGCTGTGATCCAGCCTGCGGTTGGCCAGGCTCCCCAGGCCGTTCCAGGCTAGATGATCGTTCGGATCAGCCTCCACCACGCGCTGAAAGGCCGCCGCGGCCTGCTCCGGCTGCCCCGTCTCCATCAGGATGAGCGCCAGGTTGTTCAGGCTGGGCCCGTGCTCGGGCGCCAGCTTCAGGCTGGCGCGCACGTAGGGCAGGGCCTCTTCGTGGCGATCCTGGCGCAGGTAGCCGTTGGCGATGTTGTTGTGGATGCGGTGGTCGTCGGGGAAGCGCTCCAGCAGCGGCTGCCAGATGGTCAGGGTGTTCTTCCACTCGGCCGCCCGCAGCCCGCTGCGCAGGCCCAGCAGGAGCAGTGCCAGCGCAGCCAGGGCCAGGGCGGCGCGGCGCCAGGCGGGGACGGACAGGCGCCCTGCCACGGCCCGCAGCGCCACGGCTGTCAGCAGCGCGAAGCCGAAGCTGGGCGCGTACAGGAAGCGCTCGGCCATCAGGGCGCCGAAGGGTACGATGTGGGAGACCGGGAACAGGAAGACGAAGAAGGCGCCCAGGGCGAAGGCGGGCCTGCGCGCCCAGGCCTGGCGGGGCGCGCTCAGCAGCAGGAAGGCCAGCAGGCCCAGGACGAGAGCCAGCAGGGTCAGGCCGCCGATAGAGGCTGTCGAAGAGGCGTGATGGATACCTACCTTGTGGTAGAAATAATAGAAGTCCACCTGTAGCGTGCCGGGGAAGAAGAGCAGGCGCAGGTACTCCAGCCAGATGGCGCCGCAGGTCCACAGCCGAGTGAGAAGGTCCTCCTCGCCCAGGATGGTGAAGGCCGGGCGCATGCGCTGCAGCACCCCCATGCGGATGGAGAGGTAGAGGGGCACGAAGGCGAAGTAGGGCAGCAGCAGCAGCGCCCGCGAGAGCTTGCGGCGCCAGGAAGAACCAGCGGCGGGCAGCCAGTGGAAGAGCAACACGTGCAGCGCCAGCACTCCGGGCAGCACCACCGAGGTCTCCTTGGCGAAGCAGGCGCCCAGGTAGCAGAGCCACGAGCCCAGCAGCGGGGGCAAGGGATGGGCTGGAGGGGCCCTGGCCCCGAATCCCAGGGCCCGCAGGAAGAGCAGCAGGCAGCCCAGCCCCAGCAGCAGGCCCAGCAGCTCGCTGCGGCCGGTGACGCTGTCGACCACCTCGCAATGCAAGGGGTGCAGGGAGAAGAGCAGGCAGCCCGCCAGCGCCCAGCGGGCGGACGCCAGGTAGCGCCGCAGGACCAGCAGCAGCAGCAGCAGCGTGGCGCCGTACAGCAGCAGGTTGTGCAGGTGGGGCAGCCAGGGCTGCAGCCCCGCCAGGCGGTAGTCCAGGGCGTAGGAGAGGGCGGTCAGGGGCCGGTAGAGGCCGCGGGCCGGATCTTCCGGGGGGAAAGAGCTGCCGAAGAGCGCGGGGAGCTCGAGCTGGCGGATGGAGGCGTTGCGCTCGAAGAAGACGAAGTCGTCGTTGGTGAAGTCGGCCCATAGCGCGGGCAGGTGGGGCAACAGGGAGAGCGTCAGCAGCGCGGCGGCCAGCAGGGGACGCTTGCGGAGCGGGACGCCCGCGCCGGGAGGGCTCATGGGCGCCGGCGCCGCCAGCCCGGCAGGAACAGGGCCAGGGGCAGCAGCAGCGCCGCCTGTCCGCCGTCGCCCCGGCAGCCACAGCCCTCGTCTTCGCAGTCCGCCAGGGGATCCCACTCGTCGTCGCCGTCGGAGTTCAGGGAGGCGCAGGTCACGGTCCACAGACTGCGGTCTCCTTCGCTGACCATGTACAGGGTCAGTCCGTCGGCGCTGATGGCCACGGCCTCGCCCGGTCCCGGCGGGGGCGTGGGCAGGGGCACGGGGTCCTGCTGGAGGATGTCCTCCAGGAATTCGCCCGCCGTGCCCGAGAAGACCAGCAGATCCTCGTCGGTGCGCAGCACCACCCGGCTGCCGCGTGGCGAGACCTCGCCGGCCGTGGCGCGGTCTTCGATGGCACCAGCTTCTTGCAGGTCCAGGGTGACCACCAGCTCCAGCGTGACCGGGGCGTTCTCGGTGGCGGCCGCCGGGGGGATCTGGGGGAAGGCGAAGACCCTGGCCTTGTCGTCCTTGGTGACGATCAGCACTTCGCCCGTGTCGGGGTGCACCAGCAGGGTCTCGGCGTCGTGCTGGCCATCGGGGTAGCGGAAGTGGATGGCGTCCAGTAGCGAGACCTGGGACCAGCTGCTGCTCTCGGTGATGCTCGGCTCCTCCACCCGGTAGACAACACCCCCCTCGCGCTCCAGCTTGTTGTCGCCGAAGTCGCCGATGTGCAGGCAGGTGCAGGGCTCCAGGCCGTGCTCGCAGGGGCCGACGGCCATGTCCTCCCAGTCCTCGTTCTCGGCGCCCAGCACCGTGTACTCGCCCCAGTCCTGACCTGTGGGCCCCACCGCGTAGATGACGGCTCCGCCGCCGTGATCGTTGTGCATCCACAGCGCCCCCTCGTGGCGGTGGCTGGCCGCCAGGCCCGAGACCTCGTCCAGATCCTGGGCGGCCACCTGGCCCTGCTGCTGCGCGGCCGTCCAGCCATCGCAGTAGCCGTCATCCCGCGCGTGGGCAGGGGCGCAGAGCAGCAGCAGGGGCCAGGAGCGAGCGAGGGCGTGCAGGGTGGGGGTCACGTTCTGCAGCGTAGCCCGCCACAGGCAGGTGGATCACCCCCTCATGAGCAGCCGGCGTCCGCTGCCTCGGCGAAGGAGACCATCAGGTAGTCGTTCCCCTGATCGTGCCAGCGCCCGGTGCGGGAGTCGAAGGTGAAGGGACAATCCGAGCCGTCGCCGTCCGACGGGCCCGGGGGGCCGACGGCCGGTCCGTCCCCGGTCGACGATGCGCCATCGCCTCCCAAGAGCTCGGCCACGTCGTCGGCGACCTCGTCCACGCCGCCCACGAAGCCGGGAACGAAGACGTAGGCGGCCACCAGCAGGGCGACGAGGATGACCGAGATGAGCAGCACGTACTCCACTGTTGAGACACCGCGACGCTTGCTCATGGCTAGACCTCCGGCAGGGATCCGTGGTCAATATGCTGCAGGATTCGTGCCAGGCGCAAGGGGGAATTCCCCCCTTTTCAACGCCCTGGGCCAGGCCGTCGCGTCTTGCTCCGCCCCCTTGCCGTCGCAGCTGCCCCCTGGCTGGGACAGCGAGATCCCAGCTCCTCTCATGGTCCTTCGGGCGGGTTAGCATGACGCCCGGCCTTGGTCATCGTTCGGGCCAGTCGGCCCGAACAAAGACCACGGCCG
>CAYVQL010000445.1:0-7283 GCA_964454135.1 uncultured Enterobacterales bacterium | reverse complement strand
GTCAGACGGTACGGGGCCCCGAGTTGGCGGGCGGCGTGATAGGATCCCGGGCACCGCTCTCGAACCCGCAGGGGAGCCCGCCATGTTGCTGTTGAGCGCGATCCTGGCCGTCCACGCCGCGGAAGCCGCCTGCCCGGCGGACGCTGTGGCGTTGCGCGCCGATGTCGAGGCCGCGACGCGGGCCTACGAGGACTGGGCCTGGGAGGACTTCGACCAGGCCGTGGTTGCAGTGCGGGCGGACCTGGGCTGCCTGGCCGAGGTGGTCACGGCTGCGGACGCCCAATCCGCGCACCTGCTCTTCGCCCTGGTCGGGGCGCGCGGGCAGGACGAGGCGCGGGCCGTAGCCGCTTTCCGCGGCCAGTTGGCGCTCGAACCGGGATTCGAGCCCGATCTCGTCCTGGCCCCTGTGGGCAGCCTGTTGCGCCGGGCCTGGGAGCAGGCCCGGGCGCCAGCCGCGGGCCAGGGCCAGGTCCTGTGCGCCGGGGCCTGGTTTCTGGACGGAAAGCCCGGCGCCAGCGAGCTGCCCGCCGAACGCGCGGCCGTGGTGCAGCTGCTGGATGCCGACACCGGCTTTCTGTCCTGGTATCTGGATGGCGGCGAGCTGCCGCCTGGGCTGGCCGAGCGGCTGGCGCCGGCTGCGGCCGCGCAGGAGCTGCCAGAGCCGGTCCCGGCGGACGAAAAACCACCACCTGCGGAGCTGCCCGCGGCGCCCCTGGTCGAGCCCGAGCGCGGCGGCCACGCCTCGCGGGGGCTGCTGGTCTCCGGCCTGGCCCTGGCCGCGGCGGGCGTGGGCTCGCTGGCGGCTGGCGAGGCCCTGGAGAACCAGATGATGGAGGCCCAGCATGAGGCGCGGGCCCAGAGCCTGTACAGGCTGGGCCTGGTCAGCAGCTTCGGCGGCCTGGCTCTAGGGGCGGCTGGCAGCGGGCTGGTGCTGGGCGCGGTGGTCAAGGGGCGGTGGTGATGGGCGCCGGAGGCGCGGGGCCGCCTGCGGGGAGCGACACCCGCAGCTACCGGCTGGTCTCGGCCTTGGGCCAGGGCGGCTTCGGCTCCGTCTTCCGGGGCGAGCTGCAGGGGGCTTCGGGCTTCTCCAAGCAGGTGGCCATCAAGCTGCTCAACGAAGAGGCCAGCGGGGTCGAGGATTTCAAGGCCCGCCTGCGTGATGAGGCGCGGCTGCTGGCGCTGCTGCGCCATCGGGCCATCGTGCATGTGGAGGACCTGGTGCGCATCGACGGCCGTTGGGCCGTGGTGATGGAGTTCGTCGATGGCGCCGACCTCGAGCGGCTCTTCGCCCTGGGCCCCCTGCCCCCGCGACCGGTGTGCGAGCTGGCCATCGAGGTGGCCTCGGCGCTGCAGGTGGCCCATCAGGCCGTGGATCCGCGCAGCGGCCGGGCGCTGGGCATCGTGCATCGCGACATCAAGCCCGCCAACATCCGCGTCACGCCCTCGGGCGAGGTCAAGGTGCTGGACTTCGGCGTGGCGCGGGCGGTCTTCGAGGAGCGCGAAGCCCAGACCCGCAGCATCTCTTTCGGCTCCATGGGCTACCTGGCGCCGGAGCGCATCGACGGCCACGACACCCCGGCCTCCGATATCTACGCCCTGGGCGTGGTGTTGCTGGAGGCGCTGTCGGGCCAGGCTGTGGGTCAGCTCTCGGTGCATCCGCGCGGCCACGCCAGGCAGCTGAGGGACCTGCTGGACGCGCTCACTGCCCAACTGGAGGGAGATTTCGGGGATGGCATCGCCGCCCAGCTAGGCGGGATGATTGCCTACGAGCGCGAGCAACGGCCGACGGCCCACGAGGTGGCGGAGCGTTTTCAGGACCTGCTGCTCGACGCGCCCGGCCCCTGGCTTAAGCGCTGGATCCCGAGCGTCATGACGCGAGTGGGGGCCGAGGAGAGCCAACCGGGCTCGGTGGAGCTGGAGTCCGCCGCTGACAGCTTGGCGGTGAGAGGTCCGGGCTTGACCACCGACGGCGCCTGGCTGGCCGGCGCGGGTGCCAGTGATGGCAGCGGCCCCAAGCCGGAGAGGAGCGGGCGCAGCGTAGCTGTGCGGCGAGAACCGCAGGAAGAACAGCGGGAACCGCCGCGGCTTGGTGGAGTCGTCCCATCGTCGCCCGAGTCGGCGGACGGACACCGCGCGCCCCGGGATACCGGCTCTGATCCCGTCTCCGACCGGGACGATCCGCAGCGCTCGAGTGCCAGTGGCGGCCGACTGCTCTTGTGGGCCGCCCTGGCGGCCATGCTGGGGCTGGGGCTGGTGTCGGCGCTGGCGCTGGTGGCCTTCCTGCTGTTGTGGCCACAGGGACAGCAGCGTGCATCCGAGCCTGCGGCCGCCGTCGAAGCCCCTGACCCACAGCCCGTTGCGGCTGAGGGGCTGACGGATCCGACGGACGAGAACCCCGCGGCTGCAGAGGAAGAACCAACCGCGGCGGAAGAGCCAGCCACAGAGGTGGAGCCAGTGCAGGCTTCGCCGGTTGCCGAGCAGCGATCCCAGCCCGCCCCCCCATCGCCGTCCCAGCCAGGCGCTGCGACCACCGGCACCGTGGAGGTGCAAGGCGACATCCTGGGCGCCAGGCTGCGCGACGCGGACGGTCACAGGCACCCGCCTGGCGAGCTGCCCGTGGGCAGTTACCAGGTCGAGGTGGCTTTCGCTACGGGCAACATCGTCCTGCCCACACCCGTGGTCGTACAGGCTGGGCGCAGCATCATCCTGCGCTGCGACGCCGTGGCGCAGGCCTGCCGTTGAGGAGCGAACCATGAAGCGAGTGTTTCCAATCCCCTGCCTGTTGCTCTTGGGCGCCTGCACCGATCCCTTCGGCACCTGGCCGGGGGATCTGGATGAATGGCGGGCGGCGCAGGGTGGAACCGCGGATACGGAGGCCGACACGGACACGGACGCCGACGCGGACTCGGATACGGACGCCGATGCGGACGCGGACGCCGATGCGGACGCCGACACCGATGCGGACACGGACGCCGACAGCGACGCGGACACGGACGCCGACACCGATGCGGACGCCGACGCGGACTGCAAGACTGGCGAGATCTCGGAACACGAGGGCATTTCCATGGCCCTCGTCTGCGCCGACAGCTTCACCATGGGCAGTCCTTCCTCGGAGCTCGGACATGACGAGGAGGAGAACGACCACGAGGTGACGCTGACGGGGGGCTACTACATCGGGGTGACCGAGGTGACCCAGGGCGAGTTCGAGAGCTTCATGGAATACGCGCCCTTCGCATACAGCGGCTGCGCCGACTGCCCGGCCGAGAGCATCAACTGGTACGAGGCGGCGGCCTTCGCCAACGCGGTCTCGACCGCGGCCGGATTGGATCCCTGCTACGACTGCTCGGGCAAGAAGAGCGTGGTCACCTGCGAGCTGGACAGCGACTACCCCACGCCCTACGACTGCGTGGGCTACCGCCTGCCCACCGAGGCGGAGTGGGAGTTCGCGGCGCGGGCAGGCACCGAGAGCGCCTTCTCGAACGGGGGCAACCTGGTTGAGGGCACCCAAGCCGAGTGCAGCGACGTGACCCTTGACAACAAGACCCTGCTCGGCGACATCGCGGTCTACTGCGGCAACGATCCCGGTCAGACCGCGGAAGTGGCCGGCAAGGCCCCCAACAGCTGGGGCCTGTACGACGTGCACGGCAACGTCTGGGAGTGGTGCCAAGACTGGTACGACAGCTACGGCGGCGATGAGAAGGACCCCTGGGGACCTGCGAAAGGCGACAAGCGCGTGGGACGCGGCGGTGCCTGGGGCAACTTCCCCATGCTGCTGCGCTCTGCGAACCGCAACGATTTCGGCGCAGACGGTACCGCCGACAACGTCGGGTTGCGGCTGGCGCGAAGCAAGTAGCTTCTCGGGCTCTACGTCTACCCCCTGCCCAATCCCCTCAGAAATTCCGCCGCCTCCTCCGGCGGCGTCGGGTTGATGTGAAACCCCGACGCCCACTCGAAGCCTGCCATGGGCAGCTGGCGCGGGATGATCTCGATGTGCCAGTGATAGTCCCAGGGCAGACTGCGCCAGCCAAAGGGATGGGGCCGCAAGGTCGTCGGGTTGGGCGCCGTATGCAGCACCAGGTTGTAGGGCGGGTCATCCAGCGCCTCACGCAGCCGGCCCAAGGCCTCCCGCAGCGCCATGGCCAGCGCGCCCAGCTCCTCGGTTCCACTGTCCACGAAGGCATGCCGGTGCCGGCGCGGCATGATCAGCAGCTCGAAGGGAAAGCGGCTGGCATAGGGAGCGAGCACGGCCACCTGCTCGTCCGCCAGCACCACCCGCGCGCCATCGTCCAGCTCCTGGCGCAGCATGTCGCAGAAGACGCAGCGTCGCTTCTGGTCGTAGTAGCGGCGCGCGCTGGTCAGCTTGTCCATCACGGTGCGCGGTGTGACGGGAGTGGCGATGATCTGGCTGCAGGAATGGCTGAGCAGGGCACCGGCGGCTGCGCCGTGGTTCTTGAAGATCAACACGTGTTCCAGACGTCCATCCCGGAAGAGATCGCGCTGCCGCTCCTGCCAGACCTCCAACAGGTCGTGCAGGGCCTCCACGCTCATATCGGCCATGGAGGGCCCATGCTCCGGCATCTCGATCAGCACTTCGTGGGCGCCGATGCCCTGCATCAGGTCGTGCAGGCCCACGGCCCGCGGCTCCAGGCGGCCCTCGACCCGCAGGGCGGGGCTGCGGTTGGGCACCACGCGCAGGCTCCAGTCCGGCGTGTCGGGCTGCGAGCCCGCGGGCCGGCGGGCGCAGATCTCCGGCGGCGTCAGGGCCTCGTTGCCTGGGCAGAAGGGGCAGGGCTGGTTGTCGATCGCCGGCCCTGGTCTGGCCTCCGCTGACTGCATCCGCGGACGCCGCTGGCGCTCGGGGGCGATGATCACCCAGCGGCGGTGGATGGGATCCTGTCTGAGCTCGGACATGCTGGCTCCCTGGGGCTTGCGGCTCGAGAGGAGCTTATCCGCTTTCAAGCTGCTGTTGGCGTCCGACTCCCTCACACCATCCAATGTCGCGCCTCGAACTCGGACCCGGGCACCTGCAGCGCGATGGCCCCGTCCAGCGGCATGCGCTGCACCTGCCCATCGCCCAGGCGCAGCTCCAGCGAGAGGGAGAGGACGCTGCCGGGCTCCCGCGGTCCAAGGGGCAGGGCGCACTCCAGGACTTCCCGCGCAGCCCATCGTCCCGGTTCCGTGACGATGTCGTCTGGGCCAGCTTCCGGCTCCAGCGTGCCATCGGTTGCGTTGCGCCACCCCAGCTGCCAGGCGCAGCGCGGATCGCGCAGCTCGATCTCGATCCGCAGCCGATCCAGCTGCTCGGCGGACCAGGCGCGCGTCGGCACGAGGCGCAGGAAGAGCTGGCTCTGGCCAAACCCGAAGTCCAACCTGGACACGGGCTCCTCGGCCAGCGCCATGGCGCCGGATTGCTGCCGTGCGTCGAAGCGCCCGGCGCCCAGCCAGTCGTAGTAGCGACGGTCCAGGCCGTCGATGCGCGGCTGGATGCGGGCGCTGGGCGTGACGATCCGTACGCGGCCTTCGCCCACAGCGATGGGGCGCCGGTATTCGGCAGGAGCCATGCGCCCCAGGACTCGCCAGGCTGCCCGCAGGTTGGTGCGGAACAGGGCGTCGAAGGCCGCCTTGTGAGGTGATGGGTGGTCGTCGCCCAGCCACCAGAACCAGTCGCTGGCCTCAGCGCGCAGCAGGATCTCGTGGGCCTGTCGCAGGCTCTCAGCGGGAACCTCGCTTTCCTGGCGGCAGGTCTCCAGCAACTGGCGCGTGTGGCCGAGCAGGGCCCAGGCCCGGTTCTTCTCCGGGTGCCCGATCCATGTGTCCAGGCAGCCGCAGATCCAGGAGCCGGCCCGGTAGGCTGGGAGTTCGTGGATCCGGGTCGCGTGCAGCGCCTCGCCCATGGTCACGGCCTGCAGATCCTGGGCCCCGTCCAGCGCCTGGTAGAGACGCTGCAGGAAGCGCACGCCGTGCCCGGCGTAGAACTCCCAGGCGTTCTCTCCGTCCAGGATCACGGGCAGGCAGGCCTGGGCCGGATCCGGCGCGGCCCGCAGCAGCTCCTGGGCGCGCTGCAGGAAATCCGCGGCGGCGCGATTGGCGTCCCAGCGGGCGTAGGTGAAGCCGATGCGGTCGGACAGGTCGGTGTCTCGAAAGAAGACGGCCGGCCCGCGCGTGCCCGCCAGGCGCCAGGGCGTCAGGTGGTCCAGCTCGCCGGTCGACTGGCCCGCAGCCTGCAGGCTGTTGCGCAGCACCTGGCGGTCGGTGGCGACCCAGCGCAGATCCAGCTGCTCCATCAGGCGCAGCACGGGCTCCGAGAGGCTGCCCTCCGAGGGCCACATGCCCTTCGGTCGGCGCCCCAGCTCCTGCTCGGCCAGGTCCAGGCCCCGCTCCAGCTGCTCGCGGGCGTCTTGGGGAAAGCGGAAATCCAGCCCCTGCAGCTCAACCCGCGGGTTGCCCTCGCGGGCCGCCTGCGTGTCGCAGAGCAGGGGCAGGATGGGATGGTGCAGTGGCGTGGTGGAGAGCTCGATGCGTCCCTCGTCCCGCAGACGTCTATATGAGGCGACCACCTGGCCCAGGAAGCTCCGCTGCAGGTCCAGCAGGCGGTCGCGCTCCGAGATGCGGAATCCTCCCTCGTCGTTGGCCAGCAGATCCTGCACAAAGGGATCCTCCCGCAGCGTGCGCCCGGTCCAGGCCAGGTGGAAGAACACCTGCAGGTCCAGCAGCTCCTGGTCGCTGAACAGGGCGGGATCTTCATCGGGTAGCTGGCCGGACTGCACGGGGCCCGGCGTGGCCCCGCGGGCACGGCGCAGCAGGCGAGCGTAGCCGGACACGGGTCGGATCTGGCGTTCCTCGTTGGCCGCGAAGAGCTGGCGCCCCAGAAATCCGCGCTCCCTGGGCGCCAGTCGGTCCAGGGGCTCGCGGCAGAGCTGGTAGAGGGGATCTCGCGGCCCGCGCTTGACGATGTCGCGCAGCTGGCTCAACAGAACCGGGGTCAGGTTGAAGCTCATGCGCACGTCTGGCGGAGCCTCTTGCGCCAGGCGCGCCATGTCGTAGTAGTTCTTGAGGGCGTGCAGTCGCACCCAGGGCATCTGCTCGATGCCCGTCAAGGGGTGCCGGTAGTCGGGCTGGTGCATGTGCCAGAGCAGGGCGATGCGCAAGGCGTTCTCCAAGCGAGGTTGAGCGGCGGGCCGGCGTAACCGAGCGGCGGCGGCAGGGCGCGGTAATCGGGCTCCTGTCACGCAGCAAGGGGATAAGGTGACGGGTGCGAGTTCGGAGTGAGGGATGAGGGAGGG
>CAYVQL010000444.1:0-7291 GCA_964454135.1 uncultured Enterobacterales bacterium | reverse complement strand
GTCGTGTTCCTCGTCGTTGGTGTCGATGGCGTCGCCGTCGTCGTCGGCGTCGACGGCGTCGATGTCGCCGTCGCCGTCGCTGTCCGTGGGATCGTCCACGTCGCCCACTTCGCTCAGGTCGTCGATGCCGTCGCCGTCGCTGTCCACCTGGGTCTCGTCCGTGCCCAGCTCCAGCTCCACCAGGTCCGTCAGCCCGTCGCCGTCCGTGTCGGCGTAGCCGCAGACCGAGCGGTCCGTGGGGGAGACCAGGGTGTACTCGATGTCCTCCTGCGAGTAGTTGTAGAAGCCGAAGTAGCCCGTGGGGAAGCTGCCGCTCTCGCTGAACTCCAGGCTGCCGTCCACGTAGACGTCCACCTGCGTCGTGGAGTAATCCACCTGGATCTCGTAGGTCTGGTTGTCGTTCCAGCCCGTGGAACCCAGGTTGATGGCGCGCGCCACCTCCACCACGTAGTTGTCGTGGGACCAGAGATCGTACCAGTCCACGATGGGGCCCTGGATGCGGTTCATGCACAAGCCATCGGCCGCGTAGTAGCCGGAGTAGGTCTGGTCGCTCTGCTTCCAGTCGAAGAGCAGGTAGTCGGGATTGCTGGCCGTATTCTCACCGCTCTCGTAGCCGATGACCCAGCCGATGAAGTCGTCGTCGGAGCTGGTGTTGACCGTCAGATCGAAGCTCATGGACACCCCTACCGCCGGAAGAGTGGACATGTAGACGGCGGGATCGGCGTTGCGAGACTGGGTCACGGTGAGCTCGTCGGAGGACAGAGACCAGCTAGGGGTGGAGTCGCTGGACACGTCGTAGAGCGTCTCGTCGAAGTCCAGGGCGAAGCCTGCGTCCACGCATTCCCAGCCCTCTTCCACGGTGCAGCTGGCGTCGCAGCCGTCCCCATCCGCTGTGTTGAAGTCGTCGCATTCCTCGCCGCTGTCCAGGATGCCGTCGCCGCAGGCGGCGCGGGCCAGGTCCGGCGTGAAGGAGAGGGCGACGACGAGGAGGCAGAATATGGCGCGAGAGAGAGGCATGGTCCCTGGTACTCCTGGTGTGCGGGATCAATCTAGCACAGTCGGCTTCATACCAGGACCGTCGGTCATCCCGACCTCACCGGCGGCGTCAGAGAGCCCCCATCACCTCCCGGATCTGCGCCAGGTCCCCGTCCTGCAGGTTGGCCTCCTCTGCCAGACCCTGCGCCTCTTGCCAGGTGACAAAGCCGCGCTCCAGGCCGGGTTGCACGGACTCTTCCCATGGGCCTCGAGAACCTCGGCGTACTTGTAGATGGCGGCACCCTTGCGCAGCAGGGCCGCATCCTGGGCCAGCAGCTCACCGAAGCTGGTGTTCAGCTCGAGCTCGTGGCTCTCGAGGCTGGGGGCGTCGCGCCAGGAGATGGTCAGCCCCACCTCGCTCTCGCCGGAGACCAGGGCGGGGGCGCAGCTGCGCAGGCTGAAGTGGAAGACCATGGCGTCGTCGGGGGCGAGGTGCTGGGGCTCCACTTTCCTCCTGTTCCGGATCCGGGGCTGGAACCAGGCAGCGGCTCGCAATGTCCGGGATTCACCCCGCTCGCGGTTGCGCCTCATGCAACCGAGGTGGGCCTTTCGGGCTGATGCGGTCATAACTTCGCCAGTGAGGGCCCACTGCCCGAGTTGTGACCGCCCCGCCCGCCTCCGGGCCTCCCAATTGCGCATGATTCCGGCACAGCTTCGCCCGCAGGGCTCACCGCCAGAGGTATTGCCGCCCTGCGGTATTCGATTCCGCCGTCCTCCACCACCGGAGCCTCAGAACCCTGTCACCACCCAGCCCGCGGACAGCGGATTAGGAATACCGCGGCCTGCTCCCGGAGCTCTCCCATGCGCCACCCCACCCTCCTCTCTCTCCTCCTCCTCTGCGCCTGCCAACGCTGCAACGAAGAGAAAGAGCCCGCCGACACGGGCCCGCAAGACATAGACAGCCCCACCGACAGCGCCCCGTCCGACACGGGCGAGAGCGGCCAGCCCGGGGCCGGCCTCTCCCTGAGCTTCGAGCTGCGCGACGGCAGCGCGGGCACGCTTATCGTCCAGCTCACCCAGGCCATCGAAGACGCCACCACACAGACCTGGAGCCTGCAGACCGGCGAAGACCTGGAGCTGCCCGACCTGCCGGCCGGCGACTACGGCCTGCTGGCCTGGCTGGACGAGGACGGCGATCAGAGCTGGGACGGCATCTGGGAAGGCGAGGGCGAACCCACGGCCCGCATGGGCGTCACCGTGCCCCGCGATCCCCTGCTGGTGGCCCTGCGCCGCGGCGTGCCCGAGCCCATCCTGGACGAAGATCCCGAGCAGGTGGAGCTCTACCACGCCGCCTGGGAGCTGGCCCAGAGCCACATCGCAGCCGGCACCACCGACAACGGCTTCGCCGATCACTACATGGACGAGGCCTTCTCCGAGCACATCTTCCAGTGGGACACCTGCTTCATGACCTTGTTCGGCCACTACGGCCTGGACGCCTTCCCGGTGATGGGCTCGCTGGACAACTTCTACGGCGCCCAGCAGAGCGACGGCTATATCTGCCGCGTGGTGCGCGAGAGCGACGGCCAACCCGAGGGCGACGGCAGCGACGTCAGCGAGCCCATGATCAACCCGCCCCTCTTCGCCTGGTCCGAGCTGCGCTACGTGCAGCGCAGCGGCGACCGCTCACGCCTGCCGCGGGTGCTGCCCGTGCTGGCAGCCTACGCCGCCTGGCTGGACGAGCACGTGCGCACCGGGCCCGGCCTGTACTACACCAGCATGCTGGGCTCGGGCATGGACAACGCCCCGCGCGACGCGGCCTACGACGGCTGGGTGGACCAAACCGCCCAGCAGGCCCTGGCGCGCAGCGCCATGGCCACGCTCTACGAGCTGCTGGGGGATGAGGCCAGCGCCGAGCAACAGCGCGCCGAGGCCGAGCGCATCTGCGGCGACATCGAGGACCTGATGTGGGACGAGGACGAGGGCTTCTACTTCGATCTGGACGCCGAGAGCGCGCCCCTGGCGGACAAGACCCTGGCCTCGGTCTGGCCCCTGGTGGCCGGCTGCGCCAGCGACGAGCGAGCCGCCCGCGTCATCGATCACCTGCAGGACCCCAGCGAGTTCTGGCGCGTGCACGTCTTCCCCTCCACGGCCGCCGACTCCTCGTACTACGATCCCTACGGCTACTACTGGCGCGGCGGGGTGTGGGCGCCCACCACCTACGCCAGCGTCCAGGCCCTGACCGAGTACGGGCGCCGCGATCTGGCCCGCAGCGCAGCCGAGAACCACATCCGCAACCTGCTGCAGGTCTACACCGACTTCGCCCCCGACGACGACGACCTGGCCAAAGACCACGAGGGTCAAGGCACTCAGACGCTCTGGGAGCTCTACGCCCCGGACCACGTGCGCCCGGGCACGCGCTGGGACGCCACCTGGCTGGGACGCCAGGACTTCGTGGGCTGGACCGGCATCGGCCCCATCGCCCTGCTCTTGGAACAGGTCATCGGCCTGCAGCCCGACGCGCCCCAGGACACGCTCACCTGGCACCTGCAGCGCAGCGACGCCCATGGCGTGCGGGGCTACCGCTTCGGCGACCAGCTGGCGGACCTGCAGGTGGAAGCCCGTGGCAGCGCCTCGGAGCCCGCAACCATCCGCATCGACAGCAGCGACGCCTTCACCCTGGTGGTGGAGAGCGCCGGCCGCAGCTGGAGCTTCGACGTGCCCGCGGGCGAGAGCAGCTTCGAGGCGGACCCTTCCGAGTCGGCCCTGGCCGCCGAGCTGCTGCCGGCCGGCCCCTTCCCGGGCTACGCCGTGCTGGGCAACGGCAGCATCTCCGCCGTCTACAGCGACGACGACGGCTCGGGCGATCCCCCAGGCATCAGCCACCTCTACCGCGGCGACTTCGGCACGGACCTGCTGGAGCTGGGCCAGACCCTGGTGGGCCAGGACGGCGCACGCATCAGCCAGCGCAGCGTGGGAATGGACCCCTTCTTCGCCGCCTACAGCGAGGTGCCCCTGCCCGACGGAGGCCTAGTGGCCTGGCGCGCCTTCGTGGCCGAGCCCGACGCCGTGCAGCTGCGCGGCGTGCTGGCCGCCGGCGACCAGGCCTCAAGCGCCACCCTGGCCCCCCTGGTGCAGCTGCGCGAGTCGCCCCACATCGACGGCGGGGTGTCCATCGCGGAGCTGGGCCTTGACAAGGGCCGCAACGCGCTCTGGGCCGAGCTCTCCGACGGCACGGCCCTGGCCCTGGGCTGCGATCCACCGCCCGTCCGCTGGCAGACGGGCTGGATCCACGCCGATCCGGTGGCCGGCGGCCTGACCGGCGCCATCGAGCAGGGCCGCCAGCTGGTGCTGCAGCTGGACCTGCAGGCGACCGAAAAAGAGCAGGTCCCCTTCACCTGGACCGTGGCCGCAGCGGACAACCGCGAGCAGGCACTGACCCTGCTGGACCAGGTGCTGGCCGCGGCCGATCCCCTGGCCGACGCCGAGACCCACTGGGCCGACTGGGCGCCCGAACGGCTCTGCAGCGGCGAGCGCTGTGCGGTGGCCGCCGCCAACCTCTACGCCGCCCGCGCCTCCAGCCTGGCCGGCCAGGTGCCCGCCGATTTGACAGGCCAGTTCGTCACCAGCGAGCGCCCCCAGCTCTACCCGCGCGACGCCCTGATGACCGCCCGCGCCTTCCACCTGGCGGGACACGACGAGCAGGCCTGGGAGATCCTGCGCTACTGGCTCTCCGAAGATCGCGAGCTGGCCCAGGCCGGCGAGTGGTACGCCCGCTACGACGCCCTGGGCCGGGCCGTGGACGCAGGCAGCGGCGCCGCCTACGACGTGCCCGAGTGGGACAGCAACGGCTACCTGGCCGTGCTGGCCGAATACCTGGGATCCGATTCCCTCAGCGCCAGCGAGCGCCAGCAGCTGCTGGATGGTCTCGATTTCCTGGCGGACCAGCAGGACGAGGACGGCCTGTGGACCGAGGGCGGCATCATCGAGTGGGAGGGCCGCCTGCCCGCCACCGCCATGAGCAACTGGGCCGGCCTGGACGCCGGCGCCCGCATCGCCGAAAGCTGGGGCGAGAGCGCCCGCGCCGCCGACTACCGCGCCGCCGCGGGCATGCTGCGCGGCGGCCTGCTGCAGCTGCTGATCTGGGACGGCGTCTACCTGGCCGACGAGCGCGACGACGGCCTGGCCTACGACACCTCCCTGCTCTTCGGCCCGGTCTGGGGCTTCCCCGCGGATCCAGTGCTCGACGCCACCTACGACTGGATCATGGAGGAGGCCCGCGCCCACGGCGGGGGCGTGCGCTACTTCGACGGCCTGGACTACGGCCAGGACTTGTTCTTCTTCACCACTTCGGCCACCGCCCAGTACGCCGCGGCCCTGGGCGAGCACTGGACCTCATCCGAGCTGCTGGACTGGATGCTGGCTTTCTCCAACCGCTACGGCCTGGCCCCGGAGCGCGTCTACCAGGACGGCTCGGGCGCCGCCGAGGCCTCGCCCCTGTCCTGGTGCGCCGCCGAGCTGGCCATGGGCATCCTGGCCCTGGAGGACGCCGAAGACCTGGCAGGCCTGCCGGTGGTCGATGGCGCGCTCAGCAGCGCCGAGTACCGTCCATGGGGCCCCTGTCTGCTGGACCACGACGGCCAGGCTGACGAGCAAGACGACCTGGTGGCCCTCTGCGCCGCCCGGGATGGCGACGATCTCTACGTCGGGCTGCGCCTGGCGGGCCCTCCCGGCCAGGCCAGCTACGCCATCTACCTGGCCCCCGAAGACGGCCTGGGCAGCGAGCCCACCAGCGAGGGGGGCTCCTGGTTGAGCTTCCGAGCCGATGCCAGCGCCACACCCGGCGCCGCCGCCCGCATCCAGCTGGCCGCCGACGGCAGCTGCTCCGCGGGTGCCGCCCTGGGGGATGGCAGCTACGAAAAAGGCAAGTGCGCCGCGGCGACTGGAGAGCTGGCCCTGGAGGCTGTGGTCGACCTCACAAACCTCGGCCTCTCCGGCGCAACGCAGCTGATCGCGGTGCGAGAGAGCGGCGGGAGCGAAACCCTGCTGCCCACCCACGGCTCCCTGCTGAGCGACGGCGCGGACGAGACCGTGCTGGCGACCTTCGAAGTCGACGCCAGCGCCGTCGCCCAGCTGCTGCAGCCCCTCACCGAAGACGTGATCACCCTCTCCGGCGACCGCGCCGAGCTGGGTGCCTGGGCTGGCCACGCCCTGGAGCTCTTCGACGACGGCCTGGGCCAGGACGCGCTGGCGAACGACGGCGTCTGGACCGTGACGGTGGAGCTGGAGCGCGGCGGAAGCGCAGCCTACAAGTACCTGGTGGGCCAACCGGGGGACGGCTCATGGGAGGGCGTGGAGTTCGACGGCGACGATCGAGAACTCTGGGTGGAGGACGTGGACGCCACAGGCCGCGTGCGGATCTGGGACGAGTTCGGCGTGCATGGAGGGGTGTGGGTGGATCCTTGATTCGGGATCCGGCCCGCTCGCCGCTCCTCGCAGGAACCAGCTAGGGCCAACCCACCCCCATTCCGATAAGCGGCCTCGTTCCAAAGCCCCTCGCCGGGAGTTGTCATGCCCGAAGAAACCGCACCGAGCTTCGCCGCCCAGCTCTTCCAGGGCCACCTGCGCCCGGACCTGCTGCTGCCCTTCCCCCTGCAGGACAGCGCCGACGCCGCAGCTGGCGACGCCTTCCTCGACGAGCTGCAGCAGGTGCTGCGCGAGCACGTGGACCCCGACGAGATCGACAGCACGGGCGAGATCCCCGACCAGGCCATCGAGGCCCTGGCGGCCATCGGCGCCTTCGGCATCAAGATCCCCCGCGAGCACGGCGGCCTGGGCCTGTCCCAGACCAACTACAGCCGCGCGGGCACGCTGCTGGCCTCATGGTGCATCAACACCACCGCCCTGCTCTCGGCCCACCAGAGCATCGGCGTGCCCCAGCCCCTGGCCCTGTTCGGTACCGATGAGCAGAAGGCCCGCTACTTCCCCCGCCTGGCCGCCGGCGCCATCTCGGGCTTCGCGCTGACCGAGGATGAGGCGGGCAGCGATCCCGCCAACATGACCACCCGCGCCGAGCTCTCCGAGGACGGCCGCCACTGGTTGCTCAACGGCGAAAAGCTCTGGTGCACCAATGGCACCCGGGCCGAGCTCTTCGTGGTCATCGCCCGCACGCCGGACAAGGAGATCAGGGGCAAGCCGCGCCGCCAGTACACGGCCTTCATCGTGGAGCGCGACTGGCCGGGCGTCAGCGTGCCGCATCGCTGCCACTTCATGGGCCTGAAGGCGCTCTACGCTGGCGTGGTGGCCTTCGACAATGTCA
>CAYVQL010000443.1:0-7298 GCA_964454135.1 uncultured Enterobacterales bacterium | reverse complement strand
GGTTGGCTTCGCTGATGTGCTCAACGCCGGAGGGCATCACGGGGTGGGGCACCTCTGGGGTCGGGACTTTCATACCCCATCTCCTAGTGCTCAACGCCCGAGGGCATCACGGGGAGGGGCACGATCACGGTCCCGGTTTCCTCGGTGGGCGTCCCGCCGTGCTCAACGCCCGAGGGCATCACGGGGAGGGGCACTCAGGTGCGTCCAAGCCTGCCGCGCCATGGCGCACGTGCTCAACGCCCGAGGGCATCACGGGGAGGGGCACCGCAAGCGCCTTGCGCGCCCTTCTGATCGCCTCGTAGTGCTCAACGCCCGAGGGCATCACGGGGAGGGGCACAGTACCCTCCGATTGGTACTGAAGCAAGCCGATATCTGGCATGCCAGATCAACTACCGGCAACCTGAAGAGTATCATGGCGGGCAATGGCAAGGACGACGTGCGGATCATCATATTGAAAGGCGCGGTTTTCGAGATCACGTATGGAGTGGATGTCAAAGAGCGACAGTTCATCGTACACCACGGTGTTTGCGTCGTTCCAGCCGCGCTTGGCAGGGCGACACGGTCAGGAGCCTGATCGCGTGCCCTGATCCCCAGCGGCAGTCAGCTGATGATCTTGAAGGGCGGCTCGTCTTCGGGCCAGGCTTGCTTCGGGTTTCGAGCTGCGACGCGTTGGGAGCAGCGGCCGCAGAGCGGAATGACGACCAGGTCGTCTTCGGGCTCAAGGATCATCTCGAGCTCCCAGCGCAGACGTTCCACCTGCAGCTTCGTCCCTCGTACGCGGAAGACGGAGTACTGCAGACGACGACCGTAGCCCTTGAGCAGCCTGTATGCTTTCCGCCAACGCGCGGGATCACGGATGTCATAGGAGACCAGGTGCCAGAGGCGTTCTTCCCCCATCAGCGGATCCTCGTACGGGCGAACTGGCCGGGTTCTCCGGACCACTCTTTCTCGAGCAGCCGGACCTCGAGCTCGATATGCCGCCGATAGGAGAGGGAGTAACCCAGCAGGGGATGGCGCCAGGTGTCGGCCATCCGGCGCTCGACGGCCTCAATGAGCTTCCAACGCCCACTGTGGGACAGCCATACCTGGCCGGCCACGGCCTTGAAATCCGGCTCCTCCTGGAATCGCTTCCTGTTGATGGCCGCCACCACAGCCATGTCGACGCAGGGCACGCGGAAGAGCTCGATCAGGTCGAGGGCCAGTGGCGGCGCCGCCGACCGGGGCGTGTGGTAGAAGCCGAAGGCCGGATCCAGGCCTACGCAGCGGATGGCCTGCACGACCTCCCGCAGCAGCAGGGCGTAGCCGAAGCTGACCATGGCGTTGAAGCCATCCCTGGGCGGGCGACGTGATCTGCCCGCCGGCGACAAGAAGGCCTCAGTGCCTTCCACCAGGATGGAGGGCAGACCGCGGAAATACGCCGCCGCCGCGCGACCCTCGAACCCCAACAGCTCGGATGGGTGTTCAACGCGATGGATGCCCGGCAGTGTGGTGCGGATGGTCTCGATCGCTCTCTCCAACTCCGCTGGTCTGGTGCCGCCACCGCGCGAGGCGCGCAGCAGGAAACGCAGCTGGCCCTCCGCCCTTGCCGCTGCCAGGCGCCTGGCCAAGGACAGGCGAAAGGCGGGCTCCCGCAGGGCCTCGTACTGTCTGATCCGGCGTTGGACAGCCAGATCGTCCCGGTAGAAGGAGCCGTTGTACCAGCCTCCCTTGCCAAACCAGTGCACCGCGATGTCATGGTCGGCACACATGCGCAGTGCCTGGGAGCTGATGCTGACGAATCCATGCAGGGCCAGGCTGCGCAGGCCACGTATCGGCTCCCTGCTAGGATCCGAGTCGCGGGGCTTGACCACCAGTTCGTCGGAGCGGCGCCCGATCCGCGTGCCGTGGCCGAAGACGTGCAGCGTCTGGCGAGCGTCGTCGCGGGGAAAGAGCCGGCTCGCCTTGCGCCCTTGGTCGAGGACCTTGCGCGTCTCCTCTGGGAGGCAGATGGGAGCCAGCGAACACTTCACACAGCGGCGTTCGTGCTCCGTGATGGGTGGGCGCCTCGTGGAGGCGCGCAGCTGCCGGGCCCTGGCTACCGCCACGCGCACATCTTCGCGCAGCGCGTCGTCGACTGGCACCTTCACGAGGACGTTCTCGGCGTGATACCGGATCCGGCCCTCGACGACCTGCTGGCCGGTGGCATCCTCGAGCAATTTGGCGTAGGCGCCGACCTGCAGACGGTCGGAGTCCCAGGCCGTGGGGACGCCATCCTGGCGTTTCGACTGACCTCGCTTGTGTTCGTAGGGCGTGAAGCGCCCATCACGGCGCCGCAGCGCGTCCAACCGGCCACGCAGACCCAGTTCCTCGCTCTCGAGGGTGAGTTCCACGAGATCTCCTTCGTCAGTGAGCTGTTCGTGCAGCCTGCGCCCCGCGTAGACGCGAGCATCTGCCACACGGATCTCCTCCACCTCCTCGAAGTAGAAGAGACGCTCGCAGTACTCGAGGGCGTGCAGGGCCATGACACGGATGGTTGTTGAATCTGCCATATCGCCAGGCTACCCAAGGTGCCTGTCATCCGGGGGCGTGACCTTGGATGTCAATCAACGAGAGTTGCGGGGTGTCATTCGGCGAGCAGCCTCAACCCGATCTGTTCGGACGGAGTGATGTCGATGGCATGGCCAGCCCAGATGGCGGCGCCGACCGGCCGGCCACATCACCCCGGTCGTGTTGGGCGACGAGGCACCCAGATCCAAGATGCGGAAGAAGGTTCCGCCAGCGTCGACTCTGTCGGAGCGAAGAGCATGGAGCTAGTCTTGGCTGCGTCCCCACGATCGATGCCTACGGTGAGTCGGCAGCTGCCTTGACGAGGCTCCCCCGTTGGGGCGATGGGCTCGTACCAATGTGCCGCCAGAGGCTCAGGGAGTACCTGGATCTGGTCGAACAGGAGCGCGTTGTCTCCAGCGAACGGAAGACCATAGCGAGGAGTATCGAGACGGCCATCAAGACCCTTCACGATCCGATCGAGCAAGATGTCACTCAAGGCTCGGACGCCCAGCAAGACGTCGAGATCCACAAGGAGCTCCCTCCGCACGGGCGCAATCCAGTACTTCGCACCGTGGGTCCTGGCGGCAAGCGCCTTGGTTTTCTTGTCGCTTCCTACTCGGTAGGAATGGAGCTGCTGGTACAAGACTGATCGGCTCGGAGGGGTGACCTCCCCAACTGCAATCTGCAAGCAAGGCGCATCATCGCGGATCAGGGTGGTCCTTGCTGGCTTGGTAGAACGGATCTCGATCCCCGCCAGGTTGAGCACCAAGCCCCAGGCTGCAGATGGAGGGATGGTCGGGCTGGTTGCTCGCCATACGCCAGCCTGCATCCAGCGGAACGCTGCGAACGGTGCCTGCAGGTGGAGCCAGATGGTGCGCATTGGCTCACCTGAGTTCTGCAACGTCGGCCACCACCTGGAGCAAGCGCTGCGGGCTGTCGAAAAGGCGGACACCCTCGCTCACGAGCCGCGCGCGCTCAGCTTCAGGCATCTCCCGAGCCAACTCTCCGCCGATCCAGAACTCCTTTCCGGGCAGGTCATCGCCGTTTATCCGGCCAAGATCCTCGAAGCCGCCATCCTCGTCGAAACCGTAGGTGTGGAAGCCGGCCACGAGGCCGTGCGTGAGCCGGAGGACGATACTCCGCGGCGCCATCTCGAACAGCGCGCGCGCGTGCCCACCTGCGACACCCGCCAACTCGCCGATGGCTGTCAACAGCTCGCGGGCCCACTTCGGGCCCTGACCTGGCCGGCAGTCGGCGAGGGCCAAGGCGAAGGGGTACTGGTAGGCGGTCCAGGCGATCTCGCGATGCAGGAGCTGCGAGGAGTCGGCGTTCTTCCAGGGGCTGGCCCCGGCGTTCTTCGGTGACTGGTGGAAGGTGGCATCGAAGCGGTAGGGCGTGAGGGCGACCGCCAGATTCATGCGCAGCACGCTATCGCGCCGTGCGGGGCGTTTGCCCTTGAACTTCTTTGGGGGATCCGCGACCAGGAATCCAAACAGGAAGTCGTCGGCGAATTCCGCGGCGTTGGGGAAGTCCTTGTACTCCACCGCGAGTTGGTCCTCGTCGTGAAGGCGCTTCCGGTTCATGGGCAGCCCGCGCGCTGCGAGGATCTCGCGCAGGGCGTTGCGCATGGACTCCGGGCTGATGACGGTGTACTCGTGACCGCGCCGATAGATTTTCTGCAGCACGGTGCGGTTCTCCTCGCTCTCGCCCCGGTAGTTGGAGCTCGGAGCCGCGTGGGTGAGGACAGTGGCGAACAGGTTCAGGTCCTGGGGCATGGTGGCCTCCAACAGGATGAGATCAGGAGCGCGCGCTGAGCGCGAGCATGGTAAGGGTGCGGACGATGTCGGGATCCTCGAGCAGGGCCCGCGTGAGGGTGAGGTAACCCTGCTCTCCAAGGTGCTGCGGGTAGGAGAAGAGGGTTCCTCCGAAGTAGTCCACGAAGTCCCGGCCGCTACGGGCCCGGATGGCGAGGAAGGCATCGCGAGCGACCTTTCGCTTGCTCTCCTCGTACTTCTTCTTTGTGGAGTCGCTCTTCTTGGCTTCCTCCCAACGGAGCCTGTACTTGCCCTCCAGGCGTTGGACGAGGTAGGCGCCGACCACCTGGTAGACGAGCTTTTCCAGGGGCTTGGGAGCGTTCGCGGGGGTATCGTCGTTCACATTGGCCTCCATCTGGAACGCCCGATGGGCGTCTCGTGAGAAGTAGCGGGAGTCGATGGTGCGTTTCCAGGAAACCGTGCGGAATAGGCCCTCGAAGCCGAACCACCAGGGCCGCGCCTCGACGAGGTTGAGCAGCCGCTGGCGCCGGAAGATCCTGTCCCAGTATGCTTCGCGGATGCGCGCGTAGGCATCGTCACGCCGTGGGTCAGGTTCGACGCGTGCGGTCCCCAGCATGCGGACATTGTTGCCCTGTTTGGCCACATGCACGACGTCGATCCCCAACAGCAGGTCGGAGGTCGTCATGCCGCCCTCTCGTAGCATGACCCGCTCTCCGAGCCGCCGCATTGTGTCCAGTCCGCTCTCGATCGCCAGATCGACCACGGCCTCGCGAGGCCGGTAGCCGAGGAGCTCTGACCCGCGTGCCCGCAGGACGTCGGCATACTCCTCGCAGAAGGTGACCAGATCGGTGATGTCGGGGATAGCCAGGGCAAAGCCGGAAAACTTCGACTCTCCCTTGTTGTCCACCACGGTGGGGCAGTAGATGGATGCCACGAATGGCCA
Source organism: uncultured Enterobacterales bacterium (assembly GCA_964454135.1). Lineage (GTDB taxonomy): Bacteria > Myxococcota_A > UBA796 > UBA796 > JAFGLY01 > CAYVQL01. The sequence continues at coordinate 2,054 of CAYVQL010000443.1, read as the reverse complement.
GAAATGAAGGAGGAAACGCATGCGGGCACGGTCCCTGAAGGGCACGTTCTCCGCGGTCGCGGCCTGGGCGCCTATGTAGTAGGTGCTGGGCAGGTCGACGCTGGCGAGTGGCCTCTCAACCAGATCGGCCCACGCCTTGTCGGCGTCGCTAGTGGGCTGTCCATCAGCACGACGTTTGTAAGGAATCCGTTGAAGATGGATGCCCCGAAAAATGGACCAGAGCACGTCGCGCCAGAGCTTGATCCAGACGCCCCCTTGTCCAGATGCCCGATCGATGTCAGCCAGGAAGGAACCGCGGGGCACGACCTGCGGGTAGATGTACCAGGTCTTCTCGATCTGTTTGCCGGTCTTGGGGTGGGTCGTGGTCCGTGTCTCCACCCGCAGGGGAGGAACTACGTTCTTGTTCCTGTCCTTGTAGGGCCGAGGCCTGGGTTGCTCTTCGATGGCCGCCGCATAGACCTCATCGAACATCTCGCGAAGCCCCTGACGATCGATCCGAAGCGTGGCACCGGTGTGCTCGAGGTCGTAGATCTCGCATACTCCCTCGAGATCAGGATCGCGCTGCAGCTCACGGACGACAAGCACCAGCCCCGCGAGGCCGGCTCGATGCTGCGACGAGGGGAGCTCTGCGAGGTGGAAGGGGATTTCGATGATGGCGCGCGTGTCGCTCATGGCGCTCCTCGCACGGAGGTGGCAAAGCCTCTGTCCCTGGTGTAGTAGGTTGAAGACGCAATCTGGAGATAGCGAGGCCAATTGCGCGGCACATCGTTCGGTGGCCGGGCTGCGCTACGCGGCACCGGCACCACGTAGCCGTCCCACGGAATCTTCTCCTTGAGCGCAGCGATGACCTCGGTGATGTCGCTGTCGAGCACGCAAGGAACCGTGAAGTTGCCGGCATCGCGGAAGTCGCGTTCCGTCGCGAACCAGCCGCTGGTTGGGAAGCTCGCCGCGCCTTCGGGCTCGCGCGCCTTGGGGCAGTGCTTCTCGAGCATCTCGGCCAATGCATGCTGGCTGAATACCTGGCTGTCGAGAACTTCGCAGAATCCACGTACCGGAATCATCTCCTCCCGGTCGTAGGGTATCTCGCTTTCTGGCGGAATCACGATGAGCTCGGCCCGGAACCCATCACCGCGGACACGATGGCGATTCGCACGGCCGAAGCGCTGGACCATGGACGGGATGGGAGCCAGCTCAGTGATGAGCACGTCGGCGTCGATGTCCAGGCTCATCTCACAGACCTGGGTGGCAACCACCAGCGCCGGCCTGTTCTTGTCGCCGAAGGCATCGACCGCGCACCGGTGGGTAGCCTGGCGATCTTCGAGCTTGTAGCGGCTGTGGTAGCAGAGCACGTCCTGGCCGGTTTGCTGCGCGAGGAGGTCCGCGCATTCCTGGGCACGCCGGACCACGTTGGCCACCCACAGGACCCGAAGTCCATCACCAAACGCGGCGGCAGCGCGCTCAAGGGCGGTCTCTCGGTCCGAGAGGAGCCGGAGCCGATAGCGAGGGTGGGCGGCCTGCTCCTCAAGATCGCGCAGCGCCTCCTGTTCCCCGGAGTCGGGGTACACTCGGAGCCCGAGTTCCACGAGCTTCCGCTGACGTTGCGGGGGGAGCGTGGCGGTCATGCAGAGGACGGGGAGATCGAACTCGCGAAGAAAGGCCACCAGCGCATTGAACATTCGCGGGCCGAAGCTGTGCACCTCATCGATCACGAGGGCGCAGTCGGCCAGAGCGGGGAGCAGACACAGGCTCGCATAGCGATGCTCCAAGAAGGCCAGGAACTGATCCACCGTGGCACTGAAGTAGCGCCTGGGCCAGTAGGCCAGGGAGAACAGACGGGGATCGGGGACCTGCGAGGGTGCAGATTCTACTTGCGAATCTCCCGGGCGGTTCTGGTGCATCGCCTCAAGCTCGTAGCGCGCGGAGGCATGCATCAGGGCACGTTCGTCTTCGGGCGCAGCCGCCACGTAGTCGCGAAAGCCCTCGGTGGCCGTACCCCGCGTGGGCATGCGTGTCTGGTTAAGCATTACACCGCCTTGTACCTGCAGTATCCGGCA
>CAYVQL010000442.1:0-7306 GCA_964454135.1 uncultured Enterobacterales bacterium | reverse complement strand
ATGGCGCCATATGTGCCCCACAACTTTCCCGGCCCCACGGGGATCCGGAAGAGCCTCATCTTGTAGAACGAGAAGACGTAGAAATCGGCGCCGAGCTCGCGCACGTCCGTTGGACGGTGCGGCACGGCCTGGGCCGCGTCGAAGGCGGCCAGCGCGCCACGACGGTGGGCCTGATCCACGATCCATTCGGCTGGCAGGGTGACCCCGGTGACGTTGGAGGTGTGGAAGGTGCAGACCAGCTTGACATCCGCCGAGTCCAGGGCTCGTTCGAAGAGCTCCCGGTCCAGCTCGCCCTCTGGCGTGAGAGGTACGATCAGGTGCTGAAAGCCCCTGCGGCTGGCCGCCCGCTGCCAGGGGAGCAGGTTGGAGTTGTGCTCCATGCCGGTGGTGATCACCACGTCGCCGGGCCCCAGGGCCAGACACTCCGCCAGCAGGTTCAGCCCCTCGGTGACGTTGCGCAGGAAGATGATCTCGGCGTCATCGGCGGCGCCCAGGAAGCGCCGCACCTGCTCGCGCGCCGCGTCCACGGCCTTGGTGGTCCGGCGGCCGAAATCGTGGAAGCTGCGGCCGTAGCAACCCGGAAATTCCTCGTAGTAGCGCGTCAGTGCTGCGATCACCTGGCGCGGCTTCAGCGCCATGCAGGCGCTGTCCAGGTAGACCGGCGGCCTGCTGCCGCGCCTCTTGCGCAGGGAGGGGAACTCCTCTCGGAGCTCGCGGAGCTCTTCTGGTCTCATTCCATCGCTCCCGCCAGCCCCGCGGCCAGCAGATCCACGAGGACGCCTGGATTGGCGCCCTCCATGCGGCGGTACATCCATCCCGCCGAGCGCGGATGGCGGCGAAGCGCCTTCCCCGCCAGCACGCGACGGAGCCTGGAGACGCCCCGTGCCTGCTGGGGCTGGCAGGCGGCCTCCCGGCTCTCGGCGTCTCGGAGCATGGTGGCGAAGTCGCGCCACAGCCGGGCCCTGGCGGACCAGGCCGAGAGCGGCGCCAGGCCGCGCTCGCCCGTCCACAGGGCCGTGCGGAAGGCCGCGCGGATCAGGATCTCCGACCCGGCGGGCCCCCCGGCTCCACGGACGGCGCAGCAGGCCATCAGATCATCCTGTAGACGGCGTAGAAGGCGCTGAACAGGCCCGTGAGCCCGCCGCACCAGATGGCCAGCAGTAGCGCCGGGTAGAAGACCTTGAAGACCCGACCGGAGAGCGTGGGCCAGTGTCGGAGCAGGTGCCCCGAGATCAGGCAGCGCCACTTCAGGTGTCGCAGCCGGGCGTTCATCAGCCGGCGATTGCGCACCAGCAGGCACTGCAGGGACAGCCGGGTCGAGTCCAGGGACTCGGAGCGCTTCGCGGGCAGCCATAGCAGCCCGCAGGCCAGCCCCCCGGCCAGCTCCAGGGGCGCGCAGACCAGCATCAGCGACCACCAGGACACAGGAGCTGCCTCGCGCTTCAGGGAGCAACAACCCATCTTCCTACTCCAGCATCCGACCCAGGGCGCAAGCGGACCTGTCGCCCGAAGAAGCCCAGTCGCCCAGCAGGTGCCGGCACTGGCGGATCTTGTCGTCGTAGAAGCTGCCGACGCGCCGCACGTACTCGTCGTAGTCGTAGCGCTCCAGGAAGTACCAACGCACGAACAGGTTGAAGAGCACGAACTGGTAGCAGCGCGCCTGCATCTGCTTGTCGATCTCCGTGCCCTTGACATCGGCCGAGGGCAGGATGCCCAGCCGCTGCAGGCGGTCGCCGGTGGACTCGGGGGCTTTACGGGCCTGCTCCGCGCGCTTGGGACTGAGGCCGAAGACCTGGCTGCCGAAGTTCATCCCCTGGGGATCGGCGTAGTCGAAGACCGGGTTTTCATAGGTCACCCCGTGGGCGTCGTACAGCGAGCGCAGCAGGTCCAGCACCGAGCCCATCTGCGCGGGAAAGATGTACATGTTGCGGTTGGCGCCGTCGTAGACGTGATGCACCTGGTTGTCCAGGCAGTACACCAGCGCGCGCAGGTGCATGGCCAGCTTGCAGACCCCGCAGGTCGTCAGCAGCAACATGCCATGGCGGCGCAGATCTCGCAGGTAGCCGCTGTACGAGAGATGGCGGAAGATGCGATCCACGGGCATCAGCTCGGGGCGCACGAACTTGTCGGGCCCGAAGATGTCCTGCAGCTTGCGGTGGTTGGTCTCGGAGCGCTCCACGCCGAACATGCCGAAGCGCTGGAAGGTCAGCAGGTGGACACGTGAGAAGCGCTCGGCGGCCAGGACGGCCGTGCAGGTGGAGTCGGTGCCCCCGCTGAAGAGCACCGCCACGTGGCCTTCCCGAGAGTCAGCGGTGTCGTTCACAGCGCCACCTGGCGGTCCGTGTGCGACAGCGTCGACTCGATCCAGCGCTTGCAGACCGGCGCCTTGTCGTCGAAGAAACTGCGAACCTGTTGCTCGGGCAGCTGCGGGTGGATGGAGAAGAGGGTCGACAGCAGGTGGATGGCGTTGCCGGGGACGCACAGGGGCTGGGTGCCGGGGTTGCGCTTGCGGAATGCGATGCCGAGCCGTACCCCTTTGGCCCGCAGCAGCCGCTGCTCCTCTTCGCGGGTGGCGATGCGGTGCACCGGGTTGACGAAGTCGATGCCGAACTCGGCGTACAAGCCCTTGATCAGCCGCAGTCCCAGGGGGGACTGCTCCACGTAGTACTCGGTCTCGGAGGAAGAGCCGTCGGAGGCCGCGCTCAGGCGCTCGCGCAGGCAGTGAGCGATGGTCTCGGAGTGCATGGCCAGCTTGCAGCCGAAGCACCAGATCAGGCGGGACTGGTAGTGCCGGTAGTTGCGCATCAGCTCCGAGGTCACGAGACTCTCGAAGAGGGAACCGCAGGACGAGATGCGGTGCCGGATGCGGCCGGGGAAGGCCCTGGCCAGGTCGCGGGCCGCTCCCCTCGATGCGGAGACGAAGAGATGCCCGTGGTCGTTACAGTAGGTCAGCAGGTGGATGATCTCGTATTGCTCGGCCAGCAGGATAGCCGCGGCCGATGAGTCCAGACCGCCCGAGAACAGAAGGGCGACGTTGCCTTTGGCTGACGGGTGCGTCACGCGTCCTCCCGCGGAGGAGCGCTGCCCGCGTCCAGCTCCTCCATGGCGTAGAGCTCGGGGGGCACCAGCTGCGCGACCCAGCCCAGGAGCTCGCTGAAGAGGATGCGTGCTCGCCAGGGCAGCAGCAGGCCCAGGACGGAGAGACTCCAGGCGATGATGATCTTGATGGGACGCAAGGGGGAAGGCTCGAATCTAGGTCGGTGAATACCGTGACGCCGTGGAATCATATCCCGTTTTCCGGGACAGCGGCCCTGTGGGCGTAGAGATCGGCCGGGTATTATGGTTCCCACCTGTCCTTGTCCCGCTTTCTTGGGGCGGTGATCCTGTGGCGTTCAGCCGTTCCGGCGCCGCCGTCGCACCAGGCCCAACAGGCCCAGGCCCGCACCGAGGAACCCGACGCCGGAGCCCGCGTGGCAGCCGCAGCCACCCTTGTCCTTGCCCTGCGTCGTCTCGTCCGCCTGTCCGGTGTCCGCCGCCCCGCTGTCGTTGGGTGCCTGTCCCGTGTCCGCGGGCGTTCCCGTGTCCACGGGTTCGAGCCCCACGTCCTCGACATAGCTCGGCTCCAGGTACTCTTCGATCCAGTCCAGCACCGTGTCGATGCGGGTGGAGGAGCCCCAGCCGGTGCTGCAGGGGTACTGGTCGTCGTACCAGGTCCCCACCCAGGAGATCACCCCTGCCACGACCACGCCGTTTTCCATCTCCACGTAGGCCGGACCGCCCGAGTCGCCCCAGCACATATTGTGTCCCTTGTCCCAGGTGTACATCCAGTGCTGGTCGAACTGGTAGAAGGGGACGGTCACGGCCCGCTTGGTGCCTGAGTCGTCGCTGTCTTCGGTGGTGACGCCGTAGCCCACGTAGCGCACGTCGCGGCCCTTCCAGGTGTCGTCCACGGGCGTGCGTGTCAGCATGGCCGGCTCCACCTCGTAGATGGGATCCGTGAGCTGGATCAAGCCGGCGTCGGCCCCATTGCTCATGTTCGAGCGGTAGTCCGGGTGGGCGTACATGGCCGTGATGCCGGATTGGGCGTCGATGTCGTTGTGGCGAGGGTCGGCGCCGACGTAGACCTTTGCCCAGTTGGTGCTGGCACCCACCACGCAGTGGGCGGCGGTCAGCACCCAGCTGGGATCCACCAAGGTCCCGGTGCAGGTGTAGCCGGAGATGCTGATCAGGACCGCCTCGGGATGTTCGTCCGAGAGCTCCCCACCTACAATCGGGTTGGCCAGGGCGTTGGAGAGGAATGGGCCGAGAAATGCTATGAAGTTCATCATCTTTGTGTTCTGCCTCTGAACCGAGGCGCTGTCCGCCGGTTCCTGTCCGGAGTCGGCAAAAAAGCCGGGGCTCGTATTCGGACGGCGCGGGCGGGACGCAATAGGCTGGAAGTCGATGCCCAGACTCCTCCTCAGCAGCGTCTGCAAGCCCTTCGGCCCCCAGCACGGCGACTCCTTCCTGGTCAGGGCCGAGGGCGGCTTTCAGCTGATGTGGGCCCAGGGAGTCTTCTGCTCCGGCGGCACCTCCACGCAGTGGAGCATCGACTTCATCGCGCAGAACCTGCGGATCCCCACCACCACCCTGCACTACCCCAGCATGGGGCGGTTCCGCCGCGAGCTGAAGAAGGGCTACGACTACGTGGGGATCGCCTTCGTGGCCTCCACCATGCACAAGATGATCCCCATGGCCAGGGCCGTGCGCGAGCTGGCCCCCGGGGCGCGCATCATCCTGGGCAGCTACGGCACCTCCCTGCCCGAAGAAGAGCTGCGGCCTCACGCCGATCACATCTGCCGCGGAGAAGGCGTGGCCTTCATGCGCGAGCTGCTGGGCGAGGACCCGGACCGGCCCCTCGAGCAACCCGTGATCACCCAGCACCGGACGATCTTCTCCATCCCCAATCCCGACTTCTCCGGCTTCGTGTTCGCTGGGCTGGGCTGCCCCAACGGCTGCGAGTTCTGCGCCACCTCGCACTACCACCAGCGCCGCTACATCCCCTTTTTGCGCGACGGACAGTCCGTGCTGGACGCCATATACCGCCTGCGCGGTGTCTATCCCCGGATGCGCAACTTCTACATCACCGACGAGGACTTCCTGCTCAATCCGGCCCGCGGCCGGGGCTTCTTGCAGGCCATCCGGGCCTCGGACCTGCCCGCCATCTCCGTCAGCATCCTCAGTAGCGTCAAGGCGCTCTCCCAGTACAGCGCGGACGAGCTGGTGGAGATGGGCATCGACTGGATCTGGATCGGCTACGAGGGCCTGCGCACCGGCTTCGAGAAGATGCGGGGCAGGTCCTGCCGGGAGCTCTTCGCGGAGCTACGTCGCCATGGCATCAATGTGATGGCCTCCATGATCCTGGGCATGGACTACCAGACCCCCGAGATCGTGCAGCAGGAGTTCGACGAGCTGATGGACCTGCGGCCTGCCATGACCCAGTACATGCTCTACAACCTGGACTACGGCACGCCCCTGCACGAGCGGCTGCAGGCCGAGGGGCGCGTGCTGCAGGACGTCTTCATGGACCGGAGCAAGTGGGACGGCACGCACCTGATGTTCCGCCATCCGCATTTTTCGCCGGAGGGGATCTCCCAGCTTCAGCTGCGCCTGTACCGCGACGACTTCGCCCGCCTGGGCCCCTCGGTCTTCCGCATGGCCGAGAACTTCCTGCAGGGCTTCCTGGAGCTGAAGGACCATGCCCGCCCGCGCGTGCGCGCCAAGGCGCAGAAGTACAAGCGCGACGCCCACCGCTACGCCATGCTCATCCCGGGCAGCCTGGCCCACCTGGAGCCCGGGCAGGCCGCCTGGGCAGACGATCTCTTCCAGCGCATCGTGGCCGCCACCGGCCCCCTGACTCGCAAGGAGCGCTGGCTGTCGCGGCTGGTCTCTCCGATGATCCGCTTCACCGGGTTCAGGAACCGGCACCAGCTCTGGCAGCAGCCGGAGTTCACGCGGCGCGAGTACCGGATGGGCTAGGGCGCCAGCTCGCCATCGGCGCAGCAGCGGAAGCCCTTGGCGCTGGGGAAGCCGCCGTTCTCCTGGCCGTCGTAGTCGCACTTGTGCAGGGCCTCGGAGTCGCTGCAGTTGTAGGCGCCGCCGCGGTAGTGGTTGTGGCCGTCGTCGGTCCTGACGACCTCCCAGACGTTGCCGTTGATGTCGAAGACGCCCCAGGCATCGATGCAGTCGGGGAAGGAGCCGGTGGGCACGACGCGCAGGTCGGTGTCGCACTCGTAGCGGCAGCCGGCGTAGGCGTCCTCGCCGTCGGGCTCTCCGTCGCCGTCGCAGTCGCAGAAGGCGTCGATGCCGTTGCAGGTGGAGGCGACGTACTTGTCGCCGTAGCAGTAGCTCAGCTCGTCGGCGCCGGCGCAGGCCACCTGCCACTCCTCGGGCGAGCAGAGCTGCTTGCCGGCCGCTTCGCAGGCTGCGGTTGCGATCTGTTGGTTCATGCCGGCCTTGCCGTCGGAGGAGTACCAGGGGATCACGCCGGCCTGGCTGACGGCCAGTGTGCCGTCGCTGCCGCCGCTCTTCTCGCTGGCATCGAGCCGCGAGGCCTCCCACAGATCCATGCAGAAGGCGCCGCAGATGGCGGTCATGTCGTCGGGGCATGCCAGCTCGGCCTCGTCCTGGCAGACCTGGTCGTACAGGCTCTGCTCGGGCTCGCTGTCCGCCGGCTCGCTGTCAGCGCCCGACTCGCCGGCATCGCCGGACTCGGCCGTCTCCCCGGTCGAGCGGCAGCCCTCGCAGGCCTGCAGGCTGAGGGCTGTGGTCAGCATCAGGGCAAGACGCAGTGCGGGACCGGACTCCATGGCTCTCCTCCGTCGGGCTGTTGAGGTTTCATATTAGCGGAGCCCAATGGCGTTGGCCCTTGCACCTTTGACTGCCGCCCCCCCTCCGGCTAGAGAGCGGGATCTTTTTCGCTCTACCTCCAAGGAGACCTCCATGCGGATCATCGACCGGATCAATCAAGAAGTGCTGCAGAAGACCATCCAGCGCTGCCGCGACCTCAACATCGTCATTCCCACGTTCGCCGAGCAGCTGGATCCGGAGAAGGTGCCCGCCAAGATCAAGCAGAAGCTGCCCGAGGTGGGGCTGTGGGACGTGGACCCGCTCAACCTCTTCCGCATCACCTGGAAGAACGACCCCGAGACCGGCCTGTACAACACGGGCAACTGGATCGAGTTCCCCAAGTCCCTCACCGGCGTGGACGCCCGCATCATCGGCCTGGTGGGCAAGTACTTCCCCACCGGCGCCCACAAGGTCGGCG
>CAYVQL010000441.1:0-7311 GCA_964454135.1 uncultured Enterobacterales bacterium | reverse complement strand
AATATCGCCGATGTCGAGCTGGCCGACTTCGACGGGGACGGGGCGCTGGATCTGGCCGCCGCCGATCGCTCGCGCAACCAGGTGCACATCCTGCGGGGCACGGGCCAGGGCGCCTTCAGCCTGGTGGAGCGGCAGGACGCGGGATCTGTGCCCGACTACATCTTCGCCATGGACCTGCACCAGGATGGCAAGCCGGATCTGCTGACCGCCGACGGGGGCAGCCCCGCCACCACCACCGTGCTGCGGGGCCTGGGCGGTTGTCGGTTCCAGCTGGTGGGAAAGCTGCCCGCTGGGCACTGCGTCAACGCGGTGGGCTCGCTGGATGTGGATGGCGATGGCTTCCTGGAGGTGGCCACCGCCAACTCCGCCAGCCGCAATGCCTCGCTCTACCTGAACGACGGCCGCGGAGGACTGCTCTCGGCGCCGGAGTACGACATCGGGACCATGTCCCTCTCCATGGTGATGGCCGACCTGGATGGCGACCAGGACCGGGACCTGGTGGCGGCGGGCCTGACGGACGGCAGCCTCCACCTGCTGCTCAACGACGGCCAGGGGCGCTTTGGCGCGCCGCTGCAGCGCAAGCTGGGGCGCAGCTTGCGGGCCGTGATCGCTGCGGATTTCGATGGCGATGGCAGGGCGGATCTGGCCGCGGCGGACAGCGCCCAGCGCACGCTCACCGTGCTGCCGGGCATGGCTCCGCAGGGCGAGGTGCTGTGGCAGTCCGGCCAGATCGACGCCCACGACCTGGCTTGGGGGCGACTGGAGCCGAATGGGTCGCCGGATCTGGCCTACGCCGACCGGCGGCGCTGCGCGGTCGGCCTGCTGCGGGGGCGTGGCGACGGGACCTTTCTCGCGCCCAGTTGGGCCGATCCCCAGGGTTGCCCCTGGGCGCTGGCCATGGGTGACGTGAACGGGGACGGCTACGGCGACGTGGTGGCCACGCTGCCCGAGAAGAACGCGGTGGGCGTGTTGCTGGGCGGCGCCCAGGGCCTGGCCCACGCGGCGGGGGTGGGTGCGGGGGACTCCCCGGTGGCTGTGGCGCTGGCGGATTTCGACGGCGATGGGCACGCGGATCTGGCCACCGCCAACTTCGGTTCGTCCACGATCTCGGTGTTCCGCGGGCGCGGCGACGGCGGCTTCGATCTATTGGAAGAGCGCCCAGCTGCCCGCGATCCGGTGGACCTGGCCGTGGCGGATGCGGACGGCGACGGCCAACTGGACCTGGTGGCCGCCAACTACCACGGCAACAACATCACCGTGCTGCTAGGCGACGGGCAGGGGCGCTTCCCCGAGCGGCACGACTACGGCGCGGGCTACGAGCCGGGCTGCCTCGCCGTGGGGGACCTGGACGGAGACGGAATGCCCGATGTGGCCACCGCCAACGCCAGCTTCGATGAGAACTGGATGGCCGCCGAGCAGCGGACCTTCCGCGCCAGCAACGCCGTTTCGGTCTTGAAGAACTGCGCCCGCACGCGGGCGAACTGATGAGGCCCGCCTCCAGGCCGGGTCGACGGGTGCCCCTTGCCCTGGCGGGCATCGCCCTGCTGGGCGCGCTGGGCCTGTTCCTGCTGCATCTGAATGCGCAGCGAGACTTGCCGCAACCCATCCCGCCCGACACGCCTTTCTTCGAGTTCCGCGAAGAGGTCAGCGTGGCCCCCCTGCCTGAGGTCTTCGCCTTCGAGCACGAGGGCCGCCAGCTGAAGACCCTGCGCCTGCAGCCCAACCAGTCCGGTTCCTGGGCCCTGCCCGACCTGCCGCAGCTGGTGACCTACGACGGCCGCCTGCCGCCGGCCCGGCGCGTGATGTGGTACGAGGCCAGCGTCAATGCGCGCGGCTTCCGCGACTCGCGAGTCTACGACTACAAGCGCCCGCCCGGGGTCTTTCGCGTCGGCGTCATCGGGACGGGCGTGACCTTTGGCGAGGGCGTGTCCGACGAGCATACCTACTGCCACGTGCTGCAGGATCTGCTCAACGCCCAGCCTCCCCTGGACAAGAAGTTCGAGGTGATCAACTTCGGCATTCCCTGCATGCTCACCAACTACGCCGAGAACGCCTTCATCAAGCACTCGCGCGACTACGAGGTGGACTTCTGGGTCTTCTCGCTGGGGGTCAACGACGCCCTGCCCATGTTCCACCGGCCGCTGGACGACTACCGGCAGCACGTGCGGCAGCTGGTGGAGACCGTGCGCGCGGCCGAGGCGCAGGCGCTGGTGATCGTGGAGCCCGCCAACAGCTTCTACCCCTGGATGAGGCGCTTCCTGCGCTACCGCGCCGCCCTGGTGGAAGAGGTGTCGCCCCACTTTCCCATGGTGGACATCGCCGGCATTCTGGATTGCCACGAGCGGAGCGACGGCCTGCGGCTGGAGCTGAAGGGCGACGTGCAGCAGGTCGTGCAGTGCCGCGGCGGGCGGCGGCGCCTGCTCTTCGAGCAGGCCTACCAGCCCGGTCCCGACGAGCAGTACGTGGCGCCCGAGGTCTACGAGTACCTGGACACCCATCTGGTCTGGATGCGTACCTTCGTCACGGACGTGCACATGAACGAGTTCGGCAACCGGGTGGTAGCCGAGAGCTTGCACCGCTACCTCTGGGCGCGGCTGCGCCAAGAGCCGGAGCCCGAGTTCGAGGCCTGCCCGCTGGTGGACGGAGCGGGCTGAGGATCAGTCCAGTTCGCTGGCTTGCTGTGCCGCCTCGCGCTCCGCCCGCAGGCGCAGCTCCTTGGGACTGGGCGGGCGATCGCGGGGCGTGCGCCAGGCTCTGGGCCGTTCCTCGCAGTTCCACTGGTAGAGGGCGGCTCGCTCCTCGACCGCCTTCAGCCAGGTCCAGCAGTCTCCCACCTGCGGCGGCATCTCCTTGCTGGCCACGATCTTCAGGCGCTTGCCCTCGGGCACCTCAGAGCTGATGAACTCGTTGGCCCGCAGCAGGGCGATCAGCGTGCCCTGGTCGGCCTCGATGGCCGAGTTGCACATGTCGTGCTGCTGGGTGCAGCGCACGTAGGGGGCGCCGGCGGCCAGGGTGATCATGGGCCGCGACTCGCTGAAGTCGTAGATGGTGGCGTCCTGGGGCAGGTTCTGCATGGCCCACTGCAGCAGGAAGACGGTGTCGGCGCGTTCTCCCATGGCCCATAGGTCGGCGTTGCGGCTCCGCGTGTGCAGAAAGCGCGTGTCGCGATGGGAGGCCCAGCACTCGGGGTGCAGCAGGGCCACAGCCCCTGCGGCGGCCACGGCCGGGCCGCCCAGCAGCATGCCCATGGTGGAGGCGATGGCGGTGGGGACCAGCAGGCCGTGGGCCATGGCGTAGCGGTTGGTGTAGCGCAGCCGAATGGTGGAGGAGGCCATCAGGCCGGTCAGCAGCAGCAGGGCCACGGCGGCCAGGCGGCCACGGCGCATGCGCGCGCGGAACAGGGCCAGCAAGGGCAGGGCCAGGATCAGCGCCGCCCAGTGGGGCGAGGTGCGGGGGTAGACCAGGGGCATGGACTCCAGGAAGCAGGGATCCACGGCGTGACCCTCGGGGGGGGCCACGTTGGCGGCGATGCGCGCGAAGGCCGGCAGCAGCTTGCGCCAGGCGTCGGGGGCGCCCAGGCTGAAGCCGTCGTGCACGTGCTGCTCGATGGCGTCGCCGGTGAAGTTGAGCGTGGTGCGGGCGGTGATGCCCTCCAGGCTCATCAGCTCAGGCACGTAGGCGCCCACCAGCAGCTGGGTGGTCACCAGGGGCAGCCCCAGCACGGCCAGCACGGCGATGCGCTGCCACCAGGGCTTCTTGGAGCGCAGCAGGTGCCAGCCGCCGCAGATGGCGAAGGCCATCAGCACAAGGGGGATCTGCTTGGGATCGGCGCCTATGGCCAGGGCCCCCAGCAGGCCCATGACGACCGCCGGCCAGAGGGCGCCGCGGCGCACCTGGACCATGCCCAGGGCCAACAGGCCGGCGTCCAGCGTGGCTATGAGCGGGTAGGGCGTGTAGGTGTGGCCGGTGTCGATCACCAGGGGTTGGAAGGCGGCCACCAGGGCGCCGATCACCCCGGCCGACCGACCGCCCAGCAGGCGACCGATCCAGTAGAGCGGTAGCACCGCCGCGATGGTGACCAGCTCGCTGAAGCGGCAGCCCAGCAGGACCACGTCGTAGGGATCACCCGCCAGCAGGCTGACCAGCCAGGGAAAGCTGGGGTAGCGGTCGTCGTGGTACAGGCTCCAGTCGCCGGTCTCGAAGGCCAGGGCGCTGCCCATGTAGTAGGGATGGTCCGGGCCGGATGGACCGCTATTGGGGGCCAGCGCGCTCCAGACGCTCCACAGCACCCCGCCCGCCACCAGCAGGCAGACGCCCGCCAGCACCCAGTCCAGGACCAGGCCGGCGTGCTTGCGCTCAGCCAGGGCGCGGGCCCTCTTCCAGAGCTCGGGGAAGCGCTTTTGCGCGGCAGCGGCCAGGCGCGGCGCCCAGCGCGGCCAAGCCCAGCGGTGCAGCGCCCAGGTGATCGCCGCGACGGCGATCAACAGCTGCTCCCAGTGGTACATGGCGAAGAGGCGGCTGGACACGGTCGCCCTTCCTTAACCCTTGATCCTCGGCTCGCTCTACGCTTCTCTTTCGGGTTTCGGGTGTCAGGCACTAGGAACTGGTGCTTTCTCCGAAAGTATCAGTTCCTAGTGCCTGACACCCCCTTCCAGCCCTCGGGCGCGGCCAGGCGCGTGACGTAGAGGGCATCGTAGGCGATCTGTTCCAGCGGCTGCTGGCGCACCAGGCCGCCGGGCTCGGCGTGCAGCACCTGGTGCTGGTCTTCGCCCAGGTAGAGGCCGGTGTGCCAGGGCCAGTAGCGCACGCCCTGGGCCACCAGCAGGGGCTCGTCCGGGATCTCGCGCTCGGCGATCAGGAAGTAGAGCACGTCGCCGCGCTGCAGCAGGCCCAGGTCCGCCTCGGCCCGCAGGCGGCCATCCAGTCCCGGCAGGGGTTGGCCCAGCATGCCGCTGGCCACCAGGGGCGCGGGATCGGTGGGGTAGCGGGTCCATGGCGTGCCGGTGGCGCGCCCGAAGGCCAGGTAGAGCAGCCCCAGGCAGTCCACGCCCGGATAGCGCGGGCTGTCGCGACCCTCCCAGCGCCAGGTCTTGCCCAGGTAGCTGCGGGCGTAGCCGAGCACCGCTTCGTGGAAGGGCGAGGGATCTGCCGCAGGAAGCTCCTCGGCGACGCCGCTCGGCGACAACAGCAGATTGCAGAGTGGAACGGAGAGTCGCATGCTGGTCTCCAGGTCTCTGGTCGACCACGGGCCGCGCGGGTGGTTCCCCTCAAGCTCCGGCGTGATAGTTCCCCACCGCCTAGCCTGGTCGTCCCTGGATTATGAAACCAGGGGCGGCCTGGCGCCATAGCGGTGGGGGACGGGGGAGGGGGAGCGCGAAGCGCGGTCAGCGGGAGGGGGTGTCCCCCTCCCTCTGCTGCTCTCATGATCGCGCCAGGTCTCCGGGACCCAGCAGTCCCACTCGGGAGGGATGGCCTGCGGCCGGAGGTTGAGCCAGATGGAGTCCAGGGGGCTGGGGCGGCGGGGGAAGCGCCGCAGGCTCATGCCGGCCTGGGCGGGCGTGCGGGAGCCCTTGCGCTGGTTGCAGGGTTGACAGGCGGCCACCGTGTTGGCCCAGCCCGTGACGGGAACGCTGCGCCGGTTCCACGGCAGCACCACTCGGCCGTCCCTGGCCTTGGCGCGGGGCACCACGTGGTCGATGGTGGCGTTGGGGCGGCCACGCCCGGGCCTGGGCAGGCGCACGCCGCAGTACTGACAAGCCCAGCGGTCGCGGGCGAAGACATTGGCCGTGCAGTAGCGCACGCGCGGCAGGAAGGGCACGTAGTAGCGCAGCAGGAGCACGGCGGGCCAGGGAAAGGTGCGGCTGGGGGAGCGGATCACCCGATCCCCGTACTCACGCAGCACCTGCACCTTGTCGTCGAACATCAGGCCCACGGCGCGCACCAGGGAGGTGATGCATAAGGGAACGTGGTCCTGGTTCAAGAGCAGCACTTCGCCGGACATGACTGGCCTCCGCGTCGTCAACGCACAAGGGCGGAATGACATGTTGGCACGATCGAAGCCCAGTGCAAAGGGGGTCCGGTTCCATACCCCCCGCCGGCCCTGCTAGCGCCCCTCGTCCAGGAAGCGCTGCAGGCCCTCGGAGGTCTTGACCAGGTTTGGTTCCACCAGCGCCAGCACGAAGCGCTCCACGGCTCGGCCCACCCGGCGCTCCAGGAAGCGGGGCACCCCGGGCAGGTCGCTGGCATCGATGCTCAAGTCCCCGCGCAGCGCCAGGCGCGTGCGCCGCGGCCCCAGCGCCTCGAAGCGGTTGCGGCCCCCCACGCGCACGCGGTCCCGCATGAAGGCCATCTCGAAGCGCCAGCGCACGGTCCAGCTCTCGTCGTCCCAGTCGGCGTAGTCGTGCCAGCGCAGCATCTCGGGCTTGATGAGGCCCTGGGCCACGCGGGGGATCTCGCCCCTGGCGCGCCATAGGTTGACCAGGTGCAGCTGGTTGCCCTCGCGCCTGCGTTCCAGCTCGCGCACCTCCTGCACGTTGGGCAGGTAGCGCACCAGCTCGGGCAGGCGGTCCTGGTAGGTGCGGTAGACCAGCTCTCTGGGGTGGGTCAGGGTGGTGTCGACGCGGATCTCCATGGAGCCTCCCTGGCGCACGTCGGTCATCCTATCACTGTTGGGCGCGTTGAAGCCTCTCCCTGCGGGTGGGAAGATGGTGCAGGAGGCCTCCCATGCAGCTCGCGCTCTTTCTCTGCCTGCTCTGCGTCCTGCCAGTCGGCGCACTGGACATCGAGCGGCTCGACGGCGGCACCATCGCCGCCCTGACCCGTGAGGGCCCCCTGGTCGCCATCTCCTTGGGCGGCGACGGCCGCCTGCGCATGGCTACGGCCGCCACCGCGATAGATGCGCCGCCGCAGCGGGTCTGGGACGTCATCGAGGACTTCGCCAGCTATCCCAGCTGGATGCCGCAGGTTCAGGAGGCCGTCGTGGCGGAGGGGGGCGAGGGGTCCGCCACGGTGGCTTTCGAGCTGGCCTTCGACCTGCTGGTGAACATCAAGGTGGAGTACACGCTGCGCTACCGGCGCACGGGGCCCTTTCGCATGGAGTACGAGCAGGTCCAGGGCGATTTCGCAGCCAACAACGGCTACTGGGTGGTGGAGCCCCAGGGTGAGGGCTGCATCCTCTACTACGCCAGCTTCGTGGACTACTCGTCGATGCGCCTGCTGCGGGCCTTCCTGAAGAACCAGCCCACGCTGGAGCTGGGTATCGGGGCCAGCAGCGCGGCCGTGGTGGTGCGGGCGGTCAAGGAGAGGGTGGAG